>JAOPYH010000468.1 GCA_025964715.1 Streptosporangiaceae bacterium | reverse complement strand
GGCCGCGGCGCCCAGCGCCCATCGGGGCGGGTGCGCCGCCAGGAACAATGCCGACAGCGCAAGGATCATGATCAGGCCCGGCGCGATGAAGCAGCAGCCGCCCACGAGCCCGCCGAGCGCGCCGCGCAGCCGCCAGCCGCACAGGATGGCCAGCTGGGTGGAGGCCGGCCCCGGGAGCAGGTTGGTCGCGGCGATCCCGTCCTCGAACTCCGCGGCGGTGAGCCAGCCGCGGCGCTCGACGCACAACGCCCGCAGCAGGGCGATATGGGCGGGCGGCCCGCCGAACCCGATGACGCCGATGCGGCCCCACTCGCGGGCGATCGTCACCAGGCCCACCCGGGCCCCTGGCTCGACCAGGCCATCGGTCACAGGACATGCCCCCTTCAGGGATCGGCCGGTATGCGGCGGAACTTATATATCGGGCACCGATATCCGACCACGATAGCCTTGCGCCGGCCCGTCGGCGCGGGGGTATCCCGGCCCGCGTAGCGGGGAATTCGGCTGAGTTTGCGGAAAGTCATGGCGATTGACGACCTCTGGGCGAGATCATCGGAGTCGTCCGGCAGGTAGGCCCCGCGAAAGGACGGCATGAAGGACATCTACGGCATCATCGTGCCCCGCTGTGGTGCAGGCCCGCAGCCGGTCGTTGCGCGCCGGAACGCGACGAACTGACGCATCGCGGTGAAGCCCAGATTTGTGATCAAGGACCAGGTGCGGTCGGCGTCGCTCTGCCCCGCACCGGCGACGCTCGGGGTCGACTGCGACGGCCGGATCACCGCGTGGAGCTCCGCCGCGGGTGACCTGTTCGGACTCACCGCGAGCCTCGCCCTGGAACACGACTTCGCGGACCTGCTCGTACACCGTGACGACTGCGACCGGGTCAAGGAGGCACTCGGCGAGGTCGGTGCCGGGCGCCGGTGGGCCGGCGTGCTGTCGGCGCGCTGTGCCGGGGCCGACGCCCGGGACGTGGACTTCCGGTGGGACGCGGCGCAGAGCGCGGACGCCCGCACGGTGGCGATGGTCAGCGCCGACGTGGCCGTGAGCGTGGACGGCCTCGGTGCCTGCGCCGGCCAGGAGCGGCTCGCCCTGCTGAACGAGGCGAGCTCTCGCATAGGGAGCACGCTGGACATCGGGCAGACCGCCGCCGAGCTCATCGACGTCGCCGTGCCCCGGCTCGCCGACACCGCCGGGGTCCTGGTCCTGGAACGGCTGCTCGAGGACGAGGTCTCCGACCGGGAGACGGACGGGGCAGCGGTGGTGCGGCGCCTGGCAGCCGGGGTCGCCGGCCCGCAGTCCGACGCCTGGCGCACGGCCTTCCCCATCGACGAGGTGAGCGTCTATCCCGCCTGGACGCCGTACGCGCAGGCCATGGCGACGCGGCGGTCCGTCCTGTTCGGCCGCCTGGATTCCGAGCTGGCCAAGGAGATCGCGCAGCAGGTCTGCGGGCGCGAGATGGTCTCGGAGCTTCTGCACCAGACATCTTTCCTGGTGGTCCCGCTCAAGGCGCGCGGTGAGGTGCTGGGCTTCGTGGTGCTAGCCCGCAGACCCGACCGCGAGGAGTTCGGCGACCAGGACGTCGCGCTGGCCGAGGAGCTCGCCGCGCGAGCGGCCATCTGTATCGACAACGCCCGCCTCTACAACCAGGAGAGACGAACGGCGCTGACGCTGCAGAGCAGCCTGCTGCCGACGAACCTCGGCACGCCGCTCGGCCTGGAGATCGCTCACCGCTACCTCCCGGCCAGTGACCTCACGGGCGTGGGCGGTGACTGGTTCGACGTGATCCCGCTGCCGGGCAGCCGGGTCGCGCTCGTGGTCGGAGACGTGATGGGGCACGGGACCAGAGCCGCGGCCACCATGGGTCAGCTGCGGACCGCTGTCCGCACCCTCGCCGCCCTGGATCTGCCGCCGGCCGAGGTGCTCCACCGGCTCGACCAGATGACCCAGGATCTGGACGCCACGCAGATCGCCACGTGCATGTACGCCACCTACGATCCGGTCGGCCGCGGATGGGCCTTCGCCCGGGCCGGACATGTCCCGCCGATCATTCTGTGGCCGGACGGGTCGACCGCCGTGCTGGAGCTGCCGCCCGGGCTGCCGCTCGGCATCGGTGACGGGCACTTCGAGACGCGGGAGCTGCGGCTGCCCGCCGGGGCCACACTGGTCCTGTGCACCGATGGGCTCGTGGAGAGCCGGGAGCGCGACATCGACGAAGGCATGGCCGCACTCTGTGAGACCCTCAAAGGCGCCGACTCGGGGCTCGAGCAGATGTGCGACACCACGATCGAGGCGCTGCGTCCCAACCACGACCGCGATGACATCGCGCTCCTCATGGCCCGCGTGCACACGCTCACCCCGGACCAGATCGCCACCACGACCCTGCCGACGTCCCCGTCGTCGGTACACCGGGCCCGGGCCCTCGTCCGCGCGACACTGTCGGGCTGGGGACTCTCGGGCATCCTCGACACGGCCGAGCTACTGGTCAGCGAACTGGTCACCAACGCGGTCCAGCACGGACGAGGGCCGGTCGAGGTGCGGCTGCTGAGGAGCACCACCTTCATCATCGAGGTGGGCGACTCTTCACTGGCGCCGCCGCTGCTGCGCACCCCCGACTCGCTCGCCGAGACGGGCCGGGGGCTGCAGCTCATCAAATCCCTGGCGCAGCGCTGGGGGATCCGGCGCGGACCCGACGGCAAGATCGTCTGGTGTGACATAGCGATCCTGCCGCCGGACGCCCTCTGACGCCGCCGCGGGCCTGCCAGGGGTGGTTCAGAAGGAGTACGGGCCGAAACGGCCCCATGCGATGACGACCGCGATGATCAGCAGGACCGCGGGGACGCCCACGAGCGAGATCTCTTTGCGACGCAGGTGGGCGATGATGGCGCCGGCCATCGTGACGGCCAGGCCGGCGGCGGCGATCGGAGTGAGGATCGGCGCGACCCCGGTGGCCGCCGGCAGGATCAGGCCCAGGGCGCCGAGCACCTCGGCCCCCGCGATGAACTTGATCACGCCAGGTGAGAAATCCTCGACCCAGGCCATCTTCTCGGCCAGCTTCTCCTTGGGCCGGGTGAGCTTCATCAGGCCGGCCATGCCGAAGGCTACGGCCAGCACAACCTGCAGGATCCACAGGAAAACGTTCATCGTGTCTCGTTTCGGGGGTGGGAGATCACATTGAAGTCGAGGCCTGCCTCAGGTTCGCTCACCATAGCATCGATGTGACCGATTTCACGATCTTCTGGTGGAGATCCGTCAGCTCGGCGCCGGCGCCGGTTCGGTCTCGGCCCACGCCTGCTCCAGGGCCTGGCCGAACACCTCCGCGGGCTGAGCTCCCGAGATGCCGTACCGGCCGTCCAGGACATAGAACGGCACCCCGGTGACGCCGAGGGAGCGGGCCTGCTCTTCGTCGGCCCGTACGGCCTCGGCATAGTCGGCGCCGGCGAGCATCCGCCGCACCTCATCGGCGTCCAGGCCCGCCGCGGTGGCCGGGGAGACCAGGGACTCCGCGTCGAAGACCGAACGCTCTTCGGCCCACAGGGCCCGGTACAACTCCGCGAGCGCCTCGTGCTGAAGGCCGCGGTCCCTGGCGAGATGCAGTAGCCGGTGGGCGTCGAAGGTGCTGCCGTGCAGGCGGCCGGTCGAGAAGGGCAGCCCCTCGGCGGCCGCCGTCTCGGCGACCCGGGCCTCGATCGCCTCGGCGTCGGCGCGCGAGAGGCCGTGCTTCCCGGTCAGCATGTCCAGCGCCGGCATGGTCTCGCCCCGCGGATAGTCCGGGTCCAGCTCGAAGGAGTGGTAGACGACCTCGACCTGGCCGCGGTGGGCGAACGCCTCGAGGGCGGCCTCGAAGCGCCGCTTTCCGATGTAGCACCAGGGGCACACGATGTCGGACCAGATGTCGACGCGCATGATGACTCCGATCAGCGATAAGGGGCTCCGACTGTAGCACTAATATGAGGCTACCCTCGACTTAGTACACTGGCGACATGCCCACCGACCGGCAGTCCCCTGCGCCGCCCGCGCGCCCGTTGCGCCGTGACGCGCAGCGCAACCGCGACACTCTCCTGGCCGCCGCGCGGGAGGCCTTCGCCGAAGAGGGGCTGGAGGCGCCGCTGGAGCGGATAGCACGCCGTGCCGGGCTCGCGATCGGCACCCTCTACCGGCACTTCCCGAGCCGCCTGGACCTGGTCGAGGCGATCTTCGCGGCCAAGGTCCAGACATGGATCGAGGCCGGCGAGCGGGCTCTGGCCATGGAGGACCCCTGGGAGGCGTTGACCTTCTACCTCGAGCGGGTGTGCGAGCTGCAGGCTCATGACCGCGGGTTCAACGACCTGTCCTCCATCCGCCTGCCCGGCTCGGCGTGCATGCAGCGCGTCCAGGGCCGCACCTACGAGCTGAGCTGCCAGATCGTCGAACGCGCGCACCGGCAGGGCAGCCTGCGTCCCGACGTCACCCCCGAAGACCTCGCCTTGCTGATCTGGGCGCACTCCGCCGTGACCGAGGCCACCAAGTCCATCGCGCCGCGGGCCTGGCGCCGGCATCTGGCCCTGATGCTCGACGCCTTCCGTGCCGACCGGGCGACGCCGCTTTCGGAGCCGCCGCTGCAGCCCGACGAGGTCCAGCGGGCCATGCTCGCCCTCGGCGGGTCCGGCCCGTGCGGCGGCTGAGCCGCGGACCGGCCGGCCGCCCGCGATGATCCGGCCAGGTTTCCGGCGGGACCCGTAGGGTAACGTGACGATCATGGATTCGCGGCCACCGAGCCCTTCCGACCTCCCCGCACGCAAAATCGACGTCAGCCGGGCGCACTCGGCTCGGATGTACGACTATTACCTGGGCGGCAAGGACCATTTCGCGGCCGACCGGGAGACCGCCGAAAAGGCGATGACGAGCTGGACCTCGGTCCGCACCGCAGTCCGCGAGAACAGGTCCTTCCTCGGCCGCGCAGTCCGCTACCTGGCCGACGAGGTGGGGATCCGTCAGTTCCTCGACATCGGGACGGGGCTCCCCAGCGCCAACAACGTCCACGACGTGGCACAGGGGGTGGCGCCGGAGTCCCGCGTGGTCTACGCCGACAACGACCCGATCGTCCTCGCCCACGCCCAGGCGCTGCTCACCAGCACGCCCGAGGGGCGCACCGCCTACATCCACGCGGACCTGCGCGAACCCGAGAAGATCCTCACCAACCCGAGCGCCCGGAGGCTGCTCGACTTCGACCAGCCGATCGCGCTCATGCTCGTGGCCATCCTGCACTTCCTGCCCGACGGCGACGATCCGCGCGCCCTCGTGCGCACGCTGATCGACGCGTTGCCCTCCGGCAGCCATCTCGTCGCCTCGCATGTCACGCCCGAGCACGATCCCGACGGAGTGCGCGGGCTGGAGGACTCCTACCGCGCGGGCGGCGTGCCGGCGCAGGCCCGCACCGCCGAGGACTTCGCCGAGCTGGCCTTCGACGGTCTCGAGCTCGTGGACCCGGGTGTGCGGCTGGTGTCGGAGTGGCGGCCGGACCACACCGCGAGCCGTCCGACCGCCGCCGAGGTGAGCTGGTACGGGGGCGTCGCGCGCAAGCCCTGACTGATTTTTACGGCGCCGGCGTCAGGGCTCGACGAGCTCGATGACATCGGCGATGGAGTTCACGACCTGCTTCGGGCGGTAGGAGAACCGCTCGATGTCCTCCTTGCGGGTCACTCCGGTGAGCACCAGGATCGTGTGGAGCCCGGCCTCCATGCCGGCGACGATGTCGGTGTCCATCCGGTCGCCCACCATCGCGGTGGTCTCGCTGTGTCCGTTCACGGCATTCAGGCCGCTGCGCATCATCAGCGGGTTGGGCTTGCCCACGAAATACGGCTCCACGCCGGTCGCCTTCGTGATCATCGCGGCCACGGCTCCGCATGCCGGCAGGTTCCCCTCGGCCGAGGGACCGACCGCGTCCGGGTTGGTGGCTATGAAGCGCGCGCCGCCCTCGATCAGCCGGATGGCCTTGGTGATGGCCGAGAAGCTGTAGGTGCGGGTCTCCCCGAGCACCACGTACTCGGGGTCCAGGTCGGTCAGCACATAGCCGATCTCGTGCAGCGCGGTCGTCAGCCCGGACTCGCCGATGACATAGGCCGAGCCATCGGGGCGTTGGTCGTTGAGGAACTTCGCGGTCGCCAGTGCCGAGGTCCAGATGGCCTCGACCGGAACAGCCAGCCCGGCCGACCGCAGGCGCGCGGCCAGGTCCCGGGGCGTGTAGATCGAGTTGTTGGTGAGGACGAGGAACCGCTTGCGCGTCTCGACGAGACGGCGGATGAATTCGTCGGCTCCTGGAATCGGACGGCCCTCGTGCACCAGGACCCCGTCCATGTCGGACAGACAGCAGTCGATCGGTTTACGTTCTCCCATGACTCTATTGTGTCGTTGCCAGGCCGCGGGCCGACACCGCGGTCAGCGGGATCGCTCGGCGGGTGACGGCTGAGACGGTGAACCGCCGGGCTGGGGGAGGCGGAGCCTGTCGACGGCCTCGCGGCGTCGCCGTTCCGGCCGTCGGTCGTAGCGGGCCGTGGTGGCCGGCGAGGAGTGACCGACGAGCCGCTGCGCGGTGGCCAGGTCCACGCCCGCGTCGAGGAGTTCGCCGATGAACGTACGCCTGAAGTCGTGCGGGGTGTGCGGCGGAGCTCCCGCGGCGGCCAGCCGGCGGGCGACGATCCCCGCGATGGCCTGTCCGGTCGGGTGCGCCAGCTGGGGGCGGCCGTCGACCATCCGCTGTCTGCACCGGCCCGCCTTGCTGACCGGCGGGAACAGCGCTCCCGGTGTACGGCCGCGGACCGAGATCCAGCGGTCCAGCAGGGTCGCCGCCTCGACGGTGACGTAGACCAGCCGTTCCTTGTCCCGCTTGCCCAGTATCCGAAGCGAACGTTCCCCGGCGTCGTAGTCCTCCATGCCCAGGCCCGCGATCTCGGCGCGCCGGGCTCCGGTGGTGTAGAGCACCGCGAGGAGCGCACAGTCCCTGCGCCCAGCCGTGGACGGGTCGTCCTCGCACACCGACAGCGCCGCGGCGAGTGCCCGGTCCGGCACGTGATGTCCGCGTGGGAGCCGGGTGTGCTCCACCGATGGCAGGTCGGCCGCGCGCTGGTAGTCCTCGGCGGTCATCAGGCCGAGCCGCCAGCACTCCCGCAGCACCCGGCGCAGTGCGACCAGGTGCTTGTTGACGGACGCGGGTGAATAGGCCGGGCCGGTGTCGCCGCCCTGTTCGCGAAGCAGCGTGCGGATGCGCACCGTGTGCTCGTAGCGCAGCAGCCACCATGGCTGCCCGGCGCCGGTGGCGGCGGAGTCCCCCACGATGAGCCGGGCGATGCGGTCCAGGCAGCCCAGCATGGTCCGGCGGGACTCCACGCTGTCCAGGGAGTCGAGATAGACCCGATAGGGATCGCGGGCGGGGTCGTACCCGTGCGGAAGCGTCTGGCTCCACTGGGAGTCGTGCGTCGCAGGCGCGGCGGCGCCGTCTCGGGGGGTCAGCAGCATGGGTCCTATCCTGCCCGCTCCCCCGGCCGTGCATCAGGCGACGTCAGCCAGGCCATTGAGGCTGGGCTTGAAATCGGCTGATGTCGGGCATATCCAAAAATATCCGTACGGTGTCGAGGGTCAGAGGGACGGCCACGACACCCTGCCGGGCACAGGACGCCATCTGTGCCCGAGCCTGGGCCGTGCCGCCGTGGTCTCGCGCCGGCCCGGGTGCGCCGAACGAGGCACCCAGCGATGCAGGAACGCGCGCATATTCATCTTCCAGGAGTGTGAGATGTCGATGAGCCAGCAGCCGACCGTTCTTCCGTACGACGACCCGGCCTTCGCCACGAATCCGTTCCCATTCCTCAATGCGCTGCGGGAACAGGGACCGGTCGTACGGGTCGTCTTAGTCAACGGCCTGGACGCGTGGCTGGTGACCCGCTACGACGACGCGCTGGCGGCCATTACAGACCCGCGGCTGAGCAGCGACGTCCACGACGCCGCCGACCAGCGGATCCTCGAGGAGCCGCCCGCGGCGGAGCCGTTCCCGCGGAGCATGCTCATGCTGAACCCGCCCGACCACACGAGACTGCGCCGTCTGGTCTCCAAGGCCTTCACCGCCCGCCGGGTCGCCGAGCTCCGCCCGCGCATCCAGAAGATCACCGACCAGCTGCTGGACGCGGTCACACCCACGGGACGGGCGGACCTGATCAACGATTTCGCGCTGCCGCTGCCGGTGACCGTGATCAGCGAACTGCTCGGCGTGCCCGCCGACGATCGCGACGGGTTCCTGGAGTGGACCGATGTGATGCTGACCCGCCGCTTCGACCGGCCGGACCGGGAAAGGCTGGCCGCGGCATGGCGGGACATGCGGACCTATCTGGAACGGCTGCTCGCCGACAAGCGGATCCACCCCGACGACGACCTCCTCAGCGCCCTCATCGCGGCGCGCGACGACGACCAGCGCCTCGACGAGGAGGAACTGGTCGCCATGGCCTTCCTGTTGCTGATCGCCGGCTACATCACCACGGTCAACCTGATCGGCAACGGCATGGTCTTGCTGCTGACCCACCCAGAGCAGCTCCGCCTACTGCGCGAAGACCCGCAGCTCATGCCCGGCGCAATCGAGGAGTTCCTGCGCTATGAGGGGCCGGTCAACCCGGGGATGACGCGGTTCCCGACAGAGGACATCGAGATCGCCGGAGTGCGGATCCCGCGTGGCGCCACCGTCCTGCTCGGCTTGGCGGTCGCCGACCGCGACCCCACGCGGTTCCGCGAACCCGACCGGTTCGACGTCACGCGCACCGACAACCCGCACCTGGCGTTCGGGCACGGCCTGCACTACTGCCTCGGCGCGCCCCTGGCCCGGCTCGAAGGGCAGATCGCCGTGCGGGCTCTGCTCCAACGGCTTCCGGACATCGCCCTGGCCGTGCCCCCCGGTGAACTCGAGTGGCATCTCGTCGGCCTGCGCGGCCTCAAGCACCTGCCCGTCACCTTCACCCCGAGCTGACCCGGCCGCCTGCTCGCCGGCCAACGCATACGACCCCCTGAGCAGTCCATGGGGTACGCTGGGTGACTGCGAAGGGGAGTAGTCCTGAGAACCGGTCGTCGACATACTGGAGCCGTTTTTGCTCCCGGTGGCCGGGCCCGCTGAGGCGGGCGGGCGAGACCTTCGATCCCTTGCCGTTGACGCATACGCGTACGGCGGGGGTCGAGGTCGCCCGGGCCCCTCTTCCGCCCCACTTCCTCGCCCCCCGCGGGTACGCGGGAAGGTTCGAGGACTGCGGGCGTGTTGCATTTCGTTCTGTTGATCGCGTGTGCGATCGCGATCTATCTGTCGTGTGAATGGTTCGTGAACGCTGTCGAATGGCTGGGACAGCGGCTCAACGTCGGCAAGATGGCGGTCGGCACCATCCTGGCCGCGTTCGGCACCGCCTTGCCGGAGTCTGTCGTCACGCTCATCGCCGTGACCACGGGCTCCACGCCGCAGGCCAAGGACATCGGCGTCGGCGCCGCCATGGGCGGGCCCCTGGTACTCGCCACTGTGGCCTATGCCGTGACGGGTGTGGCCCTGCTCCTCAAGCGCCGTTCCCGCGACCGCGAACCGGCCCCGGCCATGACGGCTTCGGCCGGCGCGGACCCCACGGCCATCCGGGACACCGGTGCGGGCGAGGTGCTCGCGGACCCGGCCGAGGCCGCCAAGCTCGCCAAGGACCAGCGATGGTTCCTCGCGGTGTTCGTCTTCAAGGTCGGGCTGGGTCTCGTGGCCTTCGCGTTCAAGCCCTGGCTGGGGCTGGTCTTCTTCGCTACCTATGCGGTCTACTTCTGGCGCGAGATGCGGGGCGGCAACGAGGCCGAAGCCGGCGCCGACGGTGTCGATGAGGAGCTTGAACCGCTGAAACTGCAGCCCAAGGCCGCCACCCCGGCGACGTGGGCGGTGGTGGTCCAGACGCTCGCCACCCTGGTGGTCATCTTCTTCGCCTCACAGCTCTTCGTGCGTCAGCTCGACGCCGTAGGCCCGATGATCGGCCTGCCCGCCGCCGTGACGGCCCTGCTGCTGTCACCGATCGCCACCGAACTGCCCGAGATCATGAACGCGATCATTTGGGTGCGGCAGGGGAAGACAAAGCTCGCGCTCGCGAACATTTCCGGTGCCATGATGATCCAAGCCACTGTGCCCAGCGGCCTGGGGCTGCTGTTCACGCCGTGGAAGTTCGACACCGCACTCATCTGGGCCGGTGCGATGACCATGGTGGCGATCGTCTACCTCCTCGCGACGCTGCGCTCTCACCGGCTCACGCCCGCTCGCCTGGCCTGGTCTGGCGCTCTCTACCTGCTCTTCGCGATCGGCCTGGTGCCGATCCTGAGCTGATGCGGCGCGGGGCGAAGGCATGCCGCATCCCCGGTCGTCGATCGCCGGTTCGGCTCGCCGCGCGGATGTCGGACCGGAACTGACGTCGCTCCCCGGATGCGGCGAGCTCGAGCTTGGAGAGGACGCATGGACCACCCTGGCGAGACGCCGCGGCGAAAATCCGCACGCAGGACGAAATCCGCGAGGACGCGGCCGGGAAGCGCACCGGCGCGGAAAACGGGCCGGCGGCGCCGGAGGGTCTTTCGGTGGTCGGCGGTTGCCGCCGTGGTACTGCTCGGCGGCGGTGCCGTCGCCGGGTACGTCGGCTATGCGCGGCTGTCGGGCAATATCTCCCACCAGGATGTAGCCAGCCGCCTCGGGGTCCGGCCGCCGAAGTACAACACGGCGCTCAACATCCTGCTGATCGGGTCGGACACGCGGGCTGGCGACAACGCCTCATTCGGGCACGGCATCGTCGGTGCCCGCTCCGACACGCTCATCCTCCTGCACATCTCTCCGCACCGGGACGGCGCGACGGCCATCAGCTTCCCCCGCGACTCTGTGGTTCAAGCGCCCGAATGCACGGCACCCGACGGGTCCAAGGTCTCCGCGGCCCAGGAGATGATCAATGCGACCTTCACGGCCGGTGGCCCGGCCTGCACATGGAAGACGCTGGAGGCCACCACCGGGATCCATATCGACCACTTCATCCAGGTCGACTTCTCCGGCTTCAAACGGATGGTCGACGCCCTCGGCGGCGTCGAGCTCTGCCTCCCGAAGGCCATCGACGACCCCAAGTCGCACCTGAAACTGGCCGCAGGCCGCCACGAGGTCAAAGGCGATAAAGCGCTGGCCTACGTACGTACCCGCTACAGCATCGGTGACGGCTCCGATCTGGGCCGGATCAAGCGCCAGCAGCTCTTCATGGCCTCCGTGGTGCACAAGGCCACCAGGAGTGACCTGGTCGCCAGCCCCGCGCGGCTGTACGGGTTCCTGGACGCCGCGACCCACTCGATCACGACCGACAACGGCCTGAGCATCGGAACCCTCCGCAAGATCGCCGACAGCGTACGGGGCATCAGCTCCGGCAAGGTCCGCTTCGTCACCGTCCCCAACCACTACTGGGAGGTGGACCGCAACCGGGTCGTGTGGACACAGCCGGATGCTCAGCAGCTGTTCGACAGGGTGAAGAGCGACATCGCGACGCAGCCCTCCAAGCCCGCCCACACCGACGCCGGCAGCGCGTTGCCCAACATCGAACCGGACGGGCCCGCCGCGGGTACGGCACTCCCGGCGACGGCTCCGGAGACCTCGGCCGCTCCTTCCCCGACACCGGTACAGGCGGGCCTGCACGCCGATGCCGTCTCGGGGGACACCGACATGTGCAGCGTGCATACCTGAGCGAGACAAGGCCCGCCGCCCACATCGACCCTTGAGCCGGAGGTCTCCTCGACGTCCTCAGACGCCCTCGGCGCATCCGGTCAAGCGGTGAGCTGCGGGTCGGTGATCCCGCCGGGGGAGGCGAGCCGGGCGATGTCCCATTCGGCCCGCCGGGCCCCCGCCTGGTAGGCGCTCTCATAGAAGGAAAGCACGGTGCCACGGGGGTCAGCGGCGGCTCGCGCGTCGTCGTAGCGCAGGACGGCCAGGTGTCCCCCTCGTTGTTCGATCCATTGCGCTGCCCCGGGCAGCAGCGGCTCATCATCGAGCCCCTCGGGCTCGGGCGCGGTGTAGGAGTAGAAGGCCGGCTCGGGAAAGGCGTCGTCGCCGAACCAGAAGCCGGAGCTGATCACCTCGCGGGAATACGCCTCCCGCGTCACCGGGTCGCTGTCCGCGGGCTGGTCGACGACCCGGTCGGAGAACCGCGTGCAGGCGATGTCGAAGGTGTGCCAGAAGTGGTGCACTGGGCTGACCTTGCCCGAATAGCCGGCGGCGAATTCCTCCAGGACCAGGTTCACCTGGCTGAGAACCTGCCAGTACCGGGTGACCAGAGCGGGGTCGTAG
>JAOPYH010000463.1 GCA_025964715.1 Streptosporangiaceae bacterium | reverse complement strand
ACGACCGTGGACGACAAGGGCCGCACCGTGCCGCACACGGTCGTCTTCACCATCACCGACATGCTCAAGGTGGTGGACGGCGTCCCGAGCCGGGTGGTCCACGACGTCGACAGCTCCCGGGGACAGGTCACGGAGGCCGAGCTGTCCTTCTGGGCGCAGGACGACCGGGGCACCGTCTGGAACACGGGGGAGTACCCCGAGGAGTACGACAAGGGCGCGTTCACCGGCGCACCGAGCGTGTGGATCGGCGGCCTCGCCGGCGCGATGCCGGGGATCCACATGCTCCCCGATCCGACCGACCGCTCCCAGTGGGAGAAGGAGTACAGCCAGGGAGTGGCTCCGAAGATCGACTTCCTCGACTGCGCCGAGATCGAGCGCGCCGGGGGGAGCGTCACCGTGCCCGCCGGCCGGTTCACCGACACCGTCCTCACGTACGAGCGCAGCCCGTTGGCCTCCCTGACGGACATCCAGGCCAAGGAGTACGCGCCCGGGGTGGGCATCGTCCGCATCGGCGCCATCCCGGCCTCGGGCGAGCAGCTGACACTGAGCAGCCTGACGCACCTCGGCCCGTCCGAGCTGGACAGGGTCGACGCCCAGGTCGTGACGCTCGACCGGCACGGTCACCAGGTCAGCCAGGTCTACAAGAACACGCCGCCCGTGCGCCGGGACTGAGCGGCCCGGGCGCGGGAGGGCGCCTCAGGGCTCGTCGGGCTGGTTTCGCCAGCCGGGCCTGATGAGCTCGTGCTCGTAGGCGAAGACGGCGAGCTGGACGCGGTCGGTACATTCCAGCTTCGCCAGCAGGTGGCCGACGTGGGTCTTCACGCTGCTCGGCGCCAGGCCCATCGCCAGGGCGATCCTCTCGTTCGACAGGCCTTGGGCGACGAGCTTGAGCACCATGCGCTCCCGGGGGGTGATGCCGCCCAGCGCCCGTTCCGTCGCCGACGAGCTGATCGGCGGCAAGGTGCGTCCCCGCAGGTCCAGCAGCCGTCGTGTGACCGATGGGGACAGCACAGCCTGCCCGGCCGCAATCTGGCGGACCGCCCGCACCAGTTCCTCGCCCGTGGCGTCCTTCACGAGGAAGCCACTCGCCCCGGCGCGCAGGGCCTCGATGATGTACTCGTCCAGGTCGAACGTCGTCATGACGAGCACCCGGACCCCCATCCCGTTCTGCGCGGCAGTGATCCGCCGGGTGGCCTCGATCCCGTCCAGGATCGGCATCCGAACGTCCATGACGACGACGTCCGGGCTCAACAGCCGGGCCAGCCGCGCGGCCTCGGCCCCGTCTGCCGCCTCGCCGACGACGGCGATGTCCGGCTCCATCTGCAGATGTGTGCGCAAGGCGGCGCGCATGAGGGGCTGGTCGTCGGCGACCAGCACGCGGACGCTCACGACCGGGCGACGCCGACGGGAAACCGGGCCGCGACCCGGAAGCCCCGTCCGTCCACGTCGCCGGTGACCAGCTCGCCGCCCAGCAGGGCGGCGCGTTCACGCATGCTCGTCAGCCCGTAGCCGGAGCCGGGGACCCCGAGAGCAGAGCGGCTCTCCGGCTCCGGCTCGCCCGGGTCGGCGTGCCGCGGTCGGACCGGCCGGGACGTCATGTCGGCGCCGTCGTCGCGGATCTCCACGTCCAGCATGTCGTCCTCGTAGTGGAGCAACACCGTCGCGCGGCTTGGGCCCGCGTGCTTGAGGGTGTTCGTCAGCGATTCCTGGATGATCCGGTACGCGTTGAGCTCCAGCGCCTCAGGGAGCCGCCGTGCGGCGCCACGAACGAGCAGCTCGACCGGGAGCCCGGCCCGGCGGACGCGGGCGAGCAACACGGGCAGGTCGTCGAGCGCCGGCTGCGATGACCCGTCGGTGGCTCGGAACTCCGTGCGGAGCAGATGGATGAGCCGGCGCAGCCCGTCCAGCGCGTCGCGGCCCGCCGCCTCGATGGACGAGAGGGTCCGGGCGGTCCCGGTGGTCTCGTCAGCAAAGCCGCGCCGGGCCGCAGACGCCTGTGCGACGATCACGCTGACGTCGTGCGCGACCATGTCGTGCACCTCACGGGCGAAGCGGGCCTGCTCCTGCTCGACCGCGGCACGGGTACGGGCCTCCTGCCGGTGTGCCAGTTCGGCGGCAATCCGCTCGGCCAGCCTGGCACGGGTCCGGCTCAGGGCCACGCCGTAGCCCAGGGTCACCGTGGCGGTCAGGGCCATCAGATCCGTGAAGAAGTGGTCGTCGTTGACCGGCGCCCATCCGGTCGCGATACCGGCGATGATCGCCGCCAGATAGCCGGCCGCCGATCCGATGCTCACCAGTGCCTGGCGCCGCACCGCGACCGTGTAGACCGCGACGAGGACGCCGAGCGGCAGCGGTGGCGGTCTGTCCAGCGCATCTACGGCCAGCGACGCCGCCGCAGTGCAGAGCAGCACGGTCAGCGGCGCCACCCGGCGGAAGGTCAGGGAGAGGCCTTCCACCAGAAGCAGGACCAGCACGCCCGGCGTCGGGAACAGGGGACCGACCGTCGACGGGACGGCCAACCACAGTTCGTCCGGGACGGCGATCGCCGAGCCGATCACCAGCAGGAGGGACACCGACAGGCCCACGGTCAGGTCCTGACAGAGGTCGCGCCAGCGTCCAGGAAGGACAGATCGTCCCCGTAACCACATGGCCCGTACACCTCCCCCCGTGGGCGGAAGGTCCCATCCCCCCGTGGTAGCACCTGACCGGTCGCCCCGGGGCGATGGCGCCGCCTCGAAGGGTGACGCGGTGGCCGAGGCCGGTCAATACGGTCCTTCACGGGCTGGCAGTCGGCACCGTCTCGAAACGGGCCGGCACGCCTGTCTCGGTGGTCGAACCCGGGAGGTCGTCCGATGGTGGGTTGGTTGATCGGCTCGGCGGCTCGCTTGCGACGGCTCGTCGTCGCCGCGGTCATCGCGGTCCTGGGGATCGGCATCCTTCAGCTGGGTAGCGCCCCGATCGACGTCTATCCCGAGTTCGCGGGCACCCAGGTGGAGGTCCAGGCGGAGGCGCTCGGGCTCTCCGCGCAGGAGGTGGAACAGCTCATCACTGTGCCGATCGAACAGGACCTGCTCAACGGCGTGCCGTGGATGACGTCGATCACCTCTCGGTCGATGCCTGGGCTCTCCACCATCGACCTCGCCTTCCAGCCCGGCACCGACCTGTACCGGGCCCGGCAGATGGTCCAGGAGCGGATGTCCCAGGCGAAGGCCCTCCCGAACGTGGGGACCCCTCCCGCCGTGATCGCGCCGAAGGCCTCCACCAGCCGCGTCGCGATGGTCGCGATGCAGTCGTCGAGCGTCTCGATGATCGAGATGTCCGTGCTGGCACGCTGGCAGATCCGGCCCCGCCTGATGAGCATCCCGGGT
>JAOPYH010000424.1 GCA_025964715.1 Streptosporangiaceae bacterium | reverse complement strand
CCGGTGACCACCGCGACCTTGCCGGTCAGCGGACGGTCCGCGCTCATGCCGTCACACTCTTCAGGCGACGCGCGGTGTCCCTGGCGATGAGCAGCCGCTGGACCTCGTTCGTGCCGTCATAGATCTGGGTGACCTTCGCGTCGCGCAGGTAGCGTTCGGCGCCGAGTGCGCGCAGATCCCCGACGCAGCCGAGCAGGCGGACCACGTCCACCGCGGCCCGAAAGCCCAGGTCAGTGCAGGATTGCTTCATGATCGCGATATGTCCTGTCGGTGGTTCTTCGGCGCTGTCCACCGCACGTGCGGTGGACAGCAGCAACAGCCGGCCCTGCAGGATGCGGCCTCGCAGGTCTGCGAGCGCGAAGCCGACCTCTGCTGGGAACTTGCCGCCGTACCGGCGGGTCAGTACGGCGAGCGCATGCGCGTACGCCCCGCGTGCGAGACCTACGCCCTGAGCGGCGGCGCTGATCCGGGACTTGATGACCGACCGCATCACGATGCGCCAGCCACTGCCCTCCTCGCCCAGCCGGTTGGCCTGGGGGACGGCCGCGCCGTCGAAGAACACCTCGGCCGTGGTGGAGCCGTGCATGCCCATCTTGGAAAAGGGCTTACCGCGGGTCACCCCGTCGGCATCGCCGTCCACGACGAACGCGGTGACTCCGGCACGGCCGGCATCGCGGTCGGTGGTCGCGAAGCAGATGATGACGTCGGCCCTGTCGCCGGTGGTGATGAAGGTCTTGGACCCGTCGATCCGGTACCCGCCCGTGCCGGGGTCCCAGGCCGCGGTGGTGCGCAAGCTCGAGACGTCGCTTCCGGCGTTGGGTTCGGTGATCGCCAGCGACCCGTACGTGCCGCCGTCGAGCAGGCTCGGGATGTAATGCGCGGCCAGCTCGCCCGAGCCGGCGAGCAGGATCGGGTACGCGGCGTGGGTCTGGGTCATGTAGACCAGGCTGGTGGCCGGGCAGCCGGCTGTGATCTCCTCCATCGCGGCGGCGTAGGCGACGGTGCTGTCGCCCGTGCCTCCGAGGTGGGCGGGGAACAACAGGCCTGCCAGGCCGGCCCGTGCCAGCGCCTGGTAGCCGTTGTGCGCGAACGTTTTCGTGCGGTCCAGCTCGGCCGCATGCGGCGCGATCTCGTGGGCGACGACCCGCCGCACTTCATCACGCACCTGCCGTTCCCGCTCGTCGAGCAGCGCGTCGGCCACCGACTCGTCCAGCGTCGAGTGCAGCGCCAGGTAAGCGTCCGGGTCGGTCTCGATGGCCAGTGGCTCTGGTGCCGGTGGTCGGACCGAGGGCTCCGGAGGCGAGGCCGGGTGGCTGTTCATCCTGGTCATCGGCCGTGCTCCCGTTCGATGTCGGCGAACTGCGCCGGGCGCTTCTCGCGGAACGCGGCCACGCCCTCGCCGCCCTCGTGGCCCGCGGTCGCGATGCCGGCCAGCGCCGACTCCAGTGCCAGGGCTACCGGCAGTGGCGCGTCCGCACCGAGCCGGCAGGCAGCAAGGATCGCGCGTACGGCCCTCGGGCCGCGCGTGGCGATCTGCTCGGCGATGACCCGCGTGGCCGACAGCAACGCATCCGGCTCGACCGGCTCGACCGGGGTCAGGCCGAGGTGGTAGGCCCGGTCCGCGGTCAAGCGGCTGCCGGTGAGCATGAGATGGGTCGCCACGGTCGCACCGACGCGGCGGGCCAGCCGCTGCGTGCCGCCGTAGCCGGGTATCAACCCGAGCCCCGCTTCGGGCAGTCCGAGTGTCGCGTTCCGCGCCAGCACCGGGAACGTCGCGGCCAGGATCAGCTCGAAACCTCCGCCCAGTGCCAGGCCGTTGACCGCGGCGATGATCGGCACAGGGCATTCCTCGATCCGGCGCATGACGCGTTGCCCGGCCGATAGGAGGTCGTGCGCCGACTCGGTGCGCAGGCCCGCCAGCTCGTCGAGGTCGGCTCCCGCGCTGAACGCCTTCTGACCGGTGCCGGTGACCACGATGACGCGGGTCGCCGGACGTGCGGCCAGGTCGGAGATCGTGGTGTCCAGCTCTGCGAGCACCCTGGAACTGAGCGCGTTATGGGCCCTCGGCCGATTCAACCGGACGACCGACACTGGCCCGGTTTCGTCCACCACCACCACTGATTCCACGGTCATCGTCCCCTTCTCTCCGTCGTTGGCCGCTCAGCGGCCTGGACGGAGCCCTCGGCGAGCAGGGCGCCGATCTCGTCCTCGGACAGCCCGGCCTCACTCAGCACCGCCACCGTGTCGGCGCCCAGCTCCGGCACCGGCTCGTTTCGCGGCTCGGGGAGCGAGGCGAAGCGGAAAGGACTGCGGACACCGAACAGACCGCTGTCCGAGCCGGCTACCGGCAGCAGTGATCCGCGGTCCAGAACCTGCGCGTCCGTCGTGACCTCCGACAGCGACTGCACCAAGGAGGCCGGCACTCCGGCATCCGCGAGAGTCTTGAGCCAATGCGCCGCCGTCCGTTCGGCCAGGTGCTCCTTGACCTCCTGCACGATCAGATCCCGATGCGCGCGGCGGCCGGCGTTGTCGGCCAGGCGCTCGTCGCCGGCCAGCTCGGCCAGTTTCAGCGCGGCGCAGAACCGTTGCCAGATCATGTCGTTGCCGATGGCGATCACGATGGGGCGGTCCGCGGTCTCGAAGGACTGATATACCGCCAGCACGGAATCAGTGCCGCCACTGGGCGCGGGCTCTGGCTCTCCGGCCACGTAGGCCGCGATGCGCGGCGCCAGCAGCGCGAGATCGGAGTCCAGCAGGGACACGTCGATCAGGTCTCCCTCACCGGTGCGGCGTTGTCGCACCGCGGCCGCCGATATCGCCAGCGCGGCACTCATCCCGGTCACGATGTCAGAGAGCGCGGTCGACACTCGCTGCGGGGTGCCGCCGCGGGCACCGGTCACGCTCATCAGCCCCGAGCGTGCCTGCGCCACCAGGTCGTACCCAGGCAGCGCGGCACTCGGCCCGGTGAGCCCGAACCCGGACATCGCGCAGTAGATCAAGTGCGGATCGCGTGCTCGCAGGCTCTGCGGGTCCAGGCCTAGCGACGCGAGTTTCGACGGGTTCAGGTTCTCCACGAACACGTCGGCATCGCTCAGCAGCCGGTGCAGCACCGCGCTGCCGGCTGCCGATCGAAGATTGATCACCACACTCCGCTTGTTGCGATTGGCCGAGGCGAACCAGGCCGAAACACCCCCTACGAACGGGGGACCCCAGGCGCGGGCGTCGTCCCCTCGATCGGGGCGCTCGACCTTCACGACCGTGGCGCCGAGATCGGCCAGGTACATCGACGCGGTAGGTCCGGCGTAGGAGGTCGACACATCGATGACCTTCAGCCCGGCCAGCGGGCCGTGGCCGTCCCGTCCGGATGTGGTGGCGCTGGACGCATGGCTTCCCTGCGGCAAGCCGACCTCCCCTTCGACGGTCCGAGCTGAACTCTATGGAAAATAGTGGACATTTGCTAAGCCGTCAACGACGTACGGAGGGGAAGGTAATAGCCTACGGATGCAGAGATGCCCTGTGCATCGCCGTCGGTCGCGGCAGCAGAGTGGCTAACATTGGGCAGTAGCTTCACTGTCCTTGTCCGCCCGAGTGGACGCAGCGGTCAGGCGTTATGGACCGCTTGGTGGACGGGTTGTGATCGACGAGAGGTCGGAACACTGTGGAACCTGTCACCGCCTTGTCTCAGAGATCTTCGGGCACGGCGCCCAAGCGCATCGGAACGCGGGTCCTGCGACCTCGTCAGCAGGTCGAGGAAAAGATCAAATCCCTGATCCTGTCCGGTGAGCTGAAGAGCGGTGAGCGGTTGCCGCCGGAGGCCGAGCTGGCCCGCCAGTTCGACGTGAGCCGGACGACCGTACGCGAGGCGCTGCGTTCCCTCGCGACGCAGAACCTCATCGACAAGGTCCCCGGGGCCGGTGGCGGCAGCTACGTGCGGAGCGTCGACCCGTCCTCCCTCGGCACAATGCTGCAGGAGTCTCTGCACAACCTTCTGGCGCTGGGCAGCCTCAGCTACAACGAGGTGGCGATGCTGCGCCAATACCTCGAGGTCCCGTCGACCCGGCTGGCCGCGCGCAATCGCTCGGAGGAGGATCTAGAGGCGCTCCGTGAGGTCATCCGCCAGCAGCGCACCATCTCCGTCGACGATCCCGAGGTGCCCGACCTCGACGCACGGTTCCATGCCGCCATCGCCTCCGCCTCGGGCAACCGGCTACTGGCCGCCATCGTGCACGCCCTGCACCGGGAGACCGAGCCGGTGCACTACCTGGATCTCTCGCCCGACGTCGGCCGAACCACCGTGCGGCAGCACCAGAAGATCGTCAAGGCCATCGCCGACTCGGATCCCGAGGCCGCGGAAGATGCGATCGTTGAGCACCTCACCTATCTCCGCCAGCACCTGTTCCCGGAAGCCTGAGCGTGGCCCACAGCAGTCCATGGTGCTAGCCATGGGCCATGCGCGCCCAACCGCTTAAAGTCCAACACTTGACAGCGTGTATAGGGCTCGATTGACTGATCGATCGTGGGCAGGGGCGGCCCGGACCATGCGGCCGCCCGGGAGGGGTGCCGATGGCGACCAAGATCATGATTAGCGCTCAGCAGACCCGCCTCGACCGGGAGACCGTCGAGGAGTACCGCGGGAACGGATGGTGGGCGGGAGCCACTCTGGGTGGTTTGCTCACGGACGCCGCGCAGCGGTTCGGAGACCGGGTGGCGGTTCGCCAGTACAGCGTCTCTGACGGACTCCGGGCCGAGGTCTCCTATGCTGAGCTGAAGCAGCGTTCCGACGTGGTGGCCTCCGCGCTGACCTCTCTTGGCGTCGGCCAGGGCGATGTCGTGGCCGTCATGCTCCCGAACTGGGCCGAGTACGCCGAGCTCATATTCGGCATTCTGGACGCGGGCGGGATCTATACCGGTGTGCCGATCGCGTACGGCCCGCACGAGGTCGCTGCCATCCTGCGGCGAAGCAAGGCCAAGGTCCTGGTCGTACCGGAGCGGTGGCGCAAGAACGACACCCTACGGATGGCCCGGACGCTACGCGCTGAGCTGCCGTCGCTGCGGACGGTCGTCGTCCTTGGGGGCCACGAGGGGACACTCGAGGGCGGGGAGCTCGATTGGCCGGACTTCCGCGGGCTCGCGGGCGCGGAGCCGGATGTCACCGTCTCTGCGAATGACCTCTGTTACCTGGGCTTCACCTCCGGCACCAGTGGCGAGCCCAAGGGCGCCATGCACACCCACGAGACCTTGATGATCGGGCTCACGACCGAAGCGCGGCACCTCGGCCTGTCAGCCGACAAGCCCTTCAAACAACTCGTCGGTTCACCCGTCGGTCACCACACCGGCTTTCACTGGGGCGTCTTGATGAACGCCTTCGTGGGTGGCACGGCGGTCTACCTGGACCGGTGGGATCCCGGGTTCGCGGCCTCGTTGATCGAACAAGAGGCCGTCACAGGAATGTTCGCCGCGCCGACGTTCTTCCAGGACCTGTTGCGCACGCCGCTGTCCAAGGACAGCGCGCCGGCGTTCGACTTGGCAGTACTGGCCGGGGCGCCCGTTCCCCGGCAACTGGCCCAGGACGGACGCGACCGGCTCGGTGTCTACGTCTGTCCCGCCTGGGGCATGACCGAGGTCGGGATCTGCATCTCCGCCGCTCCCGATCTCGGGGAACGCGTACAGGCCACCGACGGTGTCGCTGTCCCCCCCTCCGAGGCGAGGGTGGTGGACCGGGAGGGTCGACCATTGCCGTCTGGGGAGGTGGGCCACCTGCAGGTTCGTGGCCCGCACACCTTCCTTGGGTACTACGACCGTCCAGACGCCACGGCCGAGGCATTCGACGCCGAGGGCTGGTTTTCCACGGGCGACAACGCCTCGATAGACGACCAGGGGTTGGTCAGTCTGACCGGCCGGACCAGGGACATCATCATCCGGGGCGGCGAGAACATACCCGTGACCGCGGTGGAGTCGGTCGTGTTCACGCATCCCGCCGTGGAGCACGTCGCCATTGTGGGCTATCCCGACGAGCGGCTCGGCGAGCGCGCCTGCGCGTTCGTCTCGCTCCATGCCGGGGAGACTCTGACGCTGCCTGAGATCCACGAGTTCCTGATCGGCAGAGGCCTGTCAAAGCACTACCTGCCCGAACGACTGGAAATTCTCGACGAGCTGCCCATCACGCTCAGCGGGAAGATCCAGAAATTCAAGTTGCGGGAGCTGTTGGCCAACGCATAGGCGAAGTGCTGGGCCGGGTCGGTGGTCCCTGGCCTTGTTCGAACCGCCGTACGGCCGCAGTTCTACAAGAGCGCCCGGATTCTGGCGTGATGGCGGGAGTACTGCACAAAATACCGCCCCACTACTTGACGCTGCTGCAAATGTTGGACATTCTCCAAGCTGCAAGATGCCAATGGAGGTGGTTACGTGTCCGCAGACCCGAGCACATCGTCAGCACTGCCCCAGGCGGATCCCAAGCCGAGCACGCGGGCCACCCGTGCCGCGGTGATCGGGGCCGCTGCTGGGTTTTTCGTCGACATGTTCGACGTGTACTTGCCCATCGTCGCCCTTGCGCCCGCGGAGGCGTATTTCCGGGCGAGCAATGTCTCGGCCACGACCTCGAGCATCATCACGGCGATGATCTTCGTGGCCACCCTGATCGGCCGCCCCATCGGCGCGGCGCTGTTCGGTCACTTCGGGGACAAGCTGGGTCGGCGTCGCATCGCGATGACGTCGGTCGCCGGATTCGGGGTGATCACGCTGTTGATCAGTGTGCTCCCCGGTTACCAGCAGATCGGCATGTCCGCCGTGGTCCTGCTGATCGTGCTGCGCTTCCTCGACGGTGTGTTCCTCGGCGGTGAGTACACCGCTGCCACCCCGCTTGCCATGGAATACAGCCCGAAGGCACAACGCGGCCGTAACGGCGCGATCATCATGGCGGGCTTCCCGCTCGCCTACTGCGCGATCTCCCTGCTGACCCTGGCGATGCTGCAGATAGCGCCGGCCGGTGACATCAACAGCCCGTACGTTCAGTGGGGTTGGCGCGTGCCCTTCGTGGTGGGTGGTCTGATCGCATTCGGCTTCGTGCTGTACTACCGCCGGTCCGTGCCCGAATCCGATGTGTGGGAGAGCGGGCCGCGGTCCCAGTCCCCACTGCGGGAGCTGCTGCGCGGAAGAAACCTGCGCAGCTTCCTCCAGGTCTTCGTGCTGATGACCGGTGTATGGGTCACGCTCTACATGGTCTCGGCAGTGCTCCCGGGCGCCCTGAAGTCCGTCGTGGGCTTGAGCTCGAGCAAGGTGACCATCGTCGTCCTCGTGGCCAACGTCATTCTCATCGCCGGTTATCTCGGCGCCGGGTTGCTGAGCCAGCGCATCGGACGGCGCACGTTCCTGATCGTTGCCGGGCTGGTGAGCGCGACTATCGGCGCGGTCCTTTATGGCCTCACCGTCAGTCTCTCCGCCAATGCTTTCTGGCTGATCGCCCTGCTCACCACACTGCTCAACCTGATCGTGCTTTCCTGCTGGGGCGTGATCACCACCTACGTCAATGAGCGGTTCCACACTGGTGTCCGGGCGAGCGGCTTCGGGCTTGGCTACAGCGTCGCCGTCATCATCCCGTCCTTCTACGCCTTCTATCTCTCCGGGCTGTCGGCGGTTGTGCCCGGCAAATTCACGCCGATCGTGCTACTCGTCCTCGGTGGCCTGATCATGTCCCTCGGCGCGGTCCTCGGTCCGGAGACTCGGGACGTCGAAATCCGCTGAGCCAGGGCTCGGTTCTAGTGAGGCCCGTCCCGAACCCGGGGCGGGCCTCTGTGTTCACGGCGCCGGGATTCCCAGTTCGCTCAGCACCTCGCCCGTGTGCTGCCCACTGGCCGGCGCGCGTCCGGTCACCGGCCGGCGGCGGGGGAGCGCCACCGGGACCGGGCCGGCCGCGGTGTCCATCACCCAGCCGGAACCCTCCCGACGGGCGGGCGACGACGGACTGCCGACATTGCCGTCCAGTGTGGACCCGACCACCGCGGACATCGGCAGGTCGAACAGCATGCCGGCACCGCCGATCGGCGCGGTCATGGCGAGTTCGGCGGCGACCAGCCCGGTCAGCGGATCGGCCAGGGCGTCGCCACAGAAGAGCGGACCGCCGCCGGCGTCCCACGCGACCAGGCCGCTCGTGGCGGCCAGGTCGTCGCCGAAGCCGATCCGGTCGGACGCGCGGCCGTGCGCGGTGATCGACACCCAGACCGTGCCGGAGTCGACGTACGCCTCGGCATCGAGCCCGAACCGGGCCAGCGCGCGCGGCCGCGAGGCCTCGATAACGATGTCGGCCGCCTCGACGAGCCCGGCGAGCGCGCGGCGCCCACCGGCCGTGCCAGGATCGAGCACCACCGACCGGTGGCCCGCGTGCAGGAGCCGGTAGAACTCAGGGTTGCCGCGTCGGGCGCCGTCCGGGCGCGACGGCGTTTCCACCTTGACGACGCGAGCGCCCGCCAGCCCGAGCAGGTGCGCGCACAGCGGTCCTGCCCACAGGGCGCTGAAGTCGACCACGAGCAAGCCGGCCACGGAGCGCGGCGGCCCTGGCCGCGGCGGCGACACACCGGCCGGGGAGACAGTGCCCGGCGCCCGAACCGGCCCCGCGGCGATGCCGAGAGGCGTGGCGCGCTCGGTCAGTTCGTCCCCCGTGTGCTCGGCCAGCCACGCCGCGATCCCCGGCCACGAGTCCTCGGGCAGCTCGGCGCCGACGAGTGCGCCGAGCAGCGCGGGATCGTCGGGGCGGGCGCAGGAGACCGCCGCCCACCCATCGGCGGTCGGCAGGAGCCGGCACCGGCCACCGGCCGAAACTCGTCCGCGGCGGCGGTGGCCGGTGAACGCGGCCCGCTCGGACAGCAGCCGCGCGCCGTCGACCCGCACCGGATTTTGGCTCTTCCCCGTGGCCACCGCCAGCCGGGCGGAGATGTCCTGGGCGACTGTGGCCGCGCGGCCCGGTGGTACCAGAGGCGGCCCCGAGGACTCCCCGGTGAGTGCCACGATCCCGCTGCCGGCCCAGTCGATCACCGGATCGACCGGATGCCCGGGCTCGGCGGCCACAGCGAACTGGTCGGTCGACATGGCGGCGATGTTAGCGCGCGCACCTGTCGTGCCCCCTTGCGGTGGTGTCGCAGTAATCAGTTGTAATATATGCCTCTATGGGTGGTCGAGGCCAGAACAGTCCTGGCCGGGTACCGGAGGTGTGCGATGTCGGGTTCCGCTGTCCCGATCCGGGAGGACGGCCACGGGCCGGAGTCAGAGCCGGGCCCCCGTGACGTGCTGACCTCGCTACCGTCGCCGGCTCCCGGCACGGTGCGACGCACGGTCTCCCTCGAGGTGACGCCGGGACCGACCTGGGATCGAGGGCTGGTGGTGGCCGCCACGGCACGCGATCTGCTGGTCGGGCCGGACGGCATCGGTCGCGTGCTGGACGCGCGCGAGTTGACGGTCACCCTGGACGCCACTTCGCAGATCACCGGCGTATCGGGCGACCTGCCGACGCCGGTCATGGACGGACTGGCCGGTATGTCGGCGGCCGGCGGGTTCCGGGCGCGCCTGGCGACGCTGGTCGAGGCCGGGCTCCAGCCGTATTCGTTGGAGTCGGCGTTGCTGGACGATCTGCCGACCGTGCGGCTGATCTCGGGCTATGCGGTGATGATGGAGATGGCAGGGGAGTTCCCGCACTCGGCTGGACCGTCCCCCATGGTCGGCGTCTGCGCGGGGTGGGCCCCGGGCGCCTCGGCCGACCGCAGGGTGCGCAGTGGGATACCGCTGCTCACCCCGCTGCCGCCCGCGCCCGCCCTCGCCTCGATGACCACGGAGGCCGGGGAGTTCCACGCCGAGCCCGCCGCCAGGGCGGGTTCGATGCGCCGCCGCCGGATACTCGATGTCGTGCGGCACGGCGACGCGCTCGCGATTTTCCAGTACTTCCGCGACAGCCATCTCGATCCGGCGCTACGCGAGGGTGCCCTGCACGAGTACGTGGTGCGCGCGACCGCGTCCGCCGTCGACGGGCTGCCGCTCACCGCGATCGACGTCGAGCCGAGGGTGCTGCCGTTCCCGGAGTGCCCGCTGGCGTCCCGGCACGTGCCCGATCTCCTCGGCACGTCACTGCACGAGATCACCGGGACAGTGCGAGCCAGGCTGCCGGGCACCCGCGGGTGCACCCACCTCAACGACGTGCTGCGGTTCCTGCGGTACGTCCCCGCGCTCTCCTCGCTGGCCTCGGCCGGATGAGCGAGCGTCAGGCGGGCCAGCCCAGCGCCTTGGTCTCGCTGTACTGCTCGAGGCCCTCGATGCCGTTCTGCCGCCCGATGCCGCTGGCCTTGTAGCCGCCGTAGGGGGAGTCGGCGCCGTACCACAGGCCGCCGTTCACGCCGACGGAACCGGTCCTGATCCGGCTGGCGATGGCCATGGCGCGGTCGTGCGAGGCCGAGAACACCCCGCCGGACAGGCCGTAGGCGCTGTCGTTGGCGATGCGGACCGCATCGTCGTCGTCCTCGTAGGCGATGACCGCGAGCACGGGCCCGAACACCTCCTCCTGCGCGATCGACATCGAGTTGTCGACGTCGGCGAACAGGGTCGGTTCGATGAAGTAGCCCTTGGGCAGGTGCGCGGGCCTGCCGCCGCCGAGGACCAGCCGGGCGCCCTGCTCGACCGCGCGGTCGATGTGACCCTGGACCCGGTCGCGTTGCACCGCGCTGATCTGCGGTCCGGACAGGACGGTGGGGTCGGTCGGGTCGCCGTAGGGGATGCTCTTCATGACGGCGGTGAGGATTTCGACGCCCTCGTCATAGCGCGAGCGCGGCAGCAGGACCCTGGTCTGCAGAGCGCATCCCTGACCGGCGTGCATGCACACTCCGGCGGCGGCCGTGGGCAGCACGGCCGCGAGGTCGGCGTCGTCGCAGACGACCATCGCGGACTTGCCGCCGAGTTCGAGGAACACCTTCTTCAGCGTCGCGGCGCCACGTGCCATGATCCGTTTGCCGGTCGCGGTGGACCCGGTGAAGGAGATCATGTCTACCCTCGGGTCGAGCGTGAGTTCCTCGCCGACGAGGTGGTCCGACGAGGTCACGACGTTGACGACGCCGGGCGGGATGTCGGTCTTCTCCGTGATCAGCCGCCCTAGCCGCGTCGCGTTCCACGGGGTGTCCGGCGCGGGCTTGAGGACCACCGTGTTGCCCATCGCCAGGATCGGGCCGAGCTTGTTGGCGGTCACCTCGAACGGAAAGTTCCACGGCACGATCGCCCCGACCAGGCCGACCGGTTCCTTGCGGACGACCCGCTTGCTGGTCATCCCGAGCAGCTCGCCGTCGGGCAGCTGCCGCTCCCAGGGGAACTTGTCGATCATCTTTGCCGGCCAGCTGAACGCGTCGGCCAGCGGCCATTCCAGCTGTGCCATGTAGGTGACCGCCACGGGTGCGCCGGCCTCGGCGACCAGCTCCGCCCGCAGCTGCTCGCGTTCGGACTCCACCGCCTCCTGCAACTGCTCGAGGCAGCGCTTGCGCAGAGAGTGGTTGGTCGCCCAGTCCGATTCGTCGAAGGCGCGCCGGCCCGAGGCGATCGCGCGGCCCATGTCCTCCTTGGTGCCGTCGGCCGCCTGGCCCAGCACCTGCTCGGTCGCGGGGTTGAGGTTGTCGAACTCGGCCCCGCTGCTGGATTCGACCAGTTCCCCGTCGATCAGCATCCGGCGTTCCGGGACGAAGTCGCCCTGCGCGCGTGGTTCGGCCACCGGTCCTCGCTTTCCGTGCGGAGCCGGGCGGCCACTGCAGGCGCGTGCGGCTCTGCACGCTTAATATGTTCTGACAGAGTGTCCACGACAGTAGCGCCGGTGTTGCCGGATCGCCAGAGATGGTCGGTCGGCTAATTCGGGCACTCTTGCTACTCAAGGGGAGAGTCGAGATCGGCCGGCATCTGTGCTGGACAGCGCCCCTGGCGTGGCGGAGCATGCTTCTGACATGCTGTGCATACGACGACCCCGGTGGAGGGTAGTGCCCGATGGAGGGCTTTGACTGCGATGTGGCCGTCGTCGGGGCCGGTCCGGTAGGAGCGGTCCTGGCCAACCTGCTGGGCCACGCGGGCGTCGCCGTGGTGGTCCTGGAGGCGGCGAAGACCGTCGTCGGCCACCCCAGAGCAGTGGGGATCGACGACGAGGCGATCCGTACCCTGCAGTCCTTCGGGCTGGCGCAGGTCATCCTGGACAACTCACTCCGCAACGTGCCGATCCGCTACCACGACTCGGCCGGCCGGGTCCTGGCGCACGTCGCCCCGACCGGCCGGCCCTACGGCTGGCCCAGGCGCAACCTGTTCTACCAGCCGTTCCTGGAGGAGCGCCTGCGCGAGCACCTCGCCGCGTACATCGGCGTCGACCTCCGGCTCGGCAGCCAGGTCACGGCGCTGGACCAGGATTCGAGCGGGGTGACCCTCCGGGTGCGCACCGACGACGGGGACGCCAGGGTCCGGGCGCGGTACGTAGTCGGCGCCGACGGCGGTCGCAGCTTCGTCCGCGAGGCCGCCGGGATCGCACTGCTGGGCGATACCGCCCCGGTGAAATGGCTGGTCGTGGACGTGGAGAAGGACACCTGGGACGCGCCCTACTCAGCGGTGTACACCTCGCCCGAGCGGCCGGCCATGACGATCCCGCTGCCCTTCGGCTACCGGCGCTTCGAGTTCCAGGTCCGGGAGGACGAGGATCCGGAGACCGTCAGCCGGCTGCAGAACGTGACCTCCCTGCTGAAGCGGTTCTACCCCGACTCACCGGTGCCGCCAGTGGTCCGCAACGACGTGTACTCGCACCATTCCCGCACCGCGGCCTCGTTCCAGGCCGGCCGGGTGTTCCTGGCCGGTGACGCCGCGCACCTCCAGCCCCCCTTCTTCGGCCAGGGCATGAACTCCGGGATCCGGGACGTCACCAACCTGGCCTGGAAGCTCGCGCTGGTGACCCGGGGACTGGCGGCCCCCCGGGTCCTGGACACCTATGACGCCGAACGCCGGCGCAACGCCGAGGTGATGGTCACGTTCGCCACCCAGATGGGGCGCATGTACAAGCCGCGCAACCCGTTCACCGAGCGGGTCCGTAACGCCGCCTTCCGGGGCGTGCAGAAGGTGCCCGGCGCACGGGATTACATCCTGCAGATGAAGTACAAGCCGACCCCGCGCTACACCGAAGGTCTCGTCGTCGGTGCGGCCGGCGCCGACCGCGCCTCGCTGGTCGGGCGCGCCTTCCCGCAGCCCATGGTGCAGACGGCGGAGGGGGAGGGGATCCGCCTCGACGACGCCCTTGGCGCGGGGATCTGCGTGCTCGGGCTGGTGCCCACCCTGGCCGCGTCGATCTCCGACCGCACGGCCGAACGCCTGCGTGCGCACGGCGGCGTGCTGGTGCAGTCCGTCCCGGCCTCGGCCTACCAGCGCGGGAGCGCCTGGTCGGCGGACGTGCCGGCGGACCGCGAGGTGGTCGAGGTGGTCGACATCGACGGCGGGTTGCGCGACCTGCTGCTCGCCCGCCCCGCCGACGAGGTGTACGTCGTGCGCCCGGATCGTTACGTCGGCGCGGTGTGCCGGGCCGCCGATCTCGATCGGGTGCTCGGACGTTTCCTCGCCGCCCTGGAGCCATAGGGCTTTGGATGGTCAGGAATCGGTCGGCTGGGCTCGGCGCGGCGACCTCGATGACGGGAGACGTCAGATGGATCTAGATTTCTCGGCCGAGCAGTGGGACTTTCGCGACGAGGTCCGTACCTGGCTGGCCGAGCACAAGCCGGCCGAGCCCCGCCCGAGCGACGCCGTGGACATCCGGCGGTACGACCTGGAGTGGCAGCGCACCCAGTACGACGGCGGTTGGGCCGGCATCGCCTGGCCGAAGGAGTACGGCGGTCGCGGGCTGTCCCTGCTGGAGCAGCTGATCTGGTACGAGGAGTACGGCCGCGCCGGCCTGCCCAGCCTGGACAGCACGTTCGTCGGGCTCAACCACGCCGGTCCGACCCTGATCGAGCGCGCGGACCACGAGCAGAAGTCGGCGCACCTGCTGCCGATCCTGCGCGGTGACGTGGTGTGGTGCCAGGGGTTCTCCGAGCCGGAGGCCGGGTCGGACCTGGCGTCGCTGCGCACGCGCGCGGAGATCGACGGCGACGAGCTGGTGGTGACCGGGCAGAAGATCTGGACCAGCAGCGCCCACCTCGCGGACTGGCAGGAGCTGCTGGTCCGCACCGGCCACACCGGCCGCAAGCACGAGGGCATCACCTGGGTCATCTGCGATATGCACAGCCCGGGCATCGACGCACGGCCCATCGAGACGATGGACGGAGACTCCGACTTCTGCGAGGTGTTCTACGACGAGGTCCGCATACCGCTCACCAACGTCGTGGGCGAGCTCGGCGGGGGCTGGAGCGTGGCGATGTCGACCCTGTCGTTCGAGCGGGGCACCGCCTTCACGGCCGGGCAGGTGCGGCTGGCGTCCACAGTGGAGGAACTCATCGCCATCGCGGCCGATCGGCCCGGTCCGCTGGGGCGCGGCAGGGCGCTCGACGACGACGAGCTGCGCCGCCGCCTCGCCGTGGCGCGGGCCGAGGTGGCCGCGCTCCGCGCCCTGACCTACGCGGCCATCTCCCGCAGCGCCCGGCAGGGCAGCCCCGGCCCGGAGGGCTCCATCATCAAGCTCTACTTCTCCGAGCTGGAGCAGCGCGAGGCCCGCCTGTCGAGCGACCTGCTCGGCCCGGACTCGCTCCGCTTCGTGCGCCAGTGGGTCCCCGACGGGTGGACCGGGCGATACCTGCACTCGTTCTCCTCCACCATCGGCGGCGGCACGTCCGAGATCCAACGCAACATCATCGGGGAACGGGTCCTCGGCCTACCTCGCTGAGAACGGGACCCGACGTGCCGGACCTGGCCAGCGACGCGGAACCCTTCACGATGGCGGACGTCGACCTCCGCGCGGTGCTCCTCGACGCCGAGTTGCCGTCATTGCTGCCCGCCCTCGCCCACCTGACCGGGGACCTGTCCCTGCTGCGGGAGGAGTTCCGGCCGGCGATCAACGTGACGCCGCTCGGGTTGGAGCCGCAGGGCGGGTTGTCGCCGGCAGCCCAGGAGCGGGCGCGGGACCTCGCCGCCCTGGCCATCCGGGACTGGGCCGGCCGAGGCCGCCCGGCCGCCCCCGCACCGGACGACGACCGGCTGCGCCGGATGATGGAGTTCGTCACCGGCGGAGTGGAGGACGACTACCTGTCGCTGTTCCGGCACCAGCTCGGTGTCGACGACGCGCCGCCCCGGCCGATCGAGTGCGGCACCGGTTTCCGGGTGGTGGTCATCGGCGCGGGCATGTCCGGGCTCGCCGCCGCGCACCGTCTGCGGCAGGCGGACGTCCCGGTCCTCGTCCTCGAGCGCAACGAGGAGGTCGGCGGCGTGTGGTGGGAGAACAGCTATCCCGGTTGCCGGCTCGACACCAGCAACTTCTCCTACAGCTACTCGTTCGCCCAGCAGCCGACCTGGCGGTACCAGTATTCGACCCGAGAGTCGGTCCTCGACTACTTCACGCGCGTCGCCGACACGCTGTCGCTGCGCGAGTCCATCCGGTTCGGCACCGAGGTGGTGTCCGCCGTGTTCGACGAGCACACGTGCCGGTGGCGGCTGCGGACGCGTACGGCCGGCGGCGCGGTCGAGACCATCGAGGCCGACGCCGTCATCAGCGCGGTCGGCCAGCTCAATCGGCCGCGCTATCCGGACATCCCGGGCCGGGAGCGGTTCGCCGGCCCGTCCTGGCACACGGCACGGTGGAACCACGGGGAGAACCTGACCGGCCGCCGGGTCGCGGTGATCGGCACGGGTGCCAGCTCGTTCCAGGTGGTCCCCGAGATCGCCGGCTCGGTGGCCGAGCTGACGCTGTTCCAGCGCACCCCGCCGTGGATCGTGCCGACGGCGACCTATCACTCCCTGCTCAAGCCCGGGCTCCGGTGGTTGTTCCGCCACGTGCCCGGCTACCACCGCTGGTTCCGCTTCTACCAGTTCTGGGTCAACGTCGAGGGCCGGCGTCCGTTCGCACTGGTCGACCCGGACTGGTCGGGGGAGGGCTCGGTCTCGGAGCGCAACGACGCGCTCCGGCGGGCTCTCGTCGCGCATCTCCAGGAGGGATACGGGGACCGGCCCGATCTACTGGCCCATGCCGTTCCCGACTACCCGCCCTACGCCAAGCGCATGCTGCGCGACGACGGCACGTGGTTTCGGACGTTGAAGCGGAACAACGTCACCGTCGTCACCGAGCCGATCACGGAGATCGTCGAGCACGGTGTCGTGACCGGCGACGGGACCGTGCACCCGGTCGACGTCATCATCTATGGGACGGGGTTCCGCGCCTCGGAGTTCCTGTCGCGGATGCGGGTCACCGGGCGCGGCGGCGTCGACCTG
>JAOPYH010000390.1 GCA_025964715.1 Streptosporangiaceae bacterium | reverse complement strand
GCCGGCGTCCAGGCCGGTCAGCAGCACCTCGGCCACCTCGCGCCCGGCCGGGAGCCGGACGAGGTCGAAGCCCAGGGTCGCGGCACTGACCAGCGAGTACGGCACGGTGGCGCCTCCGGGTGGGCCTGGGGGATTCGGCCAGACCATGCTGACCGTGATGCCCCTGAGGCGCCACGCGGAGGAGCCCCCGCCTCACCCGTTCGCTGGACGAGGCGGGGGTCCGCCCTGCGTGTCCCGTTCGAAAGCGTGACCGAGTGACTACAACCGGTTACAGAGCAGCCGCGATGCTCCCGAGCTGTCAGGCTCCCACCACACTGGTCGCCTTCCGCGCCCGGTCCGCTCCTCGCTCGTTCCTCGCTGCGATGCTCCCGGGCTGTCAGGCTCCGACGGCCTTGTGGACGTCGAGGGCCAGCAGCAGGGTGCCGTCGAGTTTGTAGGCGCCCCGGATCAGTTCCCGGGCCTGCCCGTCGAGGGTGTCGGGGGGGGCCTCGAAGTCCTTGGCGTCCACGTCGACGACGTCGGCGATGGAGTCCACCAGCAGGCTGACCGCCTCGCCGTGCAGCCGCACGACGATGACGACGGCGTCGGTGCCCTCCGGCCGGGGTGGGCGGCCCAGCCGCTCCCGCAGCTCGATGGCGGTGACCACCTGACCGCGCAGGTTGATCAGCCCGGCCACGGCCGGGGGGGCCAGCGGCACCCGGGTGAGGTTCTGGCTGCGCAGCACCTCCTGGACGTGTTCGACCTCCACGCCGTAGAGGTCACCGTCCAGCCGGAAGGTGGCCAGCTGGCCGCTGGTGGCGGGTGCGCCGGTGCCGGTCGCGACGGACACGTCAGACCTCCAGGAGAGAGTCCGGGACGCCCGGGGGCGTCGGGAGGGTGGGCCGGGCGGGGGAGTCGTAGAAGGCCGGGTCGGCGGCGAGGATCGCGGCCCGGACGTCGAGCAGCTCGGTCACCTTCTCCCCGAGCACGGCCGAGCCGAGCAGGCCCAGGTCGTCGATGTCGCTGCGGACGGCCGCCTCCCCGTCGACGATGTCGAGGATCTCCTCCACCACGATCGCCACGCTGCGGCCGTGGTCGGAGTAGACGATGACCTCCAGCACCTCCCGCTCGGCCTGCCCGTAGGCGCCCAGGTGCCGGTCCAGCCGGACGATCGGCAGGATCGCCCCGCGGTACTGGACCACCTCCCGGTTGCCCACCTTCTCCACCGACTCGGTGCGCACCTGCTCCAGCCGGGTCACGGTGTCCAGCGGGATCGCCACCCGCCGGCCCTCCCCGATCGCCGCCAGCAGCATCCGCTGCCGCTCGCTGTCGGTGGCCGCGGCCGCCGCGGCGGCCTCGCGCGCCTCCTGCCGCTCGGAGGTCTCCGGCCGCAGCGCCCGCCGGGCCAACGCCTGCACGTCCAGAATCAACGCCACCGCGCCGTCACCGAGCACCGTCGCCCCCGAGTACAGGCCGATCGCCTTCAGCTGGCCGCCGACGGCCTTCACCACGATCTCCTCGGTGTTGATCACCCGGTCCACCACCAGCCCGAACCGGCGCCCCTCCGAGCGCAGCACCGCGATCACCACGTGCCCGTCGTGCCGGTCGGAGGGCAGCCCCAACACCTCGGTCAGCCGGACCAGCGGCAGCAACTCCCCACGCAGCCGGTAGACCTGCGCCCCACCGACCTCCTCCACCGCCGTCGCGGCCTTCTCCGCGTCCAGGGCGACCAGCTCCTGCAGGCTGATCTGCGGGATCGCGTACCGGTCACCGGCGCACTCCACGGTCAACGCCGGCACGATCGCCAGGGTCAACGGGATCCGCAGCCGGCAGACGGTGCCCTCACCGGGAACCGACTCCACCTCGATGGTGCCGCCGATCGACTCGATGTTGGTCTTCACCACATCCATGCCCACGCCCCGCCCGGACACGTTGGTGACCTGCTCGGCCGTGGAGAAACCCGGCAAGAAGATCAACTGCAGCACATCGGCGGCGCCCATCCGGCCCAACTGCTCCCGGGTGACCAGGCCACGCTCGACAGCCTTCCGGCCCACCCGCTCCGGATCGATACCCGCACCGTCATCGGCGACCTCGACCACCACCTGCCCGCTCTCGTGCCGGGCCCGCAGCGTCAACACCCCCTCACCGGGCTTGCCGGCCGCCCGACGCCCCTCCGGCGCCTCGATCCCGTGATCGACGGAGTTGCGGACCAGATGGGTCAACGGATCCTTGACCGCCTCCAACAGGGTCTTGTCCAGCTCGGTCTCCCGACCCTCCATATCCAGCCGGATCGTCTTCTTCAACTGCATGCCCAGATCCCGGACCACGCGCGGCAACTTCGACCAGATGTGATCGATCGGCTGCATACGCGTCTTCATCACCCCCTCCTGCAACTCACTCGCGATCAGATTCAACCGCTGCGAGGCACGCAACAGATCGGTGTCATCGGAGCGCCCGACGTACTGCACGATCTGATTGCGTGTGAGCACCAGCTCACCCACCAGCAACATCAGCGAGTCGAGCAGGTCGACGTCCACACGGATCGTGCTGTCCGCCACCGCACGGCGACCCGACTGACCCCCACCACCCTCGGCCCCACCGCCCTCCACATCGGCATGCTCGGCCTCCGCGGCCGCGACGGCAGGGGTGGGGTCGGCCGGAGTCGGCTCGACCGCCACGGGAGCGTGCTGCATCTGGGTCGCCTCCTGGGCGGGCTCGTCGACGGGCGCGGGGAACGCCGCGCCGGGGTCCGTGGGCACGGCCTCCGGGGCGAGGCGGGGAGCGGGGACGGCGACTGGCGGGGCGGCCGTCGTGCGGCGGCCCGCCCTGGCCGGGGCCTTTGCCGGCGCCTTGTTCGCGGCGGCCTTTGCCGGCGCCATTGCCGGCGCCTTCTTCGCGGCGGCCCTGGCCGGGGCCTTCTTCGCAGCGGGCTTCGCGGGCTGCGGGGCAGCTGCGAGCGCCGGCTGGTCCTCCATCGCGGCGCTGATCGCGGCCACGACGGCGGAGACGTCGACCTCCCCCTCACCCCCGCTGGCCTCGATCGAGGTCAGCAGCGAGCGCACGCAGTCCACCATCTCCAGCAGCACGCTGGTGCGGGCCGGGGTGAGCGCCAGCTCACCGTCGCGCAGCCGCGACAGCATGTTCTCGCCGACGTGCGTGACCTCCTCGAGCCGGTTGAAGGCGAGGAAGCCGCTGGTGCCCTTGATCGTGTGGATCGTGCGGAAGACGCTGGACAGCCGCTCGCGGGAGTCCGGCTCCTGCTCCAGGGCCACCAGGTCGGTGTCGAGCTGGTCGAGGTTCTCGTGGCTCTCGACCAGGAATTCCTCGACGATGTCGTCCAGACCCTCCACGATGCTCTCTTTCTGTTCTCAGGACTTCTCTTCTGTGACTTCGCTTCCGGGGACTTCTCTTCCGAGGCCCCGGGCGCAGGGTGCTCCGGGTCCGTTATCGGCGGACTTGCCGCGGAAGTGACGTGAGCCGGGGACACAGCCCCGGCCCGGCGGTGCACCGGGCCGGGGCTGTTGTCGATCAGTAGGTGAATTGGCTGACCGAGGTGCGCAGGTCGGCGGCCATGCGGGAGAGCTCGTCGACGGCGATCCGGGTCTGGCCCAGGGCCTGCGTCGTGGAGTCCGCGGCCGTGGAGACGCCGGTGATGTTGGCGGCGATCTCGGTGGTTCCGCCGGCGGCCTCGGTCACCGACCGCGACATCTCGCCGGTGGTCGCGGTCTGCTCCTCGACGGCGGAGGCGATGGTGGCCTGCCGGTCGGAGATCTGCGCCACGATCGTGCTGATCTCGCCGATCGCGGTCACCGCCGCGGTGGTGTCGCCCTGGATGGCCTGCACCCGGCGGGCGATGTCCTCGGTCGCCTTCGCCGTCTCCTGGGCCAGCTCCTTGACCTCGTTCGCGACCACGGCGAAGCCCTTGCCGGCCTCCCCGGCCCGCGCCGCCTCGATGGTGGCGTTGAGGGCGAGCAGGTTGGTCTGCTCGGCGATGCTCGTGATCACCTTGACCACGTTGCCGATCTCGGCCGAGGACTCGCCCAGCTTGCTGACAGTGGCCGTGGTGGTCTCCGCGGCGTGCACGGCCTTCTGAGCGACCTCGCTGGCCTCCGCGGCGTTCGCGGCGATCTCCCGGATGGAGGCGCCCATCTGCTCGGCACCGGCCGAGACGGTCTGCACGCTGCGGGAGACCTCCTCGGCCGCCGAGGCCACCACCCCGGACTGCGCGGAGGTCTCCTCCGCCGACGCCGAGATCTGCGCCGAGGACGCCGACAGCTCCTCCGACGACGCCGCCACCGCATCCGCCGAGGCGACCACGCCGGCCAGCACCTCGCGCAGGCTCTCCCGCGCCGTGTCCAGGGCAGCGGCCATCCGGCCGATCTCGTCGCCCTGCCGCACGTCCGTGGCCTGGGTCAGGTCACCCTCGGCCAGCCGCTCGGCCGTGCGGCGCACCCGGTTCAGGGCCGCGGCGATCGAGCGCGCCACGACGATCCCGGCCAGCAGCGCCAGCAGGCTGCCGACCAGGATCGTGAGGATCAGCGTGGTGCGGGTGCTGGAATACGCGTCCTTCGCCGCCGTGGCGCTCGCCGCCGCGGCGTCCTGCTGCATCTTGGACAGGTTGGCGAAGTCGGTGACGATCTGGTCGCTCAGGGGACCGATCTTGTTCAGCCGGAGGTCGTCGTACTGGGCCTTCTGGCCGACGGCCAGCAGCTGGGTGGCCTGGTCGGCGAGCCCGAGGTAGGTCTTGTAGTTGCCCATCACCTCGTCCACAGCCTTCACGACCGTGGCGCTGGCCTGCGTGTGGTTCCGCAGCTTGTCTGCAGCAGCCGTCATGGCCGCACCCTCAGCGTCACGCGCCTTCGCAAAAGCGGCCTTGGTCTCCGGCGTCGCTGCGGTGTTCGTGTTGGTGGCGTTCAGCCGGTAGGCGATGTAGTGGTACCGCAGTTCCTCGGCCAGCTGCGCACCCATCGTGTTCTGCACGTACATCTGGGTGGTGCGGTCCGCCGTGGAGGACAGGGACTGCAGGCCCAGTACGCCGACCACGACGGCGACGAGGACGGAGATCCCCACTGCGGCCGTGATCTTCGTGGCGACCCCGCGGTCGCGCCACCAGTTGCCGGCTGTCCGCGCAGCGCCCGCCGGAACGGGTACGTCGGTCGTCTCGGTGAGTGACATGGAAATCCTTTTCCTTTGCATAGGCGCTGCTCTCACGTGAACAGCGGCCAGGGATCGACGGATGGTTGTCGTGTCGTCGGCGGAGAGGTTCCGCCGAGGCGTCTTGCGGGTTCTGTTTCAGATGTGAGGACTTGTCGAGACCTCCACTGCGCGACCGGTCGATGTGAATGACGCGTCTGGCTTCGGGCCGGCTCCCGGCCGTCGAGGCGATGGGAGCCGGCCGGCGCTCAGTAGGTGAAGCGGCTGACCGAGGTGCGCAGGTCGGCGGCCATCCGGGAGAGCTCGTCGACGGCGATCCGGGTCTGGCCCAGGGCCTGCGTCGTGGAGTCCGCGGCACTGGACACGCCGGTGATGTTCGAGGCGATCTCGGTGGTTCCGCCGGCGGCCTCGGTCACCGACCGGGACATCTCGTTGGTCGTCGCGGTCTGCTCCTCCACCGCGCTGGCGATGATGGTCTGCCGGTCGGAGATCTGCGCCACGATCGTGCTGATCTCCTCGATCGCGGTCACCGCCGCGGTGGTGTCGCCCTGGATGGCCAGCACCCGGCGGGCGATGTCCTCGGTCGCCTTCGCCGTCTCCTGGGCCAGCTCCTTGACCTCGTTCGCCACCACGGCGAAGCCCTTGCCGGCCTCCCCGG
>JAOPYH010000385.1 GCA_025964715.1 Streptosporangiaceae bacterium | reverse complement strand
GGCCACGACCCGGCAGCCGACCAGGTCCGCCGGGCCTACGAGGCGCTGCCGCCGTGGGCGCGCGGCCAGCGGCCGGACGGCGCGCGACGGCCGGACGTCGAGGGCAGCGTGGCGGGCGGTGGACTGGTGCATGGTGATTGGCACCTCGGCCAGCTGATCCGGACCCCTGCCGCCGGCTGGCGGCTCATCGACCTCGACGACCTCGGTGCCGGCGACCCGGTCTGGGACCTCGCCCGTCCCGCGGCGCTGTACGCGGCGGGAGTGCTGCCGCCGGCCGACTGGGAGACCTTCCTCGGCGTCTATCGCTCCTCGGGCGGCCGTGCGCTCCCGGCCGAGGGCGACCCGTGGCGCCGGCTGAACATCCCGGCTCAGGCGCTCGCCGTCCAGGTCGCGGCCACATGTGTGGTGATGGCCGGGGACGAGACACGGCCACTGGACGACATGGAAATGGCCATGGTTGAAACCTGCGGCAGGATCGCGACGTCCAATATCTCGCTATGACGTAAGGTCCGCCATAGTGGGACCTTGCATGGGGGATCCGTGAGGGAAGGACGGCGACAATACGATGCAGTGCCCCAAGTGCCGTGGCGTGATGCGAACCTACGACCGCAATGGCATTCACATCGAGCAGTGTGAGCAGTGCCGTGGAATCTTTCTGGACTATGGCGAGCTCGAGGCACTGAGCCGGGCCGAGAGCCAGTGGATCCAGCCCGCGCCCCCACCTCCAATGCACGGAGGGGGCTACCACCAGCAGCCCCACTACGGACAGCACCACCAGAAGAGCATGTTCCACATGCTGTTCTCCACCTGAACCACGATTTCGGGGGCCATACGATTCACTCGCATGGCCCCCGAATCATGTGCGGTGGCGTGGGCCGGCGTGCACCGGCCGCCGTCACCCGTCGTAGACCTCGAACTCCCACAGGGAGTAGCCGTAGTTCGTCGCCCGGGTGGTGCCGTACATCCGTACGTACCGGGCGTCCTGCGGGGTGAAGTATCCGGTGTCGAGCTTTCCGTCGCCGTTCGTTCGGGTCACCACGGTGGTCCAGGTCGACCCGTTGGGGGACACCTGGATCTGGTAGTTCTTTCCGTAGGCCGCCTCCCAGCGCAGGATGAACCGGCTGACCCGCCGGGTCGAGCCGAGGTCCGTCCGGATCCACTGCGGGCTGCTGTATTTACTGGACCACCGGGTGCTCATGCTGCCGTCGAAGGACTTGGCGGCCTCGGCCCCGGCCTTGTAGACGCTCGACGCCGTGGCCGGCCGGTTCAGCGCCAGGTTCGGCTTGCGGGCGAAGGAGGCCGTGTAGGTCGCCGGGGTGGCCGGTGCGGTGATGTTGTGTGTGGCCGCGCCTCCGTCGGACCAGCCCGTGAACTGATACACCTGCTCGTTCTGCCACTGCGTACCCGTCGGTGCCGAGATGGAGACACTGGAACCGACGATGACCGTACGGTTGAACGGTGCCGCGGCGGTGGCGTCCAGCGCGGTCAGCGGGAACCCGGGTGGATTGCTGGAGAGCGTGAGGTCCACCGTCTTCGGGTCCAGGCGCAGGCTCTTGGTGTCGGTCAGCCCGTCGGAGTCGGTGACGGTGAGCCGCAACTCCAGCCAGGACGGGTACTCATGGTCGGGGGCGGTGAACTCGCCGCCGCTGCCACTCTGCCCGGTGATCTGGTGCTCGTGGCAGTTGCTGGGGCAGTGATGCATGATCAGCTTCCAGTCGAGCGCACTCGGCGGGAGCGGGCCGTCCTCGGCGTCGGTGGCGCTCCCGGAGAAACCGATCTGTTCCCCGACCGTCCACTTCGTCCCCGTGGCCGGGGTGTCGATGCTCGCGGTCGGCGGGCTGGAGCCGGCGGTGATCACTGTGCTCGCCGTGTCGGTGCCGCCGCGCGGGTCGGTGACCCTCAGCCGTACGGTGACAGAGGCCCGGTCGGTGTAGGTCTTCGCCGGCTTGGCCGCCGTCGAGTCGCCATACGCGCCGTCGCCGTCGAGGTCCCAGCTGTAGGTCAGGGCCTCGCCGTCGGCGTCGCTGGAGACGGTGCCGTCGAAGCCCACCGTCAGGGGAAGCGCCCCCGTTGTCTTGTCCGGCTTGATCGCCGCGACCGGGGGATTGTTGACGCCGTTGTAGACCCAGCGCAGGATCCGGCCGTTCTCGATGTCGACCCCGAAGATGTCTCCACCCGGGCCGGCCTGGAGCTCGACCAGGCCGCCGGTGCCCGTCGCGAAGGTCTCGATCTTGCTCGGACTCGGGAGCCCGTTCGTGCCGGCCTTCATGGCCCACACGCATTTGCGGTTGTAGTCGGTGAAGAACAGGGCGCCGCGGTAGGCCGCCGGGTAGGCACCGTTCTGGTCGAACGCCATTCCGGTCACCGACGAGCTGCCGGTCCCGCAGGTCTCGCCCGCGACGACCTTCGCGTCATGCCGGTAGGTGTAGTAGGGAGCCGCCACGGCCGACGCCGCGAGGTTCTTGCACAGGTTGAGACCTGCGCCGTCGTAACCGGCCTGCTTGCCGGCGCCCTCGTAGCAGGGCCAGCCGAGGTTGGTGAGGTTGGCCGTGGGGGAGCGAATCCGGTTGATCTCCTCCGAGGTGTTCCAGCCCACGTCTCCGGCCCACAGCTCGTTGGTGCCGGGCCGGAAGGTGAACCGGTAGGGATTGCGCACCCCGTGCGCGATCAGGCGCTTGGCGTTGTCGTCCCCGGTCGTGGTCGGGTTGCCGGCCGCGGCCTTGCCGGTCTCCGGGTCGATCCGGATGATGCCGCCGTCGAGCGTCGTCGGGTCGGCGGTCGTACGCACGTCCTGCGCGCGCAGCGCGCCGCCCTCCGCGGACGGCGGCGTGAGTGCCGTGCCCACCGGGCTCGGCGGATCGCCACAGGGGTTGTCGGGGGTCACGTCACTGCTGGTGAAGGCGTCCTGGCCGTAGTCGGCGTAGTTGAAGCTCGCCCCGTCACCGCCGCCGGCGTAGAGCATGCCGTCCTGGCCGAAGGCCACCGTCCCCACGGAGTGGCTGGGGTACTGCTGGCACCAGTCCTCGACCAGCACGCGCTCGCTGATCGCTCCGCCCTGGTCGGCGTCGGGGGACAGAACCGACAGCCGGCCGCTGGCCACGCACCCGTCCGAGGTGGCGCCGGGCGGGGTCGGGCACTGGTCGTCGGTGCCGTTGGACGAACCCCACTTCGGGTGGGTGCCGCCGATCACGCCGTTGTAGGCGTACAGGACGTACACCCGTGGATCGGCTGGGAAGTTCGGATGCAGAGCCAGCCCGAGCATGCCGCGGTCCCACAGATTGTGGACCTCCGGGCGCAGGTCGGCGTAGATGGACGGGGTGGTGTCCGCGAAGGAGTCGAAGACCTTGATCAGGCCGCTCTTCTCGGCGACGAACACGCGGCCGTCGGGAGAGAACTCCACGTTGGTCGGCTGGGTGAGCCCGCTGTAGATGACCTTCTGCTGAAAGTTGGCCGGCAGCGCGGCCGCGGCCCGGGCGCCGTCCCCCGTGATCGCGAGCACGGCCGCGAGCGGCACCGCCAGCATCACCGCCATGAGCACGCGTGTGCGGCGGCCGGCGAGACGAAGTGCGCGAGTGACCATCATGACCCCCTTTACCCCGGCACATGAGCAAACCATGATGCATATCGGCGGGAAAAAGGGCGGACGGGCCGCATGTGGCCCCGGTGTGAACCACGGAGCCGAGTAAGAAGTCTGTGGCCGGATGTGAACCAACGGGAGCTTTTCCCCGTCAAGGTGCGAAAACGCCATATCCTCTGTTGCGGCGTGATGATGGAGGGGTGGGGCCCAGGTGAACAGAACCGTCAAGGTGATTGTTCTGGCGCTCTATGCCTCTTTGGCCGTGCTGGTGTTTCCCGTGCTCCAAGGCCTGCTCCAAAAGCCATTGGAAACGTGGGCCGGCACGCACACGGTCATCATCACCGCCGGTGCGCTCCTGGTGGGCCTGCCCGTGGTCGTGCTCACCTTCCGGGAACTGTATTCGAGAGCGTCTCGAGGATCGCGCGGCTCCGTGCCCGAGGTCCTGGACACCCTGGCCCGGGTCGTCCGAGAACAGTGGCGAGATGAAGCGAAGAACCGCGGGGTCTACGGCCGGAACGTCCTGTTGCCCGCCCACTGGTCGCCCACCCGCCGCGAGGTCACAGATATGGGCGGCAACCGGACGGCCAGAGCGCGGCGCCGCCGGCTGGACTCGGTCGACGCGATCGTGCGGGCGTACCGCCAACAGCGCTTTCCCTGGCTCGTCGTGCTTGGTGAGCCGGGCGCAGGCAAGTCCACGGTGGCGTTGTTGTTGACTCTTGGGCTGCTGGACGCGCGCGCCGCCGAGGTCGACACCGCGGTGGACCGGCACAGCACGGAGCCGGTGCCGGTGCTGTTCACCCTCGGTTCATGGGATCCGAACGCCGAATTCCTCGACACCTGGTTGAAACGCCGGTTGCTGGACCACTATCGGTTCCTGCGGAAACTCATGTCCGCGGACGGCGGGGACGATGTGCTCCAGGCCCTGCTGGACGATGGCCGGCTGCTCCCGGTGCTCGATGGCATGGACGAGATCAAGGAGGAGCTGAGGTCAGAGGCGATCAAGGGCATCCGGGGTTCGAGCCTGCCACGCCTGATCCTGACCTGTCGCGCGGAGGAGTACGAAAGAGCTGTGGCGCACGGGCAGCACACACTCACCGACACCGCGACCGTGGAACTGGAGCCGGTCCACCGCGCGGACGCCATCGAGTTCATCGCGCGCGGGATGAACGCCCGGGAGCGGGCCCGCTGGGAGCCGGTGCTGAGCGCCTTGCGTGAACGTCCGGACGGGCCACTGGCCCGGGCCTTCTGGACGCCACTGATGATCTCGCTGGCGCACGAGATCTACAAGCGGCCGGACACCGATCCGGGCGAGCTGACGGATGAACAGCGCTTCCCCACGGAGGCAGTCATCGCCGCGCATCTGCTCGAAGGACTCATCGCGGCCAAGTTCCCCAGGCGCCCGGCCGGCGAACGTCAGGGATGGAAGGGTGAGGACGCCAAGAGGTGGCTGACGTATCTCGCCGAGCGGATGAGGCGGCAGCAGGTCAGCGAAATCGCGTGGTGGGAGCTGTCACGGCTGGGTCCACGTTCGCTGCGGATCCTCATCGGCCTGGTCGGAGGCCTCATAGCCGGTACGTCCGGCGGGCTGGGCTTCGGACTCCTGGCGGGTCACCTGGGCCAGAGCTCCGCCGTCGGATGGGGAGTCGGGGGCGCGCTCGGGCTCGGCCTCATGCTGGCGATGGGGCTCGCCTCGTCGCGGAGCACACCCAAGCCGTCAGATCTGCGTTTCGGGGTGACCGGCCGGCGCCGTGCCGCGGCGGCGAGCGGTCTCACCGTCGGGGTTCTCGGGGGGCTCATAGGTCTCCTGCTCGGCGGAGCCGGCTTCGCGGTCGTGGTCGGCATGCTCTCCGGCGTGCCGATCGGCCTGTTGTACGGGCTGACGGCACCCGACGCCACGGAAGAGACGGCGGCTCCGCGCCGGCTTCTCGAGCAGGATCGGCGCGTTGCTCTCAGCTTCGGCGCCGTCTACGCAACGAGCACGGGCTTCGCAGGCGGAGTGGGAGTCAGCCCGATCTTCGGCCTCGCACTTGCGGTCGCGTGCGGTCTGGCGGGCGGGCTCGTGTACGGCCCGGTCTGGGTCTTCGCCGCGAACAAGGGCAAGGCCGGAGTCATCTCGTGGATACATCTCCTGTTCGTCCGGCTGTGGCTGGCCCCTCGGCGGCGGCTGCCGTGGCGCTTGCTGTCCTTCCTCGAGGAGGCGCACCGCAGGGGCGTGCTCCGGCAGAGCGGCGCGGTCTACCAATTCAGGCACGCCTTCCTGCAGGAGGCCCTGGCCGGGGTCCCGCCACGGCCCGAGGAGGACCACGCCCCGCGCTAGCCGTTCAACGCGCCGACCAGGTGACGGGAGACGAGACAGGCCACCCCGGCGACCGCGATGCCCCCCGCCATGTCCGCCACGTAGTGCTGGTGGACGAAGACCGTGGAGACCGCGATGAGACCGCACCAGGCGGCCACGTACTTGCCGGTCCGCGGAGTGAGCCACACCCAATGAACGCCCATCACGATGGAAAGGGCGGTGTGCAGGCTGGGGAAACAGTTGTAGGCGTTGTCGTTGCCGTAGACCAGCCGTAGCGATCGCGAGAGCACGTCGTCGCCGGTCACCACCGGCCGGGCGACGTAGGTCTGGGCGAAGGCGTAGAAGATGTATGCCACCGCGAGCGTCAGCACGGCCGCCAGGAGGGTCGACTGCGCGACGCGTGCCGACCGGAACAGGAACACCGGGAGCGTCACGGCGGCCACTACGAAGATGGACAGGTAAGGGACCACCAGGGGCTTGACCAGTGGGATCCGTTCGTCCAAGGCGGTCTTGAGGACCCATTGCTCCGGGCCGCGGTTCAGCGGCTCGTACAAACTGAACAGGCAGGCCAGCACGGCGGCGAGCATCAGCACAATCACCAGGTCGCGGCGACCTCGGTGCTGGATGCCCTCACCGATGGCCTCTGGTCGGACGGCCGTTCGCATGATCTCCCTTGTCGGCTTCCCCGGATGACAAGCCGCCGGGCCCCCGGATGGAGGCGCCGGCGACTCGGCACAGTGTTGTCGTGGGCGCTCAGATGGTAAGTGTCCAGCTGTTGATGTAGCCGCCGTCCTGCGAGTAGACATCCTGTACGCGGAGTCTCCAGGTGCCGTTCGCGACCTCGGTGGAGGCGTTGACGGTGTAGGTCGCGTCCACGTTCGGGGCGCTGTCGGTGGTGCTGGAGTTCTTCAGCCGGTAGGTGCTGCCGTCCGGCGCCACCAGGTCGATGACCAGGTCACCGCGCCAGGAGTGCACGATGTGCACGTCCACCTTCGTGGTGCTGGAGGCATTGCCCGTGCAGCCGGCGACCGTGACAGGGCTCTCGGCGGTGCCGGGGTCGGGGATGTTCACGTCCGTGCCGTTGGTGACGGCGGCGCAGGTCGGCGGCGGAGGGGTGCCGCCGGTCGTCGTGAACAGCAGCCGGTTGGGGGATCCGGTGCCGGGGCCGGTGACGACACCAGTGGTGGCGGCGCCGGTCAGGGCCGTCGCCACCTGGGCGGGAGTCGAACCGGGACTGCCGGCCAGCACGAGGGCGGCGGCGCCGGTCACGTGGGGTGTCGCCATCGAGGTGCCGCTGATCGTGTTCGACGCGGTGGTGCTCGTGTACCACGCCGACGTGATCCCGGAGCCGGGTGCGAAGATGTCCAGGCAGCTCCCGTAGTTGGAGTAGGACGCGCGCGCGTCGGTGCTGGTCGTGGCGCCAACGGTGATCGCCGCGGGCACCCGCGAGGGGGAGGAGTTGCACGCGCTGGCGTTGTCATTGCCGCCCGCGACGGAGTAGGACACCCCAGAGTTGATCGACGACGTCACCGCGTTGTCCAGTGCGGTGCTCACGCCGCCGCCGAGGCTCATGTTGGCCACGGCCGGCTTGACCGCGTTCGCGGTCACCCAGTCGATGCCCGCGATGACCCCGGCGGTGGAACCGCTGCCCGAGCAGTCGAGGACGCGCACCGCCACGAGCCGTACGCCCTTGGCGACGCCGTAGGACGACCCGCCCACCGTGCCGGCCACGTGGGTTCCGTGGCCGTTGCAGTCGGTCGCGTCGTTGTCGTTGTCGACCGTGTCACGGCCGTGCCTGGCCCGCCCGCCGAACTCCGAGTGCGTGATCAGCATGCCGGTGTCGATGATGTAGGCCGTGACATTCGAGGCCGTCGTGTCGTAGCTGTAGGAACTGCTGAGCGGGAGGTTCCGCTGGTCGATCCGGTCTATGCCCCACGACGGCGGGTTGTTCTGGGTGTCGAGGGCCCGCATCACCTGGTTCTGCTCGACGTAGGCCACGTCCGGTTCGGCGGCCAGCCGCCGGGCCTGTGTCTCGGTCATGGTGGCCGAGAAGCCGCGCAGACTGCGCTGGTAGATCTGGCCGAGCCGGCCGCCATGCCGGCCGGCCAGCGTGCGGGCGCGGCCGGCCACGCCGCTGCGGCGCACCGAGTCGTTGTTCTTCAGCGCGACGATGTAGCTGCCGGCGATGGCCGTCGGGGCTGCGGCCGCGCGGACGGTGCCCTGCGGAGCCGCGTCGGCCTGCGCCGGCGCGACGGCCGTGAGGAGCAGCGCCGCGACGGCGGACGCCGTGGTCACGACCCGTCTCAGGGCTCTGGGGGTGAGGGACATGGGGGGTCTCCCAATCTCGAATGTCCGGCTTGCTGCTTATGGCCGCAGACCGAACGGAGCGTCCCTATTTTTAATGAGGCATGCCTGTGTGGCAATGGGCAATTAATGCGGTGCGAGTCACCGTCTGAGATGGCTGTTTAGGTGCTGACTCATTCAGGCGTTTTGGCGGGTCACACACGGGGTCGTCCGTAGTCAGTTCGGCGCGATGCGAACGTCCACCACCGCGGACCGGCCCGCCTCGAGCGACTTCAGAGCGCGCCGCAGGGCCGGGACCAGGTCCACGCGTTCGTCCACGGTCTCGCCGTGGGCGTGGCAGGCCCTGGCCACGGCGGCGAGGTCCGGCGGGCGCCGGAACCGCGTTCCAACCGCGTCACCCTGCGCGGCCGAGACTCCGTCGGGGAACAGCTCGAACACGGGGAGTCTGCTGGCCCGGTAGCCGTCGTTGTTCAGCACGACGGCGAGGATGGGCGCGTCGGCCTCGGCGGCCAGGCAGAGCGCCGCCGTGGGCACCGCGAACATGAAGCTGCCGTCGCCCACCACGGCCACCACGCGCCGGTCCGGGGAGGCCAGCTTGATGCCCACCGCGCCGCCGAGTCCCCACCCCAGGCCGGGGCTTCCCGTGCCCCGGACCGTTGCCGGCAGGGTCCGCCGCAGGATCTCGTGCAGCGTATCCGCGTTGGTGACCGCTTCCTGGATCACGATGTCGTCGTCTCGAAGGACCGTGTTGAGGGCCTCCACCACCTCGCCGGCCGCGATGGGACCCTCCGGCACGCCGGCCGGTGCGCCCGGCTCATCGGTGAGATCGGCCCACTTCGCCGAGGGGTCGCACTCGGGGAGCAGTTCGGCGACCTGAGCGAGCACGACGGCGCCGTCCGCGGCCACTGCCACGTCCGCGGGGAAGGCCCGCAGCGGCATGTCCGCCCGGAGCGGGTCGGCGTCGATGTGCACGATGGTCGCGTCCTCGCGGGGCCGTGCGAACCTGGGGATCCACGGCACGTCACAGTCGGCTACCAGGATGACATCCGCCTTCTGGACCAGGTGCCGCGCGGTCGCGGCCGAGCGCACCCTCATCGGATGGGACGTGGCGATACTGACGCATCCACTCTCGGGTGTGTCCAGGACCCGCGTCCCGGTGAGGTCGGCCAGCCGGGTGACGGCGGCGAACCCATCTTCACGCCGGCCGGTCTTCGCGGTGATGAGCAGCGGCCGCTCGGCGCCGGCCAGCAGCTCCGCGATCAGTAGCGCCGTCTCCTGGTCGGCCGCCGGCGGGCGGGGCACCGCGTAGCCGGCGGTCCGGCCGAGCCGGTCGTCCGGGGGATCCATGAGGACGTCGCGGGAGACCATGAGGTACGCGGGTCCCGGGATGCCGCCGCGGGCCACCTGCACCGCCCTGCCGACCGCGCGCGCCAGCATGCCGGGCCGGGTCACCTCGAGCGTCCACTTCGCATACCCGCGGACGATGCCGGCCTGGTCCGGCACGTCCTGCTGCCAGTGGATGACGTGCGACCGCCCTCCCGGGGAGTCCGGCTCCTCGCCGTAGGGCGTCTTGCCGGCTATGACGACGACACCGGCCCGGTCGCGCAGCGCGTTGTGCATCATCGCGCCGAGGTTCTGCGTGCCCACGTCGACGTGGACGAAAACGCACTGCGGGCGCCCGGTCACCTGCCAGTACCCGTGCGCCGCCGCCAGCGCCACGGACTCGAAGGTGCAGGGGATGACGCGGGGGATGCCCACCCGTGCCGCGGTCAGCGCGGCCGCGGCCTCCTGCAACGGGGCCGAGTCCGTGCCCGGGTTCAGGAACAGGTGCTCCACACCGTGCTGGTGAAGCAGCCACAACAGGTGCTCGGCGGTCGTCTTCGGCCGGAAGTCGTCGTCCACTGGGGCCTCATCTCCATCCTCGTCATGCGTTGCCCGTCCCGTGGGAGGCGCGATGCCACGCCAGCACACGCCGCTCCGCGCGGAGAAGAAAGCCATTGAGCACGTAGCCGAGAACGCCGAGCAGCACGATTGCGGACCACATGGCCGGCAGATCCGATCGGCTCTGGGCGTCGGTGAGCTCGAAGCCGATCCCGTTCGCGGTACCCGGGAGCAGCTCGGAGAAGACCATCAGGATCAGGGACAGCGACAGGCTGAGCCGCAGCCCGGCGAAAATCTCGGGCAGAGCGGACGGGAGGATGATCAGGAAGATCCGATCGGCCGCCGAAAGCTTGAACACCTGGGCGCTGGCGAGCTGGAGCGGGTCCACAGAGCGCGCCCCGGCCGCGGTGTTGAGGAGGATCGGCCAGATCGCGCTGAAGACGATCGCGGCGATCTGCATCTCGGTCCCGAGCTCGAACAACACGATGAAGACCGGTACCAGCGTGGGAGGCGGGATGACCCGGGCGAACTGCAGCAGCGGGTCCAGGTAGGCGAACGCCCTGCGCGACCGGCCCAGGGCCAGGCCGAGGGCCACGCCGGCCACGACCGCCGTCGTAAGCCCGGCCGTCATGCGCAGGAGGCTCGGCACGATGTTCTGCGTGGCGTCGTGCGTGAGGAAGAGGTGGGACGCCGGACCGGACAGCCACAGGCCGTGCATCCGCATCGCGATCGTCGAGGGCGGAGGGAAGTACGGGCTGCCGGCCGCGCGGGTCCCCAGCTCCCAGGCGAGGATCCCGACGGCGAGGAGGAGCCACCGATGCAGGATCGCCAGGAGCACGCCGGCGCCCCGGCCGAACAGCGGCCGGCGGCGCGTTGCGGTCGCCGTCACAGCGGCCCGTCCGCCTCGGCGCGTCGCCAGTGGAACAGGCGCCATTCGCCGAGGACCAGCACCGCGTTGATGACCAGCCCGAGCGCTCCGGCCCAGACCGTGCCGGCAAGTACGTCCGCCGTGCCGTCGACACTCTGCTGGGCCTGGGCGATGAAGATGCCGAGTCCCTGGCCGAAGCCGGAAAGGATCTCGGTGCCGACCGCGAGGATCAGGGCGATGCCGGCGGCCAGCCGTACCCCGGTGGCGATGAACGGTGCGGCCGAGGGGACGGAGACCCACAAGAGCACGGACAGCCTGCCGAAGCCGAACGCGCGCAACGTGTCCTTGGCGACCGGGTCGACGTCCTGGAGGCCGTAGATCGTGTTGAACAACACCGGCCAGGCGGCGGCATAGACGATCAGCGTCGCCTCCGTCCTGAGACCTGAGCCGAGGATCAGGCTGACCAGAGGGATGAGCGCGACGGACGGGATCGGCCGCAGGAACTCGATGATCGCGCGGGCGGCGGTGTTGAGGACCGGGACGCTGCCCAGCACGAGGCCGAGCGACACGCCTGCCCCCACCGCGATCGCCAGGCCGATGGCCCAGGCCTTGATGGTGCTCCAGAGGTTCGACAGGAACTCCGGATCCTCCGCCAGGCCCACGGCGCGGGAGAGGACCACGGACGCCGGCGGGAGGAAGTCCCTGTGCACAATGCCCGCGCGACCGAGGGCCTCGCTGGCGGCCGCGAGGACGGCGAGCCCGGCCGCCCCCCGCAGCCATCTACCCGTGCGCGAGAGAGGCTCGGACGGGGAGCGGCGTGAACTCCTCCGCCCCGTCACATCCGCGCCGGTCACTTCGCCGGTGCGGTGAAGATCAGGCTCCTCATGTCGATTCGGGTCTTCAGCAGCCCCTCCTGAACCATGAGGTCCGGTAGCCGCTGCATGCGTCCCGGATCCAGGGTGGCGGGGTAGCCGGGCAGGCTCAGCGCGGCGGCGGTCTGGGCGTCGAGGTGCGCGTAGGCCGGGAGCACCTGTTCCACCTGCTTGCGGTCGCCGGAGGCGAGGCCCTGTGCCTTCTCGATGACTCGCTGGAACGCCGCCGCGGTCTTCGGGTATTTGTCCACGAATCCCTGTGTGCTGAGGTATCCGGAGACCGGCAGGCCGGTGACCGGGGCGCCGCCACCGTCGACGACCATTCGTGCGCCGAGCTTGCGCCGGAGGCCGGTGCCGAAGGGTTCACCGGTGTGCACCGCGTCGACCTGGCCCTTCTGAAGCGCGGCGCCCATCTGCGGGAACGGGACCGCGCGGTACTTCACCTTCGACGGGTCCACGTGCGCGGCCTTGAGGACCTGATTGAGGGTCAGCGACTGGATGTTGTTGAGGATGTTGACCGCGACCGTCTTACCCTCGAGGTCCTTCGGCCGCTTGATGGGCGAGTTCGGTGCCGTGAGCACCTCCATGAACCCCGGGGCCTCCGACGCCGCGTCGGCGATGATGCGCAGCTCGAGCGTCCCTCGGTCCTGTGCCTGCAGGAACGTGACGTAGTTGCCGCCGCCGATGACGTCCACCTGCCCGTTCCTCAGGGCCGGCAGCGCCTGGATGCTCTGGGCGACCGGGACGATCTGGACGCGGAGGCCCGCGGCTTCGAAGAGCTTCTGCTCGATGGCGACGTGGAGGCCGGCCGTGTCGACGAGCGGCACCTCGGCCACCCGGATGGTCTTCTTCTCCAGGCCGCCGCCGGACGCAGGTGTGGAGCCGCCACAACCGCCGACCAGGGCGGCTGTGACAACAAGGCCGATGGTGAGGAGGGCGGGGCGAGACCTGAGTCGTCTCATGGCGCTCCTTGGCAGGGGGCTCGGCGGACAGCCACGCCCGCCGGGGTCCACCGCTGTCACGTGAAGGCGGACCTGATCACGAGCAGTCGGGAGGCTACCGGACCCGATGGGCGGTGCACTAGGAGCCCGGGCGGGAGCCTTCGCGACCTCGCCACGGCCGCGCGGATGGGTGCTGCGACCTCGTTGACCTGCGTGCGGACCGGCCGGTGGCCTCGGTGCTTCCCACCGAAAGCGAGCAGAATGGCCGTTTCCGGCCATTCTGCGGGAAGGTCGTCGACCGGCCGGCCGCGTGGGGGCGTGCCTGACAGCCGTGCCGGTTACCGCGCCTCGATGCCGGGGTAGTGCCGCTCGGCCGGGCCCGTGTAGACCTGGCGGGGCCGGCCGATCTTGGTGGTGGGGTCGGCCATCATCTCGCGCCACTGCGCGATCCAGCCCGGCAGCCGGCCGATCGCGAACAGAACCGTGAAGGCGTTGGCCGGGAAACCGAGCGCCTTGTATATCACTCCGGTGTAGAAGTCGACGTTCGGGTAGAGCCTGCGCTCGATGAAGTAGTCGTCGCTGAGCGCGACCTCTTCGAGCCGCATGGCGAGGTCGAGCAACGGGTCCGACTTGCCGAGCAGGTCCAGGATCCGGCCGGTGGCCTTCTTCACCACGGCCGCGCGCGGGTCGTAGTTGCGATAGACCCGGTGCCCGAAGCCCATGAGCTTGAGGCCGGGCTCCTTGGCCTTGACCCTGCGGACGAAGTCCTCGACGTCGTCGCCGCTCTCGTGGATGCGCTGGAGCATCTCGAGCACTGCCTGGTTGGCGCCGCCGTGCAATGGGCCGAAGAGCGCGTTCACGCCGGCGGACACCGAGGAGAACAGGTTGGCCTCGCTCGAGCCGACGAGCCGTACGGTCGAGGTGGAGCAGTTCTGCTCGTGGTCGGCGTGCAGGATGAACAGCATGTCGAGCACGCGCACGATCTCGGGGTCGATCTCGTACGGCGTGGTCGGCAGGCCGAAGGTCATCCGCAGGAAGTTGTCGACATAGCCGAGGCTGTTGTCCGGGTAGAGCAGCGGCTGCCCGATGGAGGTCTTGTAGGCGTAGGCCGCGATCGTCGGCAGCTTCGCGATGAGCCGGATGCTGGAGATGTCGACGTGCTCGGGGTCGAAGGGGTCGAGACTGTCCTGGTAGAAGGTGGACAGCGCGCTCACCGCCGAGGACAGCACGGCCATCGGGTGCGCGTCCCGGGGGAACCCGGAGAAGAATGCTTTGAAGTCCTCGTGGAGCAGCGTGTGGTCGCGGATCTGGGCGACGAAGCCCTCCAGCTGTGCCGGGGTCGGCAGCTCGCCGTGCATGAGGAGGTAGGCGACCTCGATGAAGGAGGACCGCTCGGCGAGCTCCTCGATCGGATAGCCGCGGTAGCGCAGAATGCCGGCCTCACCGTCGATATAGGTGATCGCGGAGGCGCAGGAGGCCGTGTTGACGAAGCCCGGGTCGAGGGTGACGTAGCCGGTCTCCTTCAGCAGTGACCCGATGCCGAGTCCACCCGGGCCCTCCGTGGCCGTCGTCACCTCCAAGGGCATCCGTCCACCCGCATGGTTGAGCTCGATATCGGACACGCTGTCTCCCACTCTGGCCGGACACGACTAGTCGAACATACCTAGCCCGCCTACACGGATCCGGGCGGGGTCCTCGCGGACGGCCGTGGTGCCGCGGCGGTCGGCTTGTCCCTGATCATCCCGTCCTGAGACACGCCGGCCCGCAAACGAAAGCCGCTCGCGCCTCGGCGAGCGGCTTTCTGCGGGCGGGTGGCCTATGTTCCGGATCGACAATGGCTACTCGTCGTCGTTCTCGTCACCGTCGTCGTCATTCTTGTCGTCATTCTTGTCATCCCCGTTGTCATCGCCGTTGTCACTGGGCGTGAACTGGGCGGCGTTCGTGCTGGGGACCGTGGCCTGCACGTACTCGGTGGGGCTCGCGGAAGCTATCCCCGACATGCTGAGCACTGCCGCGAGCGTGACAGGCGGGAGAAGGATCTGCGCTTTCTTTGACTCCTTCATGGGATACCGTCCTTTGTGGGTGCGCCGTCGCGCCGATTGGCCGGGCATGTCCGACATTAGCGCCGATTAACCGGTTAAAGGTATAAACACGGACAAATTGCGTCCGGAAGAAAGTAATCTCCCGGATGCGCTACGCCGGCGGGGCCGGCCCGGTGGACCGCCGCACCACGAGTTCGGGCCGGTAGACCAGCTCGGTGCGCGGCGCCTTGGTGCCGTGGATCTCCTCCAGCAGGCTGCCGACCGCGGCGAGCGCCATCTCCCGTACGGATTGACGGATCGTGGTGAGGGGCGGGTCGAGGTAGGCCGTCAGCGGGGTGTCGTCGAAGCCCACGACCGACACGTCCTGGGGAACGCGCAGCCCCCGCTGGCGTACGGCCCGGATCGCGCCGATCGCCATGATGTCGCTGCCGCAGCAGATGGCCGTGCACCCGAGGTCGAGCAGCGGGCCGGCCGCGGCCTGCCCGCCCTCCACCGTGAACATGGAGGTGACGATGAGATCACGCGTATCGGTGATCCCCAGATGCTCGGCCATGCCGAGCCGGAACCCCTCGATCTTGCGGATCGAGGGGACGAATCGGTCCTGGCCGACGGCGAACCCGACGCGGCGGTGGCCGAGCGCGCTCAGGTGCGCGACGGCCATCTCCAGGGACGCGGCATCGTCGTTGGAGATGAAGGGGGCTTCGATGTCCGGCCGGCAGCCGTTGATCAGCACGATCGGCAGGCCCCGGTCGGTGAGCCGGGTGTAGCGGGCCTTGTCCGACAGCGAGTCGGCGTGCAGGCCGTTGACGAAGATTATGCCTGCGACGCCACGTTCGAGGAGCAGCTCGGTGTAGTCGTCCTCGGTGATGCCGCCCGGGGTCTGCGTGCACAGCACCGCGGTGTAGCCGTGCATGGCGATCGCCCCCTCGATGATCTGGGCGAAGGCCGGAAAGATGGGGTTGGTCAGTTCGGGGATGATCAACCCGATCAGGCCGGCGCGCTTCTGGCGTAGCCGGGGCGGCCGCTCGTACCCGAGCACGTCCAGGGCGGTCAGCACGGCCTGGCGGGTGGAGGGCGACACGCCCGGTTTCCCGTTGAGGACCCTGCTGACCGTCGCCTCGCTGACACCCGCGTGAGCGGCGATGTCGGCGAGGCGTGTCGTCATGGCCATGAATTTACCGCTCCTCTTCGTGACCGCCCTTGACGTTCCACCAGACTGCCGTGTCCGGCGGCAGCTCCAGGGCGTCACCGTCGCGGCGTACCGGGCCGCTGGCGAGCAGCTGCTCCCCGTACGCCGTCACCTCGGCGGTGTGGGCGCCGAGGTTCACCGCGCAGGCGAGCCGCTCACCGCCGGAGCCGGACTCCCGGATGAAGACGACGGTGCCGGGCGGGCCGTCGACCCAGTGCAACGTGCCGTCACCGAGCGCCGGGTGCTCGCGCCGGATCCGCAGGGCGCGGCGATAGAGCCGGAGCATCGAGTCAGGGTCCTCGGATTGGGCGGCAACGGTGAGGTCGCGCCAGCGCGCCGGGATCGGCAGCCAGCTCCCGCCGGTGCCGAAGCCGAAGGGCGGCTCGTCACCGGACCACGGCAGCGGCACCCGGCAGCCGTCGCGTCCGTCGTCGGCGCCGCGGCCGCGCTGGGGGTCCTGCAGGAACTCCTCCGGCAGGTCGAGCACCTCGGGGAGCCCGAGCTCCTCGCCCTGGTAGACGTAGGCCGAGCCGGGCAGCGCCAGGGTCAGGAGCGCGGCGGCCCGGGCGCGACACAGGCCGAGCTCCCCGTCGCCGTAACGCGTCACGTGCCGCTTCACATCGTGGTTGGACAGCACCCAGGTGGTCGGCGCGCCCACCGAGCCGGATGTACGGAGCGACTCCTCGATGACATCTCGGAACGCGCCCGGGTCCCACGGCGCGGTGAGGTAGTGGAAGTTGAACGCCTGGTGCAGCTCGTCCGGGCGGACGTAGCGGGCCAGCCGCTCGGCTGTGGGCGCCCATGCCTCCGCGACGCCGATGCGCTCTCCGTCGTAGGAGTCGAGCACGCGGCGCCAGGCGCGGTGGATCTCATGCACGCCGTCCTGATCGAAGTAGGGCAGTACGGCGGTGCCCAGCATCTCGGCCTGGTCGGCATGGCCGACGTCGGGCAGCCCCGCGGCCTTCACCATGCCGTGCGCGACGTCGATGCGGAACCCGTCGACGCCCCGGTCGAGCCAGTACCGCAGGACGCTCTCGAACTCCGCGTGGACCTCGGGGTTCTCCCAGTTGAGGTCCGGCTGTTCGGGGGTGAACAGGTGGAGGTACCACTGCCCGTCGGGCAGCCGCGTCCAGGCGGGGCCCCCGAAGACCGACTCCCAGTCGTTGGGCGGCAGCTCCCCGGCCTGTCCGCGGCCGTCCCGGAAGACGTACCGCGCGCGCTCGGGTCCGCCGGCGCCGGACTGTACGGCCTTCTCGAACCAGCTGTGCCGGTCGGAGGTGTGGTTGGGGACCACGTCGACGATGATCTTCAGTGCGTGCGCGTGCGCGTCGCGGATCAGTTCCGTGAAGCCCGCGAGTGAGCCGAAGATCGGGTCGACGTCGCGGTAGTCGGCGACGTCATAGCCGAAGTCGGCCATGGGGGAGCTGAAGAACGGGGTGAGCCAGAGGGCGTCCGCCCCGAGGCCGGCGAGGTATGGCAGCCGGCCGCGGATGCCCTGGAGATCGCCGATGCCGTCACCGTCGCTGTCGGCGAAGCTCCGCACGTAGATCTGGTAGATCACGGCGTCGCGCCACCAGCGGCCGCCGGGGCCCGGGATGCCGGGCTCCGTGTGCGGGTCGATGGGGTTCTGGCGCATGAAGATCCTTTGCGTGAGAGTAGTAAGCCGCTGTGCGGCTCGGGCGGGGTTTTCACGCCGCCGGCGGCGCGGGATCGCCGCGCCGCCGGCCGGCGGGGAGACTACTTCACGCCGCCGGCCGTGAGGCCGGCGATGATGCGACGCTGGAAGATCAGCACCACGACCACGAGGGGTACGGTGACGATCACTCCGGCGGCCATCTGGGTGCCGAAGGGCTGGTCGAAGCCGGCGGTGCCGGTGAACTTGGAGATCGTGACGGTCGCGGTCTGCATCTCCTTCTTGTTCACCATCGTCAACGCGATGAGGAACTCGTTCCATGCCGCGATGAAGGTGATGATCGCTGTGGTGAACACCCCCGGTGCGGCCAGCGGAATGATGATTTTACGGAACGCCATGCCCCGCGAGCACCCGTCCACCATGGCCGCCTGCTCCAGCTCGAAAGGGAGCTGCCGGAAGAACACGGTGAGGTTCCACACGGCCAGCGGCAGGGCGAACCCCAGGTTCGGCACCACCATCGCCTGGTAGGTGTTGATCCAGGAGATGTCGGTGAACAGCTTCAGCAGCGGCACGAGCTGCGAGATGCCCGGGAACATCGAGGTAGCGATGATCAGCCCGAGCGCGGCGTTCTTGAACCGGAAGTCCAGGCGGGCCAGCGCGTAGGCGGTGAAGATGCCAACGATGAGGGTGAGGGCCGTCGTCGTTCCGGCCACGATGAGGCTGTTGAGCAGCGACCGGCCGAAGCCGTTGTCGGGCTGGAACACCGCGGAGAAGTTCTTCACCGACACCGGGGCGGGCAGGGGGCCGTTGCCGAACTGGTCCTGCGGCCGACGGAACGCCGAGACGATCATCCAGTAGAACGGGACGAGGCAGTAGCAGACCACCACCGCGACGCCGGCGTAGAGCAGCCTGCGCCGCCACGTGCGCCGCGTGGCGGGCGAGCCGGCGCGCAGGACCGGGAACGCCGTCATGGTCTCACCTTCCCCAGCGTCCCGGCGGTGACCGGAGCCCCCTGGGCCGTCTTACGCCGTTGGCGCGCCTGGCCGATGATGTCGGCGCCGAGCAGCCTGACGAACAGATAGGCCAGGACGGCGATGTAGACGAACAACACGGTCGCGTAGGCGGCCGCGGGACCGTAGCGGAGGTTCCCCGCGTCGTCCCAGGCCACCATGGTGAGCGTCTCGACCGACCCCTTGTGCGGGCCGATGAGCACGTAGGGGAGGTCGAACATGCGGAGCACGTCGAGCATCCGGAAGAGCACGGCGACGAGCAGCGCGGGCTTCACCAGCGGCAGGGTGATCCGCCGGAACTGCGCCAACGGCGACGCGCCGTCGACCTTGGCGGCCTCGTAGACCTCCCGGGGGATCACCTGGAGCCCCGCCAGGACGAGCAGCCCGATGAACGGCGCGGTCTTCCACGTCTCCGCGATGATGATGGCGACCTTGGCCTGCACGCCGTCGGCGGTCCACAGGATCTGCCGCCCGATGATGGCGTTGGCCACACCGTCCGCCTGGAAGATCCAGCGCCACAGCAGACCGGACACCGCGGTGGGGATCGCCCACGGGACCAGGATGCTCGCGCGGATGAGCCCCCGGCCGCGCAGCGCCTGATGCATGATCAGCGCCATCGCGACGCCGATGAGCGTTTCGAGGGTGACGGTGACGACGGTGAAGAAGGTCGTGTTGTAGAAGGCGTTCCAGAAAGTGCCCGCCCTGTCGCCGGAGAAGATGGCGGCGTAGTTGCCCAGGCCGACGAACTTCTCGCCCTCCACCACGAAGCCCTGGGCGTCGAGTGTCTGGCCGCGCTGGTACAGCGACTCGCGGAAGGCCGCGATGACGGGATAGCCGACGACGAGGCCGAGCACGAGCATCGTGGGGGAGAGCAGCAGTGCGCTGAGGCGCCGGGAGGACTGGGTGTCCGGCTGACTGGTGCGCCCCCGCCGGGATCTGGTCGGTGTTTCCCTGGTTGTGGTGGCCATGCGGTGCAACTCCTCCGGACCGTGGCGGGGCGCGTCAGGCGCGCCCCGCCACGAGGCCACTTCGTTACGGCTGGATCAGCTGGCCGAGCTGGGCCTGCAGGGTGGCCAACGCCACGTCGGAGGGCGTCTTGCCGGTGATGGCGTTGTAGGTCTTCTCCTGGATGGCGGTGGTCACGTCGCCGTACTTCACGACGATCGGCCGGGCCTTGGCGCTCAGGATGGAGGCCTTGAGAGTGGGCAGGTACGGGAACTTCTTCACCAGGTCCGCGTCGTCGTACAGCGGAGCCCAGGTGGGCGCCTGAGAGGTCGCCAGCAGGTTGGCGCGCTGAGCCGGCTCACCGGTCATGTACTTGATGAAGTCGGCAGCGCTGGCCTTGTTCTTAGCGAAGGCCGAGAGGGCGAGGTTGTGCCCGCCGAGGGTCGAGGTCCCGGGGCCGGCCACACCCGGGAGCGGGGCGACCGCGAACTTGCCGGCCACCTTGGAGGAGCCGTCCTTCTTGTCGGCCAGCGCGTACTGATAGGGCCACTGGCGGTGGAAGAGCAGTTTGCCGGACTGGAAGTAGCGGCGGCCCTCCTCCTCCTTGAAGGTGATGGCCTGCTTGGGGATGTGGCCGTCCCTGACCGCCTGGGCCAGGACGTCCAGGCCGTGCTTGGCCTCCGGGGTGTTCACGTTCGGCTTGCCGCTCGCGTCCACGATCGTGCCACCGGCGCCGTTGATCGCCTCGGACACGTTGACCGTGAGGCCCTCGTACTTGTCGAGCTGTCCGGCGTAGCAGCTGACGCCCTTGCCGCCGGGGCTCTTGGCGACCTTGTCGCAGGCGGCCCACAGGGCATCCCACGTCTTCGGGGCCGTCTTCACGCCGGCCGCGTCGAGCAGGTCCTTGCGGTAGTAGAGCAGGCCGCCGTCCGACGTGAAGGGCACGGCGTAGAGCCGATCACGGTACTGGCCCGTCGACACCGTGGGCTCGAGGAGCTTGGACAGGTCGAACTGCGACTTGGGGAGCTCCACGAGCCAGCGGTTCGCGGCGAACTCCGCGGTCCAGACGACGTCGAGGTTAAGGACGGTGTAGGAGTCCGACTTCGTCTGGGCGTTCTGGATCATCTGCTGGCGCTGCTGGTCGGCCGACTCCGACAGCTCGATGATGCGGGCCTGCTCGTTCGGGTGGTCCTTGTTCCAGGCGTCCACCTGCTTTTGCATGTTGGCCGAGGTGTCCTTGCCGGAGACGAAGGTGATCGGGCCTCGCCCGCTCAGCCGCGCTTCGGCGGCCGGCTTCCCCGAGCCGCCGCCGTCGCTTCCGCCGCCGCACGCGGCGAGCGCGAGCGCGAGGCCGGCCACCAGGCCGGCAATGGGGGTGCGCCGCATCGGTCCTCCTTGTCAGGAGCCACCGTTGGCCCCGGAGCCTTTCCCACATGTCCTCACGTGGGCGAACTTGGCGGGGACCCTAGCAACGGGTTGCAATGCTGTAAACAGTTTGCAGAAAGGCGATGAAAAGTTTCAGATGGCCACCAGTGGCCAGTGCTTTTCGCCCCTGGAGTCGTGACTTGACCGTTATGCAAAGGCGCTCTGTGGGATAGGCGGCAAAGTGCGTGCAAGTTCTTGCCAACTATTGCAAGAGCTTCCGGTTGTATGTAGCTTCCCGGCAACGGATCCGAAACGAACCTGCCCCGGGAGGCCGCCGTGGTCTGCGCCCCTCGCCCGCGGCGACGTCGCACGGCCGGCCCGTCCCGGCTGAGGAGGATCGCCCTGGCGGGCGTCCTCGCCGCGTCGCCGCCGGTCGCCGCGATCCCCGCCCTCGCCTCTCCGGCCGCTGCGGCGGGGACCCCGCCCGGTGCCAAGCGGGTCATCGTGCAGCTGTTCGAGTGGAAGTGGGACGACGTCGCCCGGGAGTGCTCGCAGGTGCTCGGGCCCAAGGGCTACGGCGCCGTCCAGGTGTCGCCGCCACAGGAGCACATCGTCTTGCCGAGCGGCGGCCAGGGCGGGTATCCGTGGTGGCAGGACTACCAGCCGGTCAGCTACAAGATCCAGACCCGGCGCGGGACCGAGCACTCCTTCCGCACCATGGTGAACGCCTGCCACGCTCAGGGTGTGAAGGTCTACGCCGACGCGGTGATCAACCACATGAGCGCATCCGGCGGGACGGGCAGCGCGGGGACCACGTTCCCGGACAAGTACACCTACCCGGGGTTGTACTCCGGCTGGGACTTCCACGACTGCCGGCGGGGCATCGGCAACTATCAGGACAGGTGGGAGGTCCAGAACTGCGAGCTCGCGGGACTGGCCGACCTCAAGACCGAGTCGGACTACGTCCGGGGCAAAATCGCCGACTACCTCAACGCGCTGCTCGACCTCGGGGTGGACGGCCTCCGGATCGACGCCGCCAAGCACATGCCGAGCGGTGACATCGCGGCGATGGAGCAGCGGCTCAAGCGGAGTGTCTACGTGTACCAGGAGGTCATCTTCGGTGCGGGAGAGCCGATCACGCCCGAGGAGTACCAGTCCAACGGCGACGTGCACGAGTTCCGGGCCGGAGAGAAAATCTCCGAGAAGTTCCTCGGTGAGTCTCCCGGGGGCGTACGGCAGAAGATCGCGGACCTGCAGACCTTCGGGCAGAGCTGGGGCCTGCTGCCCAGCGGCGGCGCGGTGTCCTTCATCGACAACCACGACACCCAGCGGGACGCCCTCGTCGGCGCCCGGAAGATCCTCTACTACCGCGACGGCGCGACGTACCGGCTGGCGAACGTGTTCCTGCTCGGCTGGAACTACGGCACACCCGTGGTGATGTCGAGCTTCGCGTTCACCCAGCGGGACACGAGTCCGCCGGCCGACGGCGGCGGGAGCACCAAGACGGTGAGCTGCAACGGCACCGAATGGGTGTGCGAGCACCGGTGGCGGCAGATGGCGAACATGGTCGGTTTCCGCAACGCGGCCGGTGACGCCGCCGTGGGCAACTGGTGGAGCAACGGCGACAACCAGATCGCCTTCGGCCGTGGCTCGGCCGGGTACGTCGTCATCAACCGGGAGGGCGGCGGGCTGTCGCGCACATTCCAGACCGGGCTCCCCGCGGGCACCTACTGCGACGTCATCCACGGTGACTTCAACGCCCAGGCCCGTACCTGCGGCGGGCCGACGGTCACGGTCAACGGCGCCGGCCAGTTCACGGCATCGGTGGCCGGGATGGACTCGCTCGCGGTCCACACCGGCGCCCGGGTGAGCTAGACCTCGGCGTCGGTCATACCGGCAACGGCGTCGCACACGCAAGGTCATGTTGTGGAGGCGGCCTGCAATAATTGAAGTCATGGTGCAAGGGGTGTCGGCGCAGCGGCCAGAGGCACGAGCGACGGTCAACGCGGCCGCCGTGCGGGAGGCTGCGCTGGCCCTGTTCGCTGAGCGGGGGTATCACGGGACCGCGCTCAGTCAGATCGCGGGCGCGCTGGGTATCCGCACGCCGAGCCTGTACAACCATATGCGGGCCAAGCAGGATCTGCTGCGCGACATCGTCTCCGACACCACAGAACAGGTGTGGGCCGAATACGTTGCATCGGTCGATGGGGTGGACGACGTGGTGGAACGTCTGCGCCGCGCGGTCAAGACGTATGCGCTGCGCCATGCGACCCACCGGCGCGAGGCGCTGATCGTCAACCGCGACATCGACAGCCTTGAGGAGCCCGTTCTCGCGGCGGTGCTGGACTTGCGCCGTCGGCATGAGCGGGCCATCCGCGGCTTGATCGAGGAAGGTGTAGAGACCGGCCGGTTCGCTGTCGCGGTTCCTGCGCTCGCGTCGTTCGGCATTCTGGAGATGTGCGTGAGCATCGCGCGCTGGTTCCGGGATGAAGGGCCGTTCTCGGCAGCCGAGGTCGCCGAAGAGTACAGCGACTACGCTCTGCGGATCGTCGGCCTGAAGTAGCACGAGCGGCCTGCTCCACCGCTTCGCCGCCAGGATCATGCGCCACCGGTTGCGGAGCCGAACGTCCTCCGAGGCGGTGTAGAAGTTCCCATGGCTTCATGGTTGATCGGGCAGCCGCGCGCCCCTAGAGTACGAACTAACGTTAATTAGTAGGGTGGTGCTCGTGGATCTCTCCAACACCTTCACTGTGAATCTCCCGGTGGAGGACACCTGGCGGGTTCTCACCGACCTGGAACGTGTCGCCCCGTGCTTGCCGGGAGCGGCCCTCCTTGGTGTCGAGGGTGATGACTACCGGGGCGCGGTGAAGATCAAGGTCGGCCCGGTGTCCGCGCGATATGAGGGAGTTGCCCGATTCGTTGAGCGAGACGTCCGTGCCCACAGGGCGGTGATCCGCGCCGAGGGCAAAGACGTCGGAGGGCAGGGCAACGCGGCGGCTACGGTGACCGCCACGCTCACCGAGCAAGGTGAGGGCACAAAAGTCGAAGTCCTCACCGACCTCGTGCTCTCGGGTCGCGTGGCGCAGTTCGGACGCGGAGTCATCGCCGACGTTACCAACAAGCTGCTGGCGCAGTTCGTCCAGCGACTGGAGGCTGAAGTCGCCTCCGGTGGTACTCGGCCCGAGGTCGACGGCACGTCGGCACCCAACGGTTCCGCCGCCGGGCGCCCGGCCTCGATCGACGACGTCGAGCCGCTGGACCTGATGTCCAGCATGGGCGGCATCATCGCCAAGCGCGCCCTGCCGGTCATCGGTGTCCTGGCCGTCGTGATCGCGGGGATTCTCTTCGCCCGGAAAGGGAAACCGGCGGCGGTCGGCACGCCAGGCGTATCCGGATACGGGGCGGTGCCGCTGGTGATCAATCTGACCCTGCCTACGTTCGCCGTGCCACAAGCCGTCCAGAGCTATGAGGAGGGGGTGGGTCGGTCGTGACCGATCTGATCCGTGAGCAGGCGCTGTACATCAACGGCGAATGGGTCCCTGGATCCGGTGCCGATTCCGAGGTCGAGAACCCTGCCACCGAGCAGATCGTGGGCGTCGTGACCCAGGGCGGCCGAACGGACGTCGACGCGGCGATCGCCGCGGCCCGTGGCGCCTTCGACCCCTGGGCCCAGACCCCGGTCGTGGATCGCGTGCGCGCTTTGCGGCGCCTGCATGAGGTGATTTCCGAACGTGCGGCGTCCTTCGCCGGACTGATCACACAGGAGCAGGGCTCTCCTCCGCCCGTCGCGCGCAAGCTCCATGTGGACGTGCCGCTCGGGGTGATCGCAAGGGCCGCGGAGGCACTGGAGGAGTTCCCGTTCCGGTCGAGGCGCGGCAACTCCGTGATCCTGCGTGAGCCGGTCGGCGTCGTTGCCGCGATCACCCCGTGGAACCTGCCGCTGCATCAGATCATCGTCAAGGTCGTGCCGGCGATCGCAGCCGGGTGCACGGTGGTGCTCAAGCCGGCTGCACTCACGCCGCTGACCGCGTTCGAGCTCGCACGTGCCTTCGACGCCGCCGAGATCCCACCGGGGGTGTTCAACCTCGTCACCGGTGACGGGCGCGAGGTCGGAGACCAGCTCACCCGGAGCCCGCACGTCCACCACGTGTCGTTCACCGGCTCCACCCCGGTGGGTCGCCAGGTCGCCGCCGCGGCCGCGGAGACCGTCAAGGGCGTCACCTTGGAACTGGGCGGGAAGTCGGCCAGTGTCGTGCTCTCCGACGTCTCCGACGAGCTGCTCGCGAAGGCGGTCAAGGTGACGGTCGCCAACTGCTTCCTCAACGGCGGCCAGACGTGCACGGCGCTCTCCCGGCTGATCGTTCCGGCCGACCGCCTGGGCAAGGTCGAGGAACTGGCCGCGGCGGCGGCGGCCAAGTACGTCCCCGGCGAGCGGCTCGGCCCGCTCATCTCCGCCGGGCAGCGCAAGGATGTCCAGAGTTTCCTCACCCCGGACGCCGCGGCCGGAGCGACGGTGGTCACCGGCCGAGTGTCGCTTCCGGAAAAGGGCTACTACGTCCAGCCCACTGTCTACAGCGGCGTCGACCCGGACTCCCGCCTCGCTCAGGAGGAAATCTTCGGCCCGGTGTTGTCCATCCTGGCCGCCGAGTCCGACGAGCACGCCATCGAGCTGGCCAACAACTCCATCTATGGCCTGGGCGGCGCCCTGTGGACCGAAGCCGAGGAGGACGACGCACTGTCCTTCGCCTCCCGTATCCGCACCGGGCAGGTGGATGTCAACGCCGCGCCGTTCAACCCGCGCGCGCCGTTCGGCGGCTATAAGCAGTCCGGCATCGGCCGCGAAATGGGTGACTACGGCATCAGTGACGTTCTCGAGATCAAGGCGGTGCAGCTGTGACGACCCCCGGATACCGCGTCGAGGTCGACGCTCTCGTCCTGCGCACGCCCGATGCCCCGATGGCCGTGGAGCGCATCCGCCTGCGGGACGTCGGCCCCGGTGATATCCGGGTGCGGATCGATGTCACCGGCGTCTGCCACTCCGATCTCTCCCTCGCGCGCGGTGTGCTGGCCCAGCAGTTCCCGGCGGTGCTCGGCCACGAAGCCTGCGGCACCGTCGTCCAAACCGGCGGCGACGTGACCGGCCTCGCTGAAGGCGATCGCGTGATCCTCCTCTGGATCACCCCCTGCGGAGAGTGCGTCCACTGTGCTCGCGGCGAGGCGCACCTGTGCGTCCAAGGATCCTCTCGGTCGGGCGAGCCGTACGCGCTGGACGCCCATGGCGAGCCGGTGTACCCCGGCCTCACGGTGGGATCGTTCGCCGAGCAGACCGTCGTCCCCGCGGCGGCCGCCGTCAAGGTCCCCGACGACATCAGCTCGCAGGACGCCGCGCTGCTCGGCTGCGCGGTGACCACCGGCGTGGGTGCGGTCACCAAGACCGCCAACGTGCAGGACGGATCCTCGGTGCTCGTCCTCGGGCTCGGCGGTGTCGGCCTGTCCGCGGTTCAGGGCGCGAAACTCGCCGGTGCCGGCAAGATCATCGCCGTGGATCGCAACACCGACAAGGCCGAACTGGCGGCCAAGCTGGGTGCGGATCACTTCGTTCCAGCCGACGACGACACCAAGAAAGCCGTGCGCTCACTCACGGGCAAGCAGGGCGTGGACTACGCCTTCGACTGCGTCGGGTCCGCGCGCACCATCCGCGAGGCCTGGGCCATGACGCGGCGCGGCGGCAGCGCCTACATCGTCGGCATCGGCGGCAAGGACGACAAGGTCAGCTTCAGCGCGCTGGAACTGTTCCACTTCGCGCGTACGCTCACCGGCTGCGTCGCCGGCTCGCTGGACGCCGCAACGGATCTGCCGCGCTACTTCGACCACGTGCGCATGGGAAGGCTCGACCTGGCAGCGATGGTCACCGGGCACGGTGAGCTCGGCGACGTGGAGCACGCCTTGCAGGAGATGTCCGCCGGGCGTGGCATCCGCACTCTCGTGTCCCCGGCCGGGCCCAAGGTGGCGCCATGAAGGTCGGCGCGCTGGAGATCCTCCCGGTCTACGACGGCGACGGCCACGAACCCGGCCGTGAGGTACTCAGCCGGCCGGGCATCCCGGGGGATCCCTGGGCCTGCCATGAGCACTTGCTCGACGAGCACGGCAATCTGGACCTGACCCTCGGTGGCTTCCTCCTCCGCACCAGCGGCCGCACGATTCTCATCGATGCCGGCGTAGGCAGGATCGACAATGGCAAGTATCGCGGCGGGCAGTTTCTGGAAAGCCTGCGCGAGCTCGGCGTCACGCCCGAGGACGTGACCGACGTGGTCTTCACCCACCTGCACTTCGACCACGTCGGCTGGGCCACGAAGAAGGGCGAGGTCGTGTTCCCGAATGCGACCCACCGGGTGCATGCCGCCGACTGGGCACATTTCGTCGACAGCCCTGACGCCGAGCCCGGCGCGGTCCGGAAGCTGACTCCGCTCAAGGACCGGCTCGAAGTCTTCGACGCGGATGTCACCATCGCGCCCGGCCTGGACACGCGGCACGTGCCTGGTCACACACCCGGATCCACGATCTTCATCGTCTCCAGCGAAGGCGAACGCGCCCTGCTGCTCGGCGATGTCGCACACTCCACGGTCGAACTCACCACCCCGCACTGGGAAGCCGTCTTCGACGTCGATCCGGAGGCGGGCAAGGCCGTCCGTGCCCGGCTGATCGACGAGCTCACCGACAAGCCCGACGCGATCGCGGCAGCGCACTTCCCCGGCCTTCGCTTCGGTCGGCTGGTAACCGTCGCCGGGCATCGCACCTGGAACATCGTCTAGGAGGACACTCCCATGGACCTGCAACTCAGCGGCAAAACGGTGCTGGTCACCGGTGCCGGCCAGGGACTCGGCCGTGCCATCGGCCATGCCTTCGCCCGCGAGGGCGCCAACGTGGCGTTCCACTACAACTCCTCCGCCTCCGGCGCTGAAGAGGCCGCGAAAGAGGCGGCCGCCCTCGGCGTGAAAGCGATCGCGGTCGGGGCGGACCTGCGCGACGGCGCCGCCGTCGAAACCGCTGTCAATGAGGTCAAGGCCCGGCTCGGCTCCATCGACGTCCTCGTCAACAACGCCGCAGCGACGCAGAGCAAGCCGTTTCTCGACACCACCGAAGAGGACTGGGCACCTCAGATCGAAGTCACCGTCGCCGGCACCCTGCGAGTCGTACAGGCCGTCGCGAAGCAGATGGTCGACAACGGTGGCGGCTCGATGGTCAGCCTCATGGGCGACTCCGGCCGGGTCGGCGAATCCCGCCTCCTGGTCACCGCCACAACCCGGTCCACCACGGTTGGGCTGACCAAGTCGCTGGCCAAGGAGCTGGCCCGGCACCAAATCCGCGCCAACGCCGTGTCCATCGCTCTGGTGCAGACCGGCAGCCTCGACGCGCACACCGGCAACGCCGACGAGGCGAAGATGAAGAAGATCCTGTCCGCGTATCCGCTGCGCAGGCTCGGCCGTCCCGAGGACGTCACCCCGACCGTACTGCTGCTGGCCTCGCCGTTGTCGTCCTGGACCACTGGGCAAGTGGTGTCGGTCAACGGCGGCTACGCGATGCCATGAGCGGCCAGCAGAGCGACCGGACCGCACCAGGCAGCGTGGGCTCGACCGTCCGCCGCAAGGAGGACAACCGGCTCGTCACGGGCCGCGGCCACTACGTCTCCGACCTGGAACTGCCCCGGATGCGCCACGTGGCGTTCCTGCGCAGTCCGTACGGGCACGCACGTATCCGGGGCCTCGACGTCTCGGAGGCGGCAAAGGCCCCACGGGTGCACGGCGTGTTCACCGGAGACCTCCCGGAATTCTCCGCGATCACGCTGCGGGCACAGTCAGCGTTGCCGTCCTACGTGGAGACCGATCAGCCGATCCTGGCGTGGCAAAAGGCGCGCTTCTCCGGTGAACCGGTGGCGGCCGTGGTGGCCGATGACCGTTATCTCGCCGAGGACGCCATGGAACTGATCGACGTCGACTACGAGCCCCTGCCGGCCAACGTCACCGCATGGGCCGCCCCCGAGGAACCCCTTCACCCGCAAGCCCCGGACAACGTGTTGCTGCAGCGGACGTTCGACGCCGGAGACGTGACGGCCGCCCTGGCCACCGCCCACGTGGTGGTCGAGCGGGAGCTCGTCACCAACCGGCACGCGGGCAATCCGATGGAGTGCCGTGCCGGGGTGGCGTTGTGGGACGGCGCCGACGACAGGCTGACGTTCTGGTCGGGAACCCAGATTCCGCACATCGTGCGGAACATGCTCGCCGAGTTGCTCGGCCTGCCCGAGGGCAACGTGCGGGTCATCGCGCCGGACGTGGGCGGTGGCTTCGGGACCAAGGCGGTGCTCTATCCGGAGGACGTCGCTCTCTGCCTCATGGCTCGCGCCATGCGCGGAACACCGCTGAAGTGGGTTGAGGACCGCGCTGAGCACCTGCTCGCCGCCACGCACGCTCGTGACCATCGCTACCTGGTCAAGGCGGGATTCAGTGCCGACGGGGAACTGCTGGCACTGGACGCCGATGTCACCTGCAACGTGGGCGCCTACTCGGTCTATCCGTGGACCGCGGGCATCGAGCCGCTGATGGCGGGTGGGCTGCTGTCCGGTCCCTACCGGCTGGAGAACTACCGGTGCACGGTGCGCGGGGTGGCCACCAATACCTCGCCCTCGGGGCCCTATCGCGGGGTGGCCCGCCCAGCGAGCGTGTTCGCGATGGAGTCGCTCATCGTCGCGGCCGCACGGGAACTCGGGATTTCCCCATTGGACATTCGGCGTCGCAACCTCATCCGGCGCGAGGAGATTCCCTATCGGATGCCGTCGCGACTCGTCGACGACTCCGGCTGGTACTCCGCGTGCCTGGAGAAGGCGATGGAGGCCATCGACTATGAGAACGTCGTGGCCGAGCAGGGGAGGCGGCGAGACGCCGGGGAGAACCCGATCGGTATCGGTATGGCCTGCTACAACGAACTCACCGGGCTCGGGCGGGCCGCCGCCGCGGGACCCCGCATGCCATTCCGTACCGGCCATGATGCCTGCACCGTCCGGATCAATCCGGACGGCCGTGTCACCGTCCTGAGTGGAGTCACCTCGCAGGGACAGGGGCTGGAGACGACGATCGCCCAGATCGTCGCCGACGCCGTCGGTGTGCCGTACGACGATGTCGAGGTCCGCATCGGCGACACCAACGAGTCGTTGTGGGGCTTCGGCGCGTTCTCCTCTCGCCAGGCCGTGATCGGTGGCGGCGCCGCGCACCGCACCGGTGAAGCCGTCAAGGAAAAGGCGCTACGGCTCGCCGCGGAGCTCTTCGAGGCCAACCTGGAGGACTTGAGCCTGGAGAACGGCGAGATCCGCGTCGGCGGCGAGCCCGAACCGCTCGCATCGCTGGCCGAGATCGCCCGCGTCGCCTACCTGGAGTCGAACCGGCTCCCCAAAGGCATCGAGCCGGGACTGGAAGCCACCCGGTTCTTCGATCCCATCCGGGGCGCGTTCGCCGCCGGCGCACAGGCCGCGGTCATCGAAGTAGACCGATCCACCGGTGTCGTGACCATCCTGAAATGGGCCTGCGTCGAAGACGCCGGCCGGGTCATCAACCCCCAGATCGTGGAGGGCCAGATCGCCGGATCCATCGCCCAGGGCATCGGCGGCGCGCTCTACGAACACCTGATCTACGACGAATCCGGCAACCTGTCGACGGGGACGCTCATGGACTACCTGATGCCCACCAGCGCCGAAGTGCCTGAACTGGCGATCGAACATATCTCCATGCCCGCGGACAACCCGCTGGGCGTCCGGGGCGTTGGCGAGGGCGGCACGCTAGGCCCCAACGCGGTGCTCGCGGGAGCGATCGCCGACGCCGTGAGCGTGGAGATAACCCACCTGCCCATCACTCCCGCAATGGTGTGGGAGGCGATCCAATGATCAACTCCGAGCTGCGGGGCCGGGTCGGGCTGATAGAGCTCGACCGTCACGAGCGCCGCAACGCACTCGACATCGAGCACTGTGAGGCCCTTCGGCAGGCCGTCGAGTCGGCCTATGGCGAGGGCGCCCGCGCGCTGGTGATCACCGGGGCGGGTACGAGTTTCTGCGCCGGCGCGGACCTCGGAGGGGTCTATGGCGATGGTTTCCGCACGGCGCTCTACGCCGCCTTGCGCAGCATCACCGACACTCGGATTCCGGTGATCGCGGCGGTCAATGGCCCTGCGATCGGCGCGGGCACCCAACTCGCCATCGCGTGCGATCTGCGGGTCGCCGCAGAAGGGGCGGTTTTCGCGGTGCCCACCGCGCGCAACGGGCTGGCGGTCGACCCCTGGACGATCCGCCGGCTCGCCCTGCTGGCCGGCGGCGGCGCGGCCAGGGCCATGCTCCTCGGCTGCGAGAAGATCAGTGCCGTCCTGGCGATGCAGCGTGGTCTGGTCGATCGGCTCGGTGACGTCGGAGATGCGCTCGACTGGGCCCGGGAGATCGCCACCTTCGCGCCGCTGTCGCTGTCGTACTCCAAGCGGGCGGTCGACACCTTGCTCGAGCCCGAACAGCGGGACCCTGCGCTGGATGCCGCGTTCGACGCCTGCTGGCGCAGCGAAGACTTTGCCGAGAGCCTGCGTGCGCGGGCCGAGAAGCGCGCACCAGAGTTCCGCGGCCGGTAGGGGAGAACCGAGATGAAATCCGCACGATTCGACTACCTCCGCGCCCGCAGCGTGGATGAAGCGGTGAACGCGCTGGCTCAGGCGCAGGGTGACGGGAAGATCATCGCTGGCGGCCAGAGCCTGGTCCCGGTGCTCGCGCTTCGCATGGCGAGGCCCGCGCTGCTGGTCGACGTCAACCGGATCCCCGGCCTTGGCCGCATGACACGCACGGGGGCGTCTTCCATCAGCATCGGGGCGCTGGTCCGGCACTCGGCGCTGGTCGCACAGCGGCATCACCCGCTGCTGGCCGAGGTCGCCGGTTGGATCGGGCACACCGCAATCCGCTCCCGCGGTACCACGGGCGGCAGCATCGCCCATGCCGACCCCTCCGCCGAGCTACCCGTGGTGGCCGCGGCGCTGGATGCCGTCATCCGGGTCGCGGGGCCACAGGGAACCCGTGAGATCGCGGCCAGGGATCTGTTCGTCGGCGCGCTGGAGACCTCATTGGGGGAGGACGAGATGATCACGGCAGTCGAGCTACCCGTGCCGGAGCGATGGGGCTTCGCGGAATTCTCCCGGCGTCACGGCGACTTCGGTCTCGTCACCGTGGTCGCGGCCGAGGTGCAGGGACGGTTCCGCATCGCGATCGGCGGCGTCGGCAGCGTCCCCTACCGGCCGGAGGAGGCCGAAGCCCTGCTCGCGGACGGACCGCTCACCGGCGAGACGATCAGTCGGGTGGCGGCCGCCGCGGCGGCCGGAGTCGAACCGTCCAGTGACATCCACGCCTCTGCGGAGTACCGGCGGGCGATGACCGCGGAATTCACTCGGCGGGCGCTGACCCAGGCTAGCGCCGCACGGGTGAAAGGAGCAGCCTGATGAAGGTCAAGTTCACGGTCAACGGCAAGCGTGAGACAGTGGACGTCGAGCCACGCAAGACCCTTGCGGACGCCCTGCGCGAGGACATGGGGCTTACCGGCACCCACCTCGGCTGCGAGCATGGTGTGTGCGGCGCCTGCACCGTACTCGTCGACGGTGAGCCCGTCCGCGCCTGCCTGATGTTCGCGGTGCAGGCCGAAGGCAGCTCGGTCACCACGGTCGAAGGCATGGCCGGCGATGACGGTACCTGGCATCCGCTGCAGAGAGCGTTCTGTGACCACCACGGGCTGCAATGCGGCTTCTGCACACCCGGCATGCTCATGTCAGCGCTGCACCTGCTGCACCGGGAGACCGAACCCAGCCGGGAACGTATTCGCGAGGAACTGTCGGGCAACATCTGCCGCTGTACCGGATACGTCGGCATCGTCGATGCCGTCGAAGCGGCGGCGAAAGAGATGAACCTGGCGGCAGGGGAACAAACCATGGAAGGCGCGGTCCACGAGCCGGCCGGTGAGACCCCGGCCACCGCCATCCCCACGTCGGACAAGCTCGCGGAGGCGGGCGACCTTGTCCAACCGGACAGCCCAGGTGGACGGTCGGCCCCTCGGCCATGACTTGCCCGGCGCCCTCAGGTGCCGCTACACGGCATGTCCGCCGGCTCTGGTCTGGCTGAGCTGGTGCCCGATGGCCGCCGCTACGCCACCACGGCCGTGTATGAGGCGGGCCGTCAAGGCCTTGAATCGAAGGACATCAACTCTTGCCTGGCGCGTGTGATCGAGCTAACGTTCCTACTGATCATTAACTAATTATCGTTAGTTAGTAGGCACTGGGTGGCGCGAGCCGACCTTCCTCGCCCGGAGGGAAGAATGATCCACACCGACCTGATACGCCCCGTCCCAGACCTGCTGGCCGCTCAGGCCGGCCGGCGTGGGGGCGCGCCCGCCTACAGCGATCCGCATCGATCCGTGACCTACGCCGAACTCCACCGGCGGACGGGCCGGCTGGCCACGAACCTGGCGCAGCTGGGCCTGGAGCGGGGCGAGCGGGTCGCGCTCTACCTCGACAACAGTGTTGAGACGGTGGAGAGCTACCTGGCGCTGACCCGGGCGGCCCTCGTCGGCGTCTGCCTGAACCCCGACGGCGCGCCGTCGGAGATCGAGTACATGATCCGTGACAGCGGGGCCAAACTCATCATCACCGATGAGGCACATCTGGAGGTGGCGGCCCGGGTCGCCGAGCAGGTCGGTGGTCTGCGGATCGTCCTCACCCGCACCGAGGCCGCCGGCGCATCGATCATCTCCTTCGAGCGTCTGGCCACCACTCCTAACGCCGCTGCCCCGGACGACTCCCTGGGTCTGGATGAGCCTGCCTGGATGGTGTACACCTCTGGGACCACAGGACGGCCCAAGGGCGTACAACTCACGCAGCACAGTTGCCTGTGGGTCGTCGCCGCTTGCTGGGCGCCCATCGCCGGGCTGTCCGAGCGCGACCGGGTTCTCTGCCCGCTTCCGCTCTTCCATTCCTACGCCCTCGTGCTGTGTGTATTGGGGGTGCTCGCCACCGGCGCCAGCGAGCACATCCTGCCCAAGTTCTCGGTAACCCGCGTCCTGGAACTGCTGCGCAACGAGCCCTACACCGTGCTTCCCGGCGTGCCCACGATGTTCCATTACCTCCTCGAAGGCGCGGGCGAAGGCGGGATCGACGCCATGGCACTGCGCTACTGCGTCTCCGCCGGCGCGATCATGCCCGGTCAACTCAACACGCGCTTCGAAGCGGTCGCCGGCGTCCCGCTCCTGGACGGCTACGGCATCACAGAGACCTCCACGATGGTCACCATGAACTGGCCGACGGGAGGCCGGACCATGGGTTCCTGCGGCCTGCCGCTGCCCGGGCTGGCCGTGCGGATCGTCGACTCCGTCACGGAAGAGGACGTAGCGGTCGGTGCTGATGGCGAGTTGTGGGTCCGCGGTCCCGGCGTCATGCTCGGGTACCACAACCAGCCCGACAAGACCGCCGAGGCCATGCGCAACGGCTGGTACCGCACCGGTGACCTGGCGCGAAGCGACGCCGACGGCTACATCACCATCAGCGGGCGTACCAAAGAACTCATCATCCGCGGCGGCGAGAACATCTACCCGGCTGAAGTCGAAGAAGCCCTGCTGGCCGACGAGGCCGTCACCGATGTCGCCGTCGTCGCCCAGCCGCATGACGCCCTGGGTGAGGTCCCGTTCGCCTTCGTCGTCCCCCGTGACCCCGCCGACTACGACCCGGACAAGAGCCTGCGGATCTGCAAGGAGAGGCTCAGCCAGTTCAAGGTCCCTGAACGCATCGTGACAGTGGAGACGATTCCCCGAACCGGATCGGGAAAGGTCATGCGTTTTCTGCTGCAGCGCCAATACACAGATTCCGCGGGATAGGAAGGATCGGGACTTCCTCAATCCTGGCCGTCCTCCGTGACGGCCGGGCGGTGTGGCCGGCGGCCGCGGCCAGGTGAAAGGAAGCAGGCCGCCGACCGGCTCAGGCGAGTGCGTTCAGCTCCGCGATCTCGCCGGGGTCCAGCGAGATGGTGGCCGCGGCGACGTTCTCCTCCAGGTGGGCGACCTTGGAGGTACCCGGGATGGGGAGCATGACCGGGGAGCGGTGCAGCAGCCACGCCAGCGCGAGCTGCGCCGGAGTGACGCCGTGCCGAGCGGCCGCCTCCGCCAGCGGGCCGCCCGGCTGGGCGAGCTCACCAGTGGCGAGCGGGAACCAGGGAATGAAGGCGATGCCCCGCTGCTCGCAGTACTCCAGCACCGGCTCGGACTTCCGGTGGGTGATGTTGTAGAGGTTCTGCACGGACACCACGTCGACGATCTCGCGCGCCCGCTCGAGCTCGTCCACGTCGACCTCTGACAGGCCGATGTGCCGGATCTTGCCCTCGTCGCGCATCTCCCCGAGCACGCCGACCTGGTCCTCCAGTGGCACCAGCGGGTCGATGCGGTGCAGCTGGTAGAGGTCCACCCGGTCGAGCCGGAGCCGGCGCAGGCTCATCTCCACGCACTGCCGGAGGTAGGGGGGCCGGCCCACCGGCTCCCACCGGTCCGGGCCGGGGCGGACCAGCCCCCCCTTGGTGGCGATCACGAGCTCGGGGGGATAGGGGTGCAGAGCCTCTGCGATCAGTTCCTCACTGACGTAGGGGCCGTAGGAGTCGGCCGTGTCGATGAGATCCACGCCGAGGTCCACCGCGCGCCGCAGCACCCGGAGTGCCTCGTCGCGGTCCTGCGGGTCGCCCCAGACGCCGGGCCCCGTGATCCGCATCGCGCCGAAGCCCAGGCGGTGCACCCGCAGGTCACCGCCGATGGTGAACTCGCCGCCGGCGGCGGCCGGACGGCTGGTCGGAGCTGACATGGCGGCGCCCCCAGGATCGGTCCGCCACCACGCAGGGCGCCCGCCCTCATCGAGGAGCCCCCGCGACCCTGCGTGATCGTGATGCGTCCGAGCGTTCCCGTCAGGCCGCCACGGAAACCGTCCGACGTCCGGTTACCGCTCCTCGGCTCGCCGCTGCTCGTTCTCGGCGAGGACGCCGTAGAGCCTGCGCCTGGTCTCCGCGATCACGCCGCGGGCCTCGGCGACCTGGGCGCGCGACCCGGCGTGGACGACCTGCATCAAGGCGGTTCCCATCTGCGCGGCCTCTTTGAACAGGTCGATGACGTCGCCGTCGAGCTCCGCCGTCATCGCCTCCCACGGTGCGCGAACCTCTTCGGGATGCTCCTCCACATAGGCCCGGCCCGCGTCCGTCAAATGGAAGGTCCTGCGCCCGGCGTCCTCCACCCCCAGGATCAGCCCCTCGTCGGCGAGTTGCTGGAGCGCCGGGTAGACCGCGCCCGGGCTCGGCTTCCAGGCGCCGCCGCTGCGCGCGTTGATCTCCTGGATGACCTGGTAGCCATTGCGCGGCTCCTCGGCGAGCAGGCTCAGGATGGCCGCTCGTACGTCTCCGCGCTTGACCTTCGGGCCCTTGCCCCAGGGGCCACCGCGTCCCCACGGCCCCGCCCCGCCGAAGGCGCCGCCGAACGTCCCGAATCCCGGCGGGAACCCGCCGCGCGTGCCCCGTGTCCGGCCGTGGGGCTGCTGCGCCGCCTCCGCCATCCCGGCCACCGCCTTCCCCAGCCGTACGGCCTGCTGCGTGATGTCGCCCCAGGGATACGCGGGGCCTTCGTCCTGTGTCCGGCCCATGTTTTAGGCCTCCTCACGAGATCGCTCTCAGATCTGTTGGCGATACTTTGACGATATATCGCTAACGCACGGCGTCAAGGGGTTGGTTCCCGGTCGGGGGAGTGCCTCCCGCGCGAGGTAACTTGATATCGAGATAAATCTGCAATAGCTTGACGTCGAGACAAATCCTGCGGAAGTTAGGCGGCCCTCAGTACGAGGCATCGCCGCCTCTAGGGCAGGATTCAGGGGTGAATCAACCGCGGCGCCGGACCCGGTGCCGCGTGGAGGACGGGCCCGTTCCAATCACGCCGGTGGCGGGCCGTCCGACATGCGCCAATGGACGATGTCGTGCCAGGCCCCGAGGCACTGCGCGATGGAGGAGGAGTCGTGTCCGCGAACAGCTTCGGCAGCCGTAACACGCTGCGGGTGGGCGAGAAGTCGTACGAGATCTACCGGTTGGACGCCGTCGAAGGCGCCGCCCGCCTCCCGTACAGCCTCAAGGTCCTGCTGGAGAACCTCCTGCGCACCGAGGACGGTGCGAACATCACTGCGGACCACATCCGCACTCTCGCGGGCTGGGACCCGAAGGCGTCGCCGAGCCACGAGATCCAGTTCACCCCGGCTCGCGTGATCATGCAGGACTTCACCGGCGTCCCCTGTGTGGTCGATCTCGCCACCATGCGTGAGGCCGTCCGTGACCTGGGCGGTGACCCCGCGAAGATCAACCCGCTCGCGCCGGCCGAGATGGTCATCGACCACTCCGTCATCGTCGACTACTTCGGCTCGCCGGACGCCTTCGAGCGCAACGTCGAGCGTGAGTACCAGCGCAATGGCGAGCGCTACCAGTTCCTGCGGTGGGGTCAGACCGCCTTCGACGAGTTCAAGGTCGTCCCGCCGGGCACCGGCATCGTGCACCAGGTCAACATCGAGCACCTCGCCCGCGTGGTGTTCGACCGCGGCGGTGTGGCCTACCCCGACACCTGTGTCGGCACCGACTCCCACACCACGATGGAGAACGGCATCGGCGTCCTCGGCTGGGGCGTCGGCGGCATCGAGGCCGAGGCGGCCATGCTCGGCCAGCCGATCTCGATGCTCATCCCGCGGGTCGTCGGCTTCAAGCTGACCGGCAAGCTGCCCGCCGGCACCACCGCGACCGACCTCGTCCTCACCATCACCGAGATGCTGCGCAAGCACGGTGTCGTCGGCAAGTTCGTCGAGTTCTACGGTGACGGCGTCGCGGCCGTGCCGCTGGCCAACCGCGCCACGATCGGCAACATGAGCCCGGAGTTCGGCTCCACCTGCGCGATCTTCCCGATCGACGACGAGACCCTCGGCTACCTGCGCCTCACCGGCCGCACCGACGAGCAGGTCGCGCTGACCGAGGCCTACGCCAAGGAGCAGGGCCTGTGGCACGACCCGGCGACCGAGCCGGAGTTCTCCGAGTACCTCGAGCTGGACCTGTGCACGGTGGTCCCGTCGATCGCCGGCCCCAAGCGCCCGCAGGACCGCATCGAGGTCTCCGTCGCCAAGGAGACCTGGCGCCGCGACGTGCTCAACTACGTGTCCAGCGTCCAGGGCCCGGTGGACGAGGCGTCGGCGGAGTCCTTCCCGGCCTCTGACTCTCCCGCCAACTCGCAGGCGCAGTCCAACGGCGACCGTCCGCGTCCGCAGGCGGGCTCTCTTGGTGAACGGCCCGCCAACCCGACTCCGGTGACGCTCTCGGACGGCACATCGTTCGAGCTCGACCACGGCGCCGTGGTGGTGGCCGCCATCACCTCCTGCACCAACACCTCGAACCCGTACGTCATGATCGCCGCCGCGCTGCTCGCCAAGAAGGCGGTGGAGAAGGGCCTGACCCGCAAGCCGTGGGTGAAGACCTCCATGGCACCCGGATCCCAGGTCGTCACCGACTACTACGAGCGGGCCGGGCTCACCCCCTACCTCGACAAGCTCGGCTACAACCTGGTCGGCTACGGCTGCACGACATGCATCGGCAATTCGGGCCCGCTGCTGGAGGAGGTCTCCCAGGCGGTCAACGACAACGACCTGGCAGTGGTCGCGGTGCTCTCGGGGAACCGCAACTTCGAGGGCCGCATCAACCCCGACGTGAAGATGAACTACCTGGCCTCGCCGCCGCTGGTGGTCGCCTACGCGCTGGCGGGCACGATGGACATCGACATCCTGAACGACCCCATCGCGGAGGGCGACGACGGCCCTGTCTACCTCCGCGACCTCTGGCCGTCCACGGAGGAGATCGCCGACATCGTCGAGTCCTCCATCGGGCAGGAGATGTTCCTCAAGGACTACGCCGACGTGTTCAGCGGCGACGCCCGCTGGCAGGAGCTGGCAATACCGACCGGCAACACCTTCGAGTGGGACCCCGACTCCACCTACGTCCGCAAGGCGCCCTACTTCGAGGGCATGGAAATGGAGCCGGCGCCGGTCACCGACGTCCACGGTGCCCGGGTGCTCGCCAAGCTCGGTGACTCGGTCACGACCGACCACATCTCACCGGCCGGCGCGATCAAGGCCGACTCGCCGGCGGGCCGCTACCTGCAGGAGCACGGCGTCGGGATCAAGGACTTCAACTCCTACGGCTCCCGCCGCGGCAACCACGAGGTCATGATCCGCGGCACCTTCGCCAACATCCGGCTGCGCAACCAGCTGCTGGACGGGGTCGAGGGCGGCTTCACCCGCGACTTCACCAAGGAGGACGCGCCGCAGACCACGATCTACGACGCCTCCGCCGCCTACGCCGAGCAGGGCACCCCGCTGGTCGTGCTGGCCGGCAAGGAGTACGGCTCCGGCTCCTCGCGGGACTGGGCGGCCAAGGGGACCGCGCTGCTCGGTGTCCGCGCCGTGATCGCCGAGTCGTACGAGCGGATCCACCGCTCCAACCTCATCGGCATGGGCGTTCTGCCGCTCCAGTTCAAGGACGGCGAGTCCGCGGCGTCGCTGGGCCTGACCGGCACCGAGACCTTCGACGTCACCGGGGTCGAGAAGCTCAACGAGGGCGAGACCCCGCAGGAGGTCACCGTCAAGGCCGACGGCAGGGAGTTCGCCGCGGTGGTCCGGATCGACACCCCGGGTGAGGCCGCCTACTACCGCAACGGCGGCATCATGCAGTACGTCCTGCGCCAGCTCATCCGCAAGTAAGCACGACCGGCACCGACGTCGTACGGGCCGTCCCACCGCCTCGAGCGGCCGGGGCGGCCCGTAGGCGTCACGGGGGCCATGCGCGCGGGGCGCACCGCTGGCAAACATCAAGCAAGCATGACATTTCCCTCATTGACCATGGTGCGGGCATTTCCTGTGATGGCTAGCGTGACCTTCGTGATGCCGGACCTGAGCTTCCTGGTGGTGGCGGGTCTCGCCGCGGCCCTGGGGGCCATCGTGCAGGGCAGCGTCGGCCTCGGTCTCGGGCTCGTCGCGGCGCCCGTGGTCACGTTGCTGTTCCCCTCTCTCATGCCCGGTGCGGTCCTGGTGGCCGCGGCCGTGCTTCCGCTGCTGACACTCGTACGCGAGGCGAGCTTCGCCGACTGGCGTGGCCTCCGGTGGGCCTTCGGCGGCCGGATCGCGGGCACGCCGCTCGGGGTCTGGGTGGTCGTGGCGGTGCCACCGCACGCCATCGGGATCGTCGTCGGCGGCATGGTGCTGGCCGCGGTCGGGGTCACGGTGTTGCCGCGTGGCGTGCGACGGAGCCCGCGGGCGCTGGTCGCCGCCGGTGTGTTCTCCGGCGCCACCGGGACCGCTACCTCGATCGGCGGGCCGCCGCTCGCGCTGCTCTACCAGCGGGAGCACGGCCCGCGGATCCGGGCGACACTGGCCGTCTTCTTCACGATCGGCGCGGTGATCTCGCTGCTGACGCTGGCGGCCGTCGGCCAGCTGCCCGTACGGCAGGTCACGGCGGGCCTGGCGCTCACCCCGTTCGCACTGGCCGGCTTCCTGGTGTCCGCTCCGCTGCGCCGCTTCCTGGACAACGGCCGCATGCGGGGCGGCCTTCTGCTGATCACCGCTGCCTCGGCCCTGGTCCTGATCGTACGGAGCCTGGGCTGATGGGATCCGGCCGCGAGAGGTCCCGGCCGACCCCCGCGGATCTGCGGGAGGCGCGGGACCGCGCCATCGGGGACGTCCTGCCCGGTGACGGGCCACCACTGCGCGTGCTCTTCTGCGGCATCAACCCCGGCCTCTACTCCGGCGCGACCGGGCACCACTTCGCCCGTCCCGGCAACCGGTTCTGGCCCGCCCTGCACAGATCCGGCTTCACCGGCCGGCTGCTCGCGCCCGCGGAGCAGGACCTGCTGCCGTCCTACGGCCTGGGGATCACCAACCTCGTGGACCGCGCGACCGCCCGCGCCGACGAGCTGACCGGAGAGGAGCTCCGGTCGGGAGGCGAGCGGCTTGCCGCCTTGGTGGAGCGGCACAGGCCGGCCTACGTGGCCGTGGCCGGCGTCACCGCCTACCGGGCCGCCTTCGGCCGGCCCCGTGCGGTCATCGGCCCGCAGCCGGACGGGCTCGGACCCGCGGGGCTGTGGGTGCTGCCGAATCCGAGTGGCCTCAACGCCGGCTGGTCACTGGACCGGATCGCCGGGGAGCTCGGCCGGCTCCGCGAGGCGGTCAGGAGCAGCGGTTGAACTCCGTGGCCGCGAGCATGGCCCGTACGTCACCGAGCACCGGCGGATCCGGCTCCCACAGGCCCGGCCGGCCGAGCGTGAAGACAGGCCGAGGCAGCGGCCGCACGCCGGCCAGGCGCCAGTGATAGGCACGGGGCTCCGCCCAGGGCCCGCAGCCGCACGTGCCGTCGCCCTGGAAGGTGCTCCCGCAGACGTCGGTCAGTTCGGCCACCGCTATGACGGCGCCGAGCGCCGCGAGCGGGTCGCCGGGGTCCCAGCCGGCCGCGTGCATGAGGACGGAGTCCGAGGACTTGAGATCGACCCGCATGGAGGCGTGGATCAGGAGTGGGCCCCGGTAGACGGCCGGCAGGTCCTCGTTTGACAGCGTGCTGTGTCCACGTGCGATGGCCCAAGCCCACGGTTGGCGAACGCTGATCGCCTGCACGGCAGCTCCAAGTCCCTATCCAACGAACACGACATGCAAGACTTCGCCGGCGCTACGGGACGCGGTGGAGCGTCCTGTGCGCCGGCGGAGCGTCGTGGCTTATAGATGAGACGCACCAAACGGCCATCGGGTTGGCGGTCCGGTGGTATTTCAGCCCTTCAACGCGCCGGCGAGGAGGCCGCGCATGAAGAACCGGCCGAGCAGCACGTAGACGATGAGCGTCGGCAGGGAGGCCAGCAGTGCCGAGGCCATCTGCTGGCTGTACTGGACCGCCACCGCGCCGGACCCCGCGGTGTTGTTGAGCATGACCGTGACCGGCCAGCTCTTCGGCGCCCCGAGGAAGATGGCGAACAGGAAGTCGTTCCACAGCGAGGTGAACTGCCAGATGATCGTGACCGCGAAGGCGGGGCCCGACACCGGCAGCACGACCGACCGGTAGGTCCGCAGCATCCCCGCGCCGTCCACCCGCGCCGCCTCGATCAGCTCGGTCGGGATCGTGACGTAGTAGTTGCGGAAGATCAGAGTGCAGATCGGGATGCCGTACACCACGTGCGCGAGCACCAGGCCGCTGATGCTCCCCACGAGGTGCATGCGGGTGAGCAGGCCGGCCAGCGGGATCATGACGGCCTGGTACGGGATGAACATGCCGAACAGGAACAGCGTGAAGACCGCGTCGGCCCCCGGGAAGCGCCACTTCGCCAGCACGAAGCCGTTGAGCGACCCCAGTATGGCCGCGATCAGCGACCCGCTGATCGCGATCTTGAAGCTGTTCACCAGGCCCGGCTCGAGCGTCTTCCACGCCACCTGCCAGCCCTCGACGCTCCACTGCCTCGGCAGGCTCCAGGCCGTGCTGGGGTCAGCCTCGCTGAGCGACTTGAAGCTTGTGACCACCAGCACGTACACCGGCATCAGGAAGACCACGGCGATCGCGAGGAGGGTCACCAGCTTGACCAGCCGGAGGGCCTGCCCGCGCCGTACCGGCGAGACGGCGGCGTTCATCGGCGGTCCTCCCGTACCGACCAGACGAGATAGGGGATCACCAGCACCGCCACGGCGAGCAGCAGATAGGTCGCGATGGTCGCGCCGTTGGCCGGGTCATGGCGGTCGAACACCTCCACGTACGTGGCGATCGCCGGAACGTAGGTGATGATCTGTTTCCCCGCGATCGCCATGATCAGGTCGAACACCTTGAGTGAGATGTGGCCGAGGATGATCAGCGCGGACAGCGTCACCGGCCGGAGCTGTGGGAAGACGATGTGGCGGTAGACCTGCCACTCCGAGCAGCCGTCGACCCGGGCGGCCTCCCGGAGGTCCTCGGGCACACCCCGGAACCCGGCGAGGTACAGGGCCATGACATATCCCGACATCTGCCAGATCGCCGGCATGGCCATCGCGGCCATGCCCCATTGCTGGTTCTGCCACCAGTCGTTGGCCATGAAGCCGAGGCCGAGCTTGCCGAAGAGCTGGTTCAGCCCGACGGCGCGCTCGGCCGGGGCCGGGTTCATCAGCCAGCGCCAGACGACGCCGCTGGCGATGAAGGAGACAGCCATCGGGAACAGGTAGACGGCCCGGAAGCCGCCCTCCCACCGGATGCCCTTGTCCATGAGGAAGGCGAGGAACCAGCCGAGCAGGAGCGCGCCGCCGACGAACACGGCGGTGAAGATCAGCGCGTGCCGGACCGCGCCCGGCCAGCTGGGATCGCTCCACAGGTCGACGAAGTTCTTGCCCTTGTCGAACCGGTAGGGGGAGAGCTCGTCGTGCCGGCCGCTCAGCGCGACCCTGATGTTCCAGAAGATGAGGCCGTACACGAATACCGCGATCGCGATGATCGACGGCGTCACGAGCAGCAGCCCGGGGAGCCACCTCGGCATCCGGGCTGCCCGCCCCGGCGCGAACAACTGCAAGATCACGCTCCTTCGGCCGTGATGTCGCAGTCGTTCGCGGAGACGTCGGTCATTGAGCGTCGTTCTTCGCGGCCGTGACCAGGGCGGACTGGAGCCCGGGGACGTTCTTGCTCTGCAGGAACAGGCCCACCGCGGTGTCGACGTCGGTGTGCCACTTGTTGTTGGCCGTCACACCGTGCCAGAACGATCCGGCCAGCTTGGTCGAGGGCGACTGCCACTGCTGGAACGCCCAGGACAGATAGCCGGTGTAGAGGGACTTGTCGCCGTCCTTGCGGGCGGGTATGGAGCCCTTCTTGGGGTTGAAGAGGTCCTGGCCCTCCTTGCTCGCGGCCTCCTTGAGCCACGCGGTGGCCGCGGCCTTGTGCGGCGCGTTGCGCGGCAGCGTGAAGCTGTCGGAGAGCCAGAGGTAGGTGCCGTCGGTGCCCGGCGCCGCGGCCCACTTGAAGTCCACGTCGGCCTTCTTGCCCAGGCCGTTCGGCGCGGAGCCGATGAAGTAGCCGTAGGCCCAGTCGCCCATGATGTTGAAGGCGGCCTTGCCGTCGACGACCGCCTTGGCGGCGCCCTGCCAGTCCGTGGAGGCCGCCTCGAAGGTGGTGTACTTCATGATCTCGGCGAAGTCCTGCAGCGCCTTGGTGACCTGGGGGCTGCTCCAGGCGGCACCCGGCTTCCACAGCGCGTTGTAGCCGTCGGTGCCGAGGTCGCCCAGCAGCACATTCTCGAGCAGGTGGTCGGCGGTCCACTGGGCGCCGAGGGACAGCGGGACCTGCTTGGTCTTGTCCTTGACGGCCTTGAGCGCGGTGATGAACTCGGCGATCGTCTTCGGCGCCGCCGCCACACCCGCCTGCTTCAGCACCGAGGGGTTGTACCACAGGACGTTGGACCGGTGGATGTTCACCGGGACCGAGTAGATGTGGCCCTGGTAGCTGATCTGGTCCAGGAGCTGCTGCGGATAGACCTGACGGAGCCCGTTCTGGTCATAGAAGGAGTCCAGCGGCTCGATCTGGGCGGCCTTGATGTAGTCGAGCAGCTCCGCGCCGGCGTGACCCTGGAAGGAGTCCGGCGGCTGCCGGTTCTGAAGACGGCTGGCCAGCACTGCCTTGGCCTGCGTGCCCGAGCCACCGGCGATGGCCGCGTTGTCGAACCGGATGGTGGTGTTCTTCTTCTCGAAGTCGTCCTTCATCGCCGCGAGGCCGTCCGCCTCACCTGGACCGGTCCACCAGGAGAAGACCTCGACCTTGGTCTTGCCGCCGCTGCCGCCGCCCTTGTCGCCCCCGCCGCAGCCGCTCGCGACCAGAACGCCGCTCAGCGCTACCGCGGCGACCGCGGTCCACCGTCGTCGCATCGCCATGTCCCTTCGGAAGTCTCGCTATGACCCTGGGCGGCTCCACCGAACGGATGGGTACGGCTGGTGCCGATGGTGCGGGTGCGAGCACGTGGGGACAAGGGTGTGCTTAAGGAGCGCCCAAATCAACCCTTGTTACCCTCCCGTGATCATGTAAAGCGCTACCACCCGAGGGCCGGCGGCAGCAGCGCCTCGGAGGCCGCGGGCCAGCGCGCCGGCGGCCCGAGGGGCGCGAGCCGGGCGATCTGCAGCCGGTACCACGGGGAGGACTCCGGCCGCCCGGCCAGTTCCAGGCACTCGTCCCAGGTCCGCCACCCGGCCGCCGCGACCTCCTCGGGGTTCGGCCGGACCGGGCCGCTCACGGGAGCCCGGTAGAGGGCCCGTACGACCGGACAGCGCTCATGCTCTACCACGCCGTTGTCCATCTCGGCACGGTAGGAGAACTCCGGCAGCAGCGGTGTGAGGTTCTCCGCGAAGACCCCGAGCTCGTCCCGCAGCCGGCGGAGCACCGCCTCCCGCAGGCCCTCGCCCGGCGCGGGGTGGCCGCAGCAGCTGTTGGTCCACACCGACGGCCAGGTCGCCTTGTGGTGGGCCCGCTGGGTGATGAGCACGCGTCCGGCCTCGTCCACGAGGTAACACGAGAAGGCGAGGTGGTACGGGGTGTCGCGATGGTGGCTCGCGGCCTTGGGCGCGGTCCCGATCGCCGCACCCGCCTGGTCGAGCAGCACGATCTCCTCTTCGGCCATAGCTCTGTCCTACCTCCATCGGCGGCATGCTCGGATCCGTGCGAAGATCCTTACAGATCCGGCTCCCGGCGCAGCCGAGCCGTCAACCACCACTAAACTCGGTGCGTCCAATAGTCAGAGCCGAGGTCGTCTCTGATCCGAGGAGCGCATGTGAGCCTGTTGACGTCCATTCGAGGTCCCGAGGACCTCAAGCGACTGGACCCCGCACAGTTGCCCCAGCTCGCGGGTGAGATCCGTGACTTCCTCGTCGACGCGGTGTCCAAGTCGGGAGGGCACCTCGGCCCGAACCTCGGGGCGGTGGAGCTGACCATCGCGCTCCACCGCGTGTTCGACTCCCCCCGCGACAAGATCCTCTTCGACACCGGACACCAGGCGTACGTCCACAAGCTGCTCACCGGCCGCCAGGAGGGGTTCGGGCGACTGCGTCAGCGCGGCGGACTCTCCGGCTACCCCAGCCGGGCCGAGTCCGAGCACGACATCATCGAGAACTCGCACGCCTCCACCGCGCTGTCCTACGCGGATGGGCTCGCCAAGGCCTATGAGCTGCGCGGCGAGCGTGACCGCACGGTCGTCGCCGTGGTCGGCGACGGTGCGCTGACCGGCGGGATGTGCTGGGAGGCGCTGAACAACATCGCCGAAGGCCGGGACCGGCCGGTCATCATCATCGTCAACGACAACGGGCGGTCGTACTCCCCGACCATCGGCGGCCTGGCCAGCCACCTCGCCGACCTGCGGGTGACGCAGGGGTACGAGCACGTGCTCGACCTGATCAAGAAGACCGTGCCCAAGGCGCCGGTCGTGGGTCACCTGGCCTACGAGGCGCTGCACGGCATAAAGAAGGGGCTCAAGGACGTCCTGCAGCCCCAGGCGATGTTCGAGGACCTCGGCCTGAAGTACGTGGGGCCGATCGACGGTCACGACGAGGACGCGGTCGAGCACGCGCTCCGCAAGGCCCGCCGGTTCGGCGGCCCGGTGATCGTGCACTGCATCACCCGCAAGGGCTTCGGCTACGCGCCCGCCGAGAACGACGAAGAGGACCGCATGCATGGCGGGGGCGCCTTCGACCCCGCCACGGGCAAGCAGCTGCCCAAGGGCGGCCCGGGCTGGACCAATGTGTTCGGCCAGGAGATGGTCGAGATCGGGGCCGACCGGCCGGACATCGTGGCCATCACCGCCGCCATGCTCCACCCGGTGGGGCTGGCGCCGTTCGGCGAGGCCTATCCGGAGCGGACCTACGACGTGGGCATCGCCGAGCAGCACGCCGTGACGTCCGCCGCGGGTCTGGCCATCGGCGGCATGCACCCGGTCGTGGCGCTCTACGCCACGTTCCTCAACCGGGCCTTCGACCAGATGCTCATGGACGTCGCGCTGCACAGGCAGCCCGTGACCTTCGTGCTGGACCGGGCCGGCGTGACCGGGGACGACGGCGCGAGCCACAACGGCATGTGGGACCTGTCGATCCTGCAGCTGGTGCCAGGGATGCGGGTCGCCGTCCCCCGTGACGGCTCCCGGCTGCGCGAGCTGCTGCGTGAGTGTGTCGCGGTGTCCGACGGCCCGACCGCGCTCCGGTTTCCCAAGGGGCCGGTCGCCGAGGACATCGAGGCCGTCGACGCCCTCGGCGGCACGGACGTGCTGGCCCGGCATACCGGCTCCAACGGCGCCAGCGTCCTGATCGTGGCGGTCGGCTCGATGGCCGGCCCCGGGGTCGAGGTGGGTGATCGGCTCTCCGCGCACGGCATCGGGGTCACCGTGGTGGACCCGCGCTGGGTGAAGCCGCTCGACCCGGCGCTCATCGAGGCCGCGCGGGAGCACAGCCTCATGGCCGTCATCGAGGACAACGGCCGGGTCGGAGCGGTCGGCGACGCCGTCGCGCGCCTGCTGCGCGACGCCGGGGTCGACACCCCGGTACGGACGTTCGGCATCCCGCAGGAGTTCCTCGACCACGCCAAGCGCGGCCAGATCCTCAGCGACATCGGGCTCACGCCGCAGGCCCTCGCGCGCGACATCACCGAGGCCGTGGCCCACGTGACCCACGTCGAGGAGCCGGCGCACACGACGGCCGGCCGACCTCAGACTCCGTCGGCGGAGAACAGCTCCCAGTAGTGGGTGACGGAGGCGCCGGCCGTGCCGAGGTCGCGTCCGACGTAGGTCCATCGGCCGCGGAGCCGCCAAGGGCGTCCGGTGCCGTCCTTGATGAAGACCTGCAGCGTGAATCCCGCGTCGTGCGCGCGGATCATGCCGATCCCATCGGTGGAGACCTTGAACATCGGCGTGCCCTCGCAGTGCACCCCCATCACGACGGTCCCGGCGTCCTGACGGCGCAGGCCGCGGGACAGATCCCGGAGCAGCACGGCGACATAGTCCGGGCCCAGCCACCTCAACTGGGGCACTTGTCCGGGCGCGGGGAATCCGTACAGCTCGAGACCGTCGGGCACTAACGCACCGTAGCGCCCGACTCGTGGGCACGTCACCATTTCCCCGGCGCACATTCCGCTCAGCCGTGCCTTTGGCGGCATTCGCCCGGAGCTTCGTACGAATCGAGCGCCACAGGTGGACGGCCACCGCTATATCGGCCGAAAATTTTTACCGGGGTTGTCCAGTTAAAGGGTGGTCAGTTCCGTAATGCCAGGAAGGTGGCATCTGTGGAGTCTCAGAGGGCGGACGGCAAGGGGCGGCTAGGGGTGGCAGGCGGCGCGCATGGCCCCCCACCGGCCCAGCTTCACCCGTTCGCCACGCTCCAGTGACCGCGCCAGCCCGATCTCGGCGGCGTCGAGGTTGAGCCAGTCGGCGTAGGTCACCACCGGCACGCCGCGAGCCTCGAGCAGCGACTCGATCTGCTGTCCGGGCCGGGGATGCTCCAGCGCGCCGAGGTCGGCGAGCAGCGCCCGCACGGTCTCGACCGCGTCGGACTTGTTGGTGCCGACGACCCCGGTAGGGCCGCGCTTGATCCAGCCGGCGACGTACTCCCGTGGCACCACCCGCCCGTCCGCGCCGAGGATGCGGCCGGCCGCGTTCGGCACGACATGGGAGCGCTCGTCGAACGGGATCCCCGTCAGGGGCAGGCTCTGGTATCCCACCGAGCGGAGCACCATGCCGACCGGCAGGGTCTCGTAGACCCCGGTCCCGGTGACCCGGCCCTCCTCGTTCAGACGGGTCCGTTCCAGCCGCAGCGCCTCCACGCGGTCCGACCCGAGGATCTCGACGGGCGCGCGCCAGAATCGCAGGTCGATGCGGCGTGGCCGGTCACCCGAGGGCGGCTCCGCCCAGGGGCGCATGGCCTTGATGTTGCCCCGCACGATCCGGTCGGATTCGGCCAGCCTCGAGCTCGCTCCCGTCGGGTCGGCCGCGTCGAGGTCCAGATCCTCGGGACGTACGTGGATGGCGGCGTGCGGCAGCTCCCCGAGCTCCCGCGCCTCCTTGGTGGTGAACTTCGCCTGGGCCGGGCCACGACGGCCGATCATGTGGATCCTGCGTACGCCGCTGGTGGACAGCGCCTCGAGGGCGTCCTGCGGCACGTCGGTCTCACGCAGTTCCTCGGCCGTCTTGGCCAGGATGCGGGCCACGTCGACGGCGACGTTGCCGACGCCGATGATCGCGACCTCCTCGGCGCTCAGATCGAAGTGGTGGCCGGCGGCGTCGGGGTGCCCGCAATACCAGTTCACGAAGTCCGTGGCGGCGATGCTGCCGGGCAGATCCTCACCGGGGATGCCCAGGTGCCGGTCGACCATCGCGCCGGTGGAATAGATCACCGCGTCGTAGCAGGACAGCAGCTCCGAGCGCGTGATGTCGCGACCCAGCTCGACGCAGCCGAAGAACCGCACGGCGGGGTGCTCGAGCACCCGCTGCAGGTAGCGCGCGATGGACTTGAGGGCTTTGTGGTCGGGTGCGACGCCGTACCGCACCAGCCCGTATGGTGTCGGCAGCCGGTCGAAGACGTCGACCCGCACCTGTTCGCCGGTCTGTTTGACCAGGGCCTCGGCCGCATAGAGACCGGCCGGCCCGGCGCCGATGACCGCCACGCGCAAAGGAGTTTGGTCCGCCACACCTCGCATTGTGCCCACTGTAGGGCCGAACACCTACTACGCCTATGTGCGCAAGCCCACGGTCGCGGCCTTGATCAGATGTGCTTGACGGTCTCGAGCCTGCTGTGCCGGCGGCCGTACACGAAGTAGATCACCGAGCCGACCACCATCCAGGCGGCGAACCGCAGCCAGGTCTCGACCGGCAGGTTCAACATCACGAACAGGCAGCCGAGCACCGACAGTGCCGGGACCAGCGGAACGAGCGGGGTGCGGAAGGAGCGCGGCAGATCCGGCCGGGTCCGGCGCAGGACCACCACCCCCACGGACACGAGGACGAAGGCGAACAGTGTGCCGATGTTGACCAGCTCGGCCAGCGCGGACAGCGGGATCAGCCCGGCCATGACCGCCACGACGGCGCCCATGATGATCGTGGAGCGGTAGGGCGTGCCGAAGCGGGGGTGCACCGCCGCCAGCCAGGCCGGCAGCAGCCCGTCACGGCTCATGGCGAAGAAGACCCGGCTCTGGCCGAGCAGCAGGATGAGGACCACGGTGGTGAGCCCGGCCAGCGCGCCGATGCTCACGATCGTGGCGAACCCCGGGTGGCCCACGGCCTTGAAGGCGTCCGCCAACGGGGCGTCGGCGCTCAGCCTGCTGTAGTTGACCATGCCGACGAGCACCAGCGAGACCAGGATATAGAGGGTCGTGCAGATCACCAGCGAGCCGATGATGGCGATCGGCAGGTCGCGCTGGGGCCTGCGGGCCTCCTCGGCGGCGGTGGCGACGACGTCGAAGCCGATGAAGGCGAAGAACACGACGGCCACCGCGGCGAAGATGCCGAACCAGCCGAAGCTCACCGGGGTGAAGCCGAACAGGACCTGCAGCAGCGGCGCCTTCACGCCCTCGACGGACGGCGTGGGGTGGGCCTTCGGGACGAACGGGGTGTAGTTCGAGGCCTTGATGAAGAAGGAGCCGGCCACGATGACCATGAGGACCACCGCGATCTTGATGGTCACGATGATCGCGTTGAGCCTGGAGGAGATCTTGATCCCGACGACCAGCAGTGCGGTCACGGCCGCCACCACCAGCACCGCCGGGATGTTGAACGTCGCCCCCTCTCCGGCTATGGACTCCGGTAGATGGAGCCCCAAGCCGTTCAGGAGCGACTTGGCGTAGCCGGACCAGCCGACCGCCACCACGGCCGCGCCGAGCGCCAGCTCCAGGATCAGGTCCCAGCCGATGATCCAGGCCGGGAACTCGCCGATCGTGGCGTAGGAGAAGGTGTAGGCCGAACCCGCGACCGGGACCGTGGAGGCGAACTCGGCATAGCACAGGGCGGCGAGCCCGCATACGACCGCGGCGACGGCGAAGGAGATGGCCACGGCCGGGCCGGCCTTCTCCCGGGCGACCTGGCCGGTGAGGACGAAGATGCCGGTGCCGATGATGACGCCGACCCCGAAGACCGTCAGGTCCAGAGCGGACAGGTCCTTACGGAGCCGGTGCTTTGATTCCTCGGTCTCCCGTATGGACCGTTCGACCGGCATCGTACGGAACAGGCTCATGTGGCGCCTCCAGAAACGGCTGTGCAACGTACGGTAGCCGAGGGTGAACAGTAATCATTCCACTAGCGCTCGAATCGGCGGAAGGGTCGTCCCCGCGGGGACGACCCCTCCTACCTGCAGTGGCCTCGGTGTCAGCGAGGCACATCCGCGACGCCGTGCCGCAGGAACCGGCCGCCGCCTGCCTTCTCCGACACACCGGCGCGGTCGAGATACGGCGTGATGCCACCGAGGTGGAACGGCCAGCCGGCACCCAGGATCATGCACAGGTCGATGTCCTCGGGGGCCGAGACCACGCCCTCGTCGAGCATCAGCCTGACCTCCTGGGCCACCGCCTCGACGGCCCGCTGCCGAACCTCGTCCTCGGTGGCCGGCCGGTCTCCGCCGGAGAACAGCTCCGCGGCCTCCGGGTCGATGGAGAAGTCCGGGGCGTAGACGCCCGGCCGCCCCGAGGCGACGAACTTCCGGAGCCGGTCGGAGACCTGGTAGCGGTCCGGGAAGGCCTCCTGCAGGGTCTCGGCCACGTGCAGCGCGACCGCCGGGCCGACGAGCTGCAGCAGCAGGAACGGCGACATCGGCAGGCCCAGCGGCGCGACGGAGCGGTCGGCCACCTCCAGCGGCGTGCCCTCGTCCACGGCCGTGAGGATCTCGCCGAGGAAGCGGGTGAGCAGCCGGTTCACCACGAACGCGGGCGCGTCCTTGACCAGCACGCAGGACTTCTTCAGCTGCTTGCCGACCGAGAACGCGGTCGCGAGGGCCTCGTCGCCGGTGCGCTCGCCGCGCACGATCTCCAGCAGCGGCAGGACCGCCACGGGGTTGAAGAAGTGGAAACCCACGACCCGCTCAGGGTGCTCGAGCTGTGCGGCCATCTCGGTGACCGACAGTGACGAGGTGTTGGTGGCCAGGACGCATCCCGGCCCCACCACGGCCTCGACCTCTCTGAACACCTGCTGCTTGACCGACATGTCCTCGAAGACGGCCTCGATCACGAAGTCGGCGTCGGCGAAGGCATCCTTGGTCAGGGAGCCGGAGATCAGGGACTTCAGCCGGCCGGCCTTGTCGGCGGACACCCGTCCCTTGGCGAGCAGCTTGCCGATCTCGCCATGGGCATAGGCCACGCCCTTGTCGAGGCGCTCCTGGTCCAGGTCGGTCATGATGACAGGCACCTCGAGGCGCCGGGCGAACAGCAGCGCGAGCTGCCCGGCCATGAGGCCGGCGCCGACGACGCCCACCTTGGTGACCGGGCGCGACAGGGCCTTGTCCGGAGCACCGGCGGGCCGCTTGGCGCGCTTCTGGGTCAGGTCGAAGGAGTAGAGGCCGGCGCGGAGCTCGTCGCTCATGATCAGGTCGGCGAGGGCCTCCTGCTCGGCGGCGAACCCCTCGTCGCGGCTCGCCGTCTTCGCGGCGGCCACCAGATCCAGGGCGCGGTACGGCGCCGGGGCGGCCCCGTGCAGCTTCCCCTCGACGGCGAACCGGGCGCCCGCCACGGCCTGGTCCCAGACCTCGCCCCGGTCGACCTCGGGCCGCGGCACGGTGATCTCGCCGGTGAGGACCCCGGCGGCCCAGCGCAGCGACTCCTCCAGGAAGTCGGCCGGCTCGAACATCGCGTCCGCGATCCCGAGCTCGTAGGCCTGCGGCCCCTTGAGCATGCGGTTCTGCGCCAGCGGGTTCTCGATGATGACCTTCAGGGCCTTCTCCGCGCCGATGAGGTTCGGCAGCAGGAAGGTCCCGCCCCATCCGGGCACCAGGCCGAGGAAGCACTCGGGCAGGGCGAGCGCGGGGACACCCGAGGAGATGGTGCGGTAGGCGCAGTGCAGCGCGATCTCCACGCCGCCGCCCATCGCGGCACCGTTCACGAAGGCGAACGACGGTATGGGCAGCTCGCCGAGGCGCCGGAAGACCGCGTGGCCGAGCCGGCCGATCAGCGCGGCCTGCTCGCGGTCGGCGATGGCCGGAACGCCCTTGAGGTCGGCGCCCACCGCGAAGATGAACGGCTTGCCGGTGACCGCCACGGCGGCGAGGTCGTCGCGGGCCGCCACCTCGTCCAGCGCGTCGCTGAGCGCCAGCAGGCCGCGCGGCCCGAAGGTGTTGGGCTTGGTGTGATCGAACCCGTTGTCCAGGGTGATCAGTGCGACCGTGCCCGCGCCGCCCGGCAGCTCCACGTCCCGCACCCGTGCCCGGGTCACGACCTCGTCGGCGTTCACATCCTCGCTCGCCAGCAGCGAGCGCCAGGTCTCTACCGTGCTCACTTGGCCCCCTCGTAGTTGACGTTCTCCCAGAGCACGGTGCCACCCATGCCCATGCCGATGCACATCGTGGTCAGGCCGAAGCGCACGTCCGTACGCTCCTCGAAGAGCCTGGACAGCTGGTTCATCAGGCGGACGCCGGACGAGGCCAGCGGGTGGCCCACCGCGATCGCGCCGCCCCACGGGTTCACCCGCGGGTCGGTGTCGGCGATCTTGAAGTGGTCGAGGAAGGCGAGCACCTGCACGGCGAAGGCCTCGTTGATCTCGATGAGGCCGATGTCGTCCATGGTCAGAGCGTTGCGAGCCAGCAGCTTCTCGGTGGCCGGCACCGGCCCGATGCCCATGACCTCGGGCTCGACGCCGGCGAAGGCGAAGTCCACAAGCCGCATGCGGGCGCGCAGCCCGAGCTCGGCGGCGACGTCCTCGGCGACCAGCAGGCAGGCCGTGGCACCGTCGTTGAGTCCCGCGGCGTTGCCCGCGGTGACGTTCCCCTGCACCCGGAAGGGGGTCTTGAGCTTGGCGAGGTCCTCCACGGTGGTGCCCGGACGCGGCGGCTCATCGCGGGTGGCGACGCCGTAGCCCTTCTCCGCCGAGCGGACGGCGGTCGGCACCAGGTCGCGCTGGATCTTGCCGGCCTCATAGGCCGCCGCGACCCTGTCCTGGCTGCGCACCGCGTAGGCGTCCGCGCGCTCTTTGGTGATCTCCGGGAACCGGTCGTGCAGGTTCTCCGCGGTCATCCCCATGACCAGAGCCGAGGGGTCCACGAGCTTCTCGGCGAGGAACCGCGGGTTGGGGTCGACGCCCTCGCCCATCGGGTGGCGCCCCATGTGCTCGACACCGCCGGCGATGACGACGTCATAGGCGCCGAAGGCGATGCCCGAGGCGGTCGTGGTGACAGCGGTCATGGCGCCGGCGCACATCCGGTCGATGGCGAAGCCCGGCACGCTCTTGGGCAGCCCGGCCAGCACCGCGGCGGTACGGCCGATGGTCAGGCCCTGATCGCCGATCTGTGTGGTGGCCGCGACCGAGACCTCGTCCACGCGCTCGGGCGGCAGGTCCGGGTTCCGGCGCATCAGTTCACGGATCGCGCGGACGACCAGGTCGTCGGCGCGGGTTTCGGCGTACACCCCTTTGGGGCCCGCCTTGCCGAACGGCGTGCGAACGCCGTCCACGAACACGACGTCACGTGCGGTACGAGGCACGGTGAGTTCTCCCTCGATGCTGAGGCTCAACGTGAGCCAGTGCTCACAAGCGGGTTGCTACTCGCTGGTAACCCCCCCATGGTAGCCGTCAGTGACCACTGACTCCGGGGGCAGCCTCGTCTCCGGCGGCGAAGGCGAGGAAGTTCTCGACCGCCGGTGTCCGCGTCCGCTCGGTCACCCAGGTGAGCCCGACCGTGCGGCTCGCGGCCGGGTCGCTGATCGGCACATGCCGCACACCCTCACCCTGGGGCGGCGGCGGCACGATGGCGACGCCGAGGCCGGCGCCCACCAGCCCGGAGACCGTGGAGATTTCCTCACCCTCGAAAGCGATCTCCGGACGGATCCCGGCCTGCCGGGCCAGCTCGTCGGTGATCGCGCGCAGTCCGAACCCCGGGCGCATGGCGATGAACGGCTCGCCCGCCGCGTCCGCCAGCCGGGCCCGCGGCCGGCGGGCCAGCCGGTGACCTGCCGGGACCGCGAGCAGCAGCCGTTCCACGACGAGCGGCCGCCAGGAGAACGCGGCGTCACGTGGGCGCGGGCTCACGATGGCCAGGTCGGCCTCGCCGGCCCGGACCGCCGCCTCCATGCCCGCCGCACTGTCCTGCAGCAGCCGGAAGGTGACGCGCGGGTGCCGCCGGCGGTAGCGCCGGATCAGGTCCGGTACGAGCGAGGCGCCCTGGGTGTGCAGGAACCCGAGCCGGATCTCGCCCTTCCCCGGGTCGGTGGCGTGGGCCAGCGCCCGCCGGGCGGCCTCCTCTTCGGTCACGAGCCGCCGCGCGTGCTCGCGGAACACCTCGCCGTAACGGCTCAGCCGGACGTTACGGCCCTCCCGGTCGAACAGGGTCGTGCCGAGCTCGCGCTCCAGACGGGCGATGGCCCGGGACAGGCCCGGCTGGGAGACGCGCAGTTCGGCGGCGGCCTGGGTCATGTGCCCGTGCTCCGCGACGGCCAGGAACCAGCGCACCGTGGTGAGGTCCATGGGACTGATGCTCACACGACATCGGTTACAGGTCAAAGTCTCATTGGACGCATCGTTAGGGCTCAGGGCAGCCTGGTGTGGTCCCGGGAAGGGAGTCTCGATGACCGCCGTGCACGACGGCCTGCTGGAATCCGCAGCGGAGCGGCACCGCCGCGCGTCCCCTGGCCTGCGGCGGGTGAACCTCGCGCTGTTCGCCGCCGGGCTGACGACATTCATGTCGCTCTACTGCACCCAGGCCCTGCTCCCGGTGCTGTCGCAGGCCTTCGCCGTGTCACCCAGCGCGGTCAGCCTGCTGGTGTCGCTCTCCACCGGCATGCTCGCTCTGGCGATCATCCCGGTCAGTGCGCTGTCGGAGAAGCTCGGCCGGACCCGCGTGATGGTCGTGTGCGCGCTCGCGGCCGCGGTGCTGGGGCTTCTCCTCCCGATGGCCCCGTCCTTCACCGTGCTCGCGGTGATCCGGGCCGCCCAGGGGATCGCGCTGGCCGGCGTACCGGCGGTCGCCATGGCCTATCTGTCGGACGAGGTGCATCCCGAGGCGCTGGGTGGCGCGATGGGTCTCTACATCGCGGGGAACACCATCGGCGGGCTCCTCGGCCGGCTGGTTCCGATCCTGGTCACGGACCTGGCCGGCTGGCGCTGGGCCCTCGCGGCAAGCGCGCTGGTCTCCTTCGGCTGCACCGTCCTGTTCTGGGCGCTGCTGCCCCGGTCGCGGTTCTTCCAGCCCGGCCGGGCGGACCTGCGGGCCATCGGCACGCACCTGGCCGACGGGGGACTGCGCCGGCTCTTCGCCGTCGGCCTGCTGCTCATGGCCGGCTTCGTGACCGTCTACAACTTCCTGGGCTTCCGGCTGCTGGCCGCTCCCTTTCACCTGCCGCAGGCCGTGGTCGGGCTGATGTTCCTGATGTACCTCGGCGGGACCTGGAGCTCGGCGACCGCGGGCCGGCTCGCCGACCAGGCCGGCCGCAGGGCCGTCCTCGCCGGAGCCCTCGCCCTCATCGCGGCCGGACTGCTGATGACCCTGCCCGACTCGGTGCCGCTCGTCGGAGCCGGCCTGCTCGTCTTCACGGTCGGGTTCTTCGCCGCGCACTCGGTGGCCAGCGGCTGGGTCGGGCTCCGGGCGAAGACCGCCAGGGCACAGGCGTCGGCGTTGTATCTGTTCGCCTACTACCTCGGAAGCAGCGTCGGTGGCTCGGCCGGCGGCCTGGCCTTCGAGCGCGGTGGCTGGCCGGCCGCGGTGGCGTACGTCATCGTCGTCGTCCTCCTCGCCGCGGTCCTGGTCGGCGGTCTCAGCGGGCGGAGGCCTCGTGGACGAAGTCGGCCAGGCGGGCCAGCTTGTCCGGATCGGTCGACGGCAGCACGCCGTGGCCGAGGTTGAACACATGGCCCTCGGCGGTGCGCCCGCGCGCGAGCACGTCGCGCGTCCGCTCCTCGATGACCTCCCAGGGGGCGAAGAGCACGGCGGGGTCGAGGTTGCCCTGCAGCGCCTTGCCGGGCTCGACCCGGCTCACGGCCGCATCGAGCGGCACCCTCCAGTCGACCCCGACGACGTCGGCGCCGGCCTCACCCATGAGGCCCAGCAGTTCGCCGGTGCCGACCCCGAAGTGGATGCGGGGCACGCCGAGGTCCTCGACCGCGGAGAAGATCTTGCTGGTATGCGGGAGGACCGAGCGCCGGTAGTCCTCCGGGCTCACCGCGCCGACCCAGGAGTCGAAGACCTGGATCGCGCTGGCGCCGGCGGCGACCTGGACCTTCAGGAACTCGGTGGTGATGTCCGACAGCCGGCTCAGCAGGTCCGCCCACAGCTCCGGCTCGCCGTACATCATCGCCTTGGTGAGGTCGTGGTTCTTCGACGGGCCGCCCTCGATGAGGTAGGAGGCCAGGGTGAAGGGACCCCCGGCGAACCCGATCAGAGGCGTGTCGCCGAGCTCGCCGACCAGGGACCGGACCGCCTCGGTGACGTAGGACACGTCCTCGGGCGTCAGCGGCCGCAGCCGCGCGGCTCCGGCGGCGTCGCGGATCGGGTCGGCGATGACCGGGCCGACGCCCGGCTTGATGTCGAGATCCACGCCGATCGCCTTCAGCGGCACCATGATGTCGCTGAAGAAGATCGCCGCGTCGACCGCGTAGCGTCGTACGGGCTGGAGCGTGATCTCGGTGATGAGATCGGGGCGCGTGCAGGCCTCGAGCATGGGGGTGCCGGCCCGCACCCGCAGATATTCGGGGAGCGACCGGCCGGCCTGGCGCATGAACCACACAGGGGTGTGGGGTACCGGTTCGCGGCGGCAGGCACGCAGGAACACGGCTTCGTCGTCAAGAGGCACGCTATGGATGGTCCCACGAATCCGCCGCTGATCGGCACCGCACCGGCGACTGAGCGACCTGGCCGGCGATCGAGTGGCGGCACGAGGTTCGGACACGCCGAGCGAAGTCCCGCATTCCTCCGCTCTGGCATGCAACCGTACGGTTCTCACCCCTTATGCTTCGAGCCGAGGGAGGCCCCCCATGATGGCCGTGACCATGCGCACCTGCTCCACCTGCGGCGATGAGCGTCCGTTCGAGCGGCCGCCCTGCGTCGACGGGCACGATGACTGCCCGGAGCTCATCTGCGTGGACTGCGGCTCGGCCGTCGTGCTGGCCGACCTCCTCGACGTGCACGAGTCCAGGCCCGAGGGGGAGACCCCGGCCGTCGCCTCACGGGCCGCCTGAGCGTCCCCCGACCCCCGGAAAACGTGCACAGTGTTTTCACCCCCCATGACCCCGCACAGCGGCCCCCGCCCCCGGCCGATCCGGTCCCGGACGGCTCGTCCGGCGTGGCAGTCCCTGCTCCGGCAGCTCCGACGATCTACGCTCAGCCCATGGGCGCCCCGCGCATGACGCCGCCCCCGACGCAGGCCAGCGAGGTTCCGGCGCCCTTCCAGCGGGCTCTCGAGACGCTGCGCCTCGCGGTCGAGGGCGATCCGACCCGGCCCGAGCTCGAGCTCGAGGACATGCCGGCGCCGCAGCGCCTGGCGCCGTACTCCGCCGCCATCTCGGCGTCGGTCTATCGCGATGACGCCGAGATCGCCATGGGCCGGCTGATCGTCCTGTACGACCCGCAGGGCCACAGCGGCTGGGTCGGGGAGTTCCGGATCGTCGCCTATATCCGGGCGGACCTCGAGCCCGAGATCGCGGCCGACCCGCTGATCGGCTCGGTGGCGTGGAGCTGGCTCACCGAGACGCTGGACGCCGTCGGTTACGCCGGCGTGTCCGGCACGATCACCCGGGCGGTGTCGGAGAGCTTCGGTGACAAGCGGGACGACCCCTCCACCACCGAGCTGGAGATGCGCGCCTCATGGTCCCCGGCACGCGAGGAGCTGGTCGGCCACGTGGGAGCGTGGTGCGAGGTGATGTGCATGGCGGCGGGCCTGCCGCCCGCTGGAATCACCTCTCTGACGAGTTCGGGATCCTGAGCGGCGTACGGTAGGCGCGTGGGAGTGTCGGATACGAACCATTCCGCGGAGACCGCGGGACAGACTGAGACGGACAGTGGCCCTGCGGCCACACCGCTGCTGGAGCCGCGTGAGGGTATCCCCCCGGTCGTGCAGACGGCCGAGGCGCTGAGCCGGGTGGTCGAGGCCTTCGCCGCGGGGTCGGGGCCGGTCGCGGTGGACGCCGAGCGGGCCTCGGGCTATCGCTATGGCCAGCGGGCCTATCTCGTCCAGTTGCGCCGGGCGGGCTCCGGGACCGCGCTGATCGATCCAATGGGATGCCCGGACCTGTCCGCGCTCGACGCGGTGCTGGCGGACGCCGAGATGGTGCTGCACGCGGCCAACCAGGACCTGCCCTGTCTCGCCGAGCTGGGCATGGCCCCGCGTGGCCTGTTCGACACCGAACTGGCCGGCCGGCTGCTCGGCCACCCCCGGGTCGGGCTCGGATCGATGATCGAGAACGTGCTCGGCTTCGCCCTGGAGAAGGGCCACTCCGCGGCGGACTGGTCCACCAGGCCGCTGCCCGTGGAGTGGCTGCGCTACGCGGCCCTGGACGTCGAGTTGCTGGTCGAGCTGCGTGACGCCCTGCACGAGGAGCTGACGGAGACCGGCAAGCTCGCCTGGGCCATGGAGGAGTTCGAGTCCATCCTCGCCGCGCCGCCCAAGCCGCCACGCGCCGAACCCTGGCGGCGTACGTCCGGCATCCACCGGGTGCGCAACCGGCGCGGCCTCGCGGTCGTACGGGAGGTGTGGCAGGCGCGTGACCGGATCGCGCAGGACCGCGACGTCTCCCCAGGGAGGGTGCTGCCGGACGCGGCCATCGTCGAGCTCTCGCTGACGCTGCCGCGCACGATGGCCGACCTGCAGGGAATGTCCTCCCTGCGGAACAGGAACGCGCGGCGTCATCTGTCGGTGTGGCTCGGCGCGGTCTCCAAGGCCCGGGGCCTCCCTGAACGGGAGCAGCCCGAGCAGAGCCAGGCCGGCGACGGTCCACCGCCCGCTCACCGCTGGGCCGAGCGCGACCCCGAGGCGGCCAAGCGGCTCAGCGCCACGCGCGCGGCGGTCGCCGCACTCGCCGATGAGCACCACATGCCGAGTGAGAACATGCTCCAGCCCGACGTGGTGCGCCGACTCGCGTGGTCTCCGCCCGCGGAGATCAGCGCGGAGGCGCTGGCGGCGGCCCTGCGGGTCCTGGGCGCCCGCTCCTGGCAGATCGCACTCGTGTCCGTGCCGCTGGCCAGGGCACTGCAGCGTCTGGAGTGCAAGGGGGAGCTGTAGTCCACGGCGTGTTCGGCTCGGCGGCGTGGTCGTACCACCGCTGTTCATCTGCGATCGTTGAGAGCATGTCCCATGTCGTGGTGGTCGGCGGTGGCATCGCGGGCCTGTCCGCCGCGCGGTGGCTCGTCCGCGGGGGCGCCCGGGTCACCGTTCTCGAGGGTGCGCCCGAGGTCGGCGGCAAGCTGCGGGTCAGCGAGGTCGCCGGGCTCCCGGTGGACGAGGGCGCCGAGTCCATGCTCGCGCGCCGTCCGGAGGGTCTCGACCTGATCCGCGATCTCGGTAGGTCCGACCAGCTGGTATATCCCGCCACGACGTCGGCCGCGATCCTCAGCCGCGGCGCGCTGCGACGGATGCCGACCGGCCACGTGATGGGCGTGCCGGCGGATCTGCGGGCGCTCGCGGCGTCCCGGATCCTGTCCCGCGCGGGGCTCGCGCGGGTCCCGCTGGACCTGGCCCTGCCGAGAAGCCCGCGTGGCGCGGACGTGTCCGTGGCCGACTATGTCGGCGCGCGGGTCGGCCACGAGCTCGTGGACCGGCTGGTGGAGCCCCTGCTCGGCGGCGTCTACGCGGGGCGGACCGAGGAGCTGTCCTTCGACGCGACCCTGGCGGGTCTCGCCGGGGCGGCCCGCACCCACCGCTCCCTGATCACGGCCGCGCGGTCCGTACGCGACGCGGCCCCCAAGAACGCCGGTCCGGTCTTCACCACCCTCCCCGGCGGCCTCGGCACGCTGCCGGCGCTCCTCGCCGAGGCCGTGACCGCCGGCGGTGGCACCGTACGGACGAACGCGATGGTGCGCGAGCTCGCCCGGACCGCGGCCGGGGGCTGGCGGCTGACGGTCGGTCCGGCGCGGCAGCCGGAGACCGTCGAGGCGGACGCGGTGGTGATCGCGGTGCCCGCTCAGCCCGCCGGACGGCTGCTGGCCGGCGCGGCCCCGGCCGCCGCGGCCGAGCTGGCGCGCATCGAGTACGCGAGCATGGCCATCGTCACGCTGGCCTACTCCTCGACGGCCTTCCCGGAGCGGCCGGGCGGCAGCGGTTACCTGGTCCCGGCCGTGGAGCGCCGGGACATCAAGGCCGTGACCTTCAGCACGATCAAGTGGCCCCACCTCGCCGAGCGCGACCCCCACACGATCGCCGTACGATGCTCCATCGGCAGGTACGGCGAGGAACACACGTTGCAGCGCCCCGACGAGGACCTCAAGGCGGCGGCGATGACCGAGCTGGCCGACACCTGCGGGGTCGGCGAGCTCCCGATCGACGCCCGTGTCACCCGGTGGGGCGGTGGCCTGCCGCAGTACACCGTGGGCCATGCCGACAGGGTGGCCCGGATTCGCGCCGCGGTCGCCGGCCAGCCCGGTCTCGCCGTGGCCGGGGCGGCCTACGACGGACTCGGGATCCCGGCGTGCGTCGCCACCGGGCGCGCAGCGGCCGCCCGGGTGCTCGAACACTTGGAAGGTCATGGAGAATCGAGACATGGCAGCGACGGAGAAGCCGAAGGCACGCGACCTCAACGACAAGATCCGCTACACGATGTGGTCGGTCTTCCGGGTGAGGACCCTGGGTAGTCTCGTGGGGGACGTGGTGGCCGGCGAGGTCGAGGACCTGCTGCAGCAGGCGGCCCAGAAGGACGTCACCACCCGCGGCCTGTACGACGTCGCCGGGTTCCGGGCCGACGCCGACTACATGTTCTGGTGGCACGCCCCCAGCTCCGACGACCTGCAGGAGATCTACAGCCGGTTCCGCCGCACGGCCCTCGGCCGTGCCTCCGAGCCGGTCTGGTCGGCGATGGCGCTGCACCGGCCCGCCGAGTTCAACAAGAGCCACATCCCGGCCTTCCTCGCGGACGAGAAGCCCCGGCCGTACGTCTGCGTCTACCCGTTCGTCCGGTCCTACGAGTGGTATCTGCTCTCCGACGAGGAGCGGCGCGCCATGCTGTCCGAGCACGGCATGATGGCCCGCGACTACCCGGACGTGCGGGCCAACACGGTGGCCTCCTTCGCGCTCAACGACTATGAGTGGATGCTTGCCTTCGAGGGCGACGAGCTGCACCGGATCGTCGACCTCATGCGCCACCTGCGCGGCTCGCGGGCGCGGATGCACGTACGCGAGGAGATCCCGTTCTACACCGGGCTTCGCAAGCCCGTCGCCGAGCTGGTCGCGGGTCTGCCGTAACGGCGAGCTAACTCGCAGGGGCTATTTCGGACGGTATCCGGCAAGTCACGGCGCTTCCCAAAGTAGAGTTCGCTCTCGGGACGACGCCTGCGCGGGGTGTCGCCACGGGTGGCCCGTTCGCAGCGTGGACGGAGTCCGAAGGGGAGGGAAAGTGACCGAGGCGCCACGGCATGCGAGGGGTCGGCATGCCAAGCCGCCATCCGTCTTCAGCCAGGCGTGCGACCGCAGGCTTCGGACGGTCATGGCCGAGCGGAACCGGCGCAAGATCGTCGTGGCGTGGACGGGCACGGGCGCGGCCGTGCTGCTCGGTGCAGCAGCGGTGGCAGGCCTGTCCATGGCTGGATCCGGCACGTCCCCTACGGCCACCACGGCCGGGGCGTCCTCCTCGGCGCGGTCCTCGGCCCACTCCGCGGGCGCGGCCGGCGTGGCCCATCCGATGGGCGGGGGAACACCCAGCCCCATCGCCGGCGACGACGTGGGGCCGCAGGCGGTCGCCTACCTCCGGCAGAAGGATCCCGCCGAGAAGGTGGCGGGGCATGTGCAGAAGGTCGTGCAGAGCGGCAACTACCTGCGGGTCTACACCGACCTGCCGGAGAGCGACGAGAACTCCCAGCAGGCCATCTCGCTCTGCGAGTGGACGGCCGAGTACCTCGCGCAGCAGCGCGGCAGCAAGGACCCGGTCGTCTTCATTCACGCGAAGAAGAGTGACAACGGCAACGTGGTCATCGCGAACAAGCAGGACACCAAGGACGACTGCACGGTCGGCCGGACCCGCTGAGTCAGCTGAGTCACTCGCCAGGTTCGAGCGTGAGCGACACGCTGTTGATGCAGAACCGGTCGTCGGTGGGGTTCGGATAGCCCTCGCCGCGGAAGACGTGGCCGAGGTGGGAGTCGCAGCTCGCACACCTGACCTCTGTACGCGTCATCCCGAGTGAGCTGTCCTCGATGAGGGTGACCGCGTCGGACTCCGACGGGGCGTAGAAGCTCGGCCAGCCGCAGTGCGACTCGAACTTGGTCTGCGACCGGAACAGCTCCGTGCCGCAACCGCGGCATCGGTACACGCCGACGGTCTTGGTGTCGTTGTACTCACCGGTGAACGGCCGTTCCGTGCCCGCTTCGCGGAGCACCTGGTACTCCTGCGGGCTCAGCTCGGCACGCCATTCCGCCTCGCTCTTGCGCACCTTTTCCATGTACACGACCGTACCCGCTGTTCACACGTGACCCTCGCGCGGCCCGGCGGCAGCCGGAGGCGTGGGTTACGGTGCCGGTATGGCATCGCCGTTCATTGAGATTCCGGTGGGGGACCGGCTGGTCAAGGTCACCAACCCGGACAAGGTCTACTTCCCCGAGCGGGGGATCACCAAGCACGACCTGGTGGACTACTACCTGTCCGTGGGAGAGGGGATCCTGCGGGCGCTGCGCTCCCGGCCGACCACGCTGGAGCGCTGGCCCGGCGGGGTCTTCGAGGGGGCCAGACTGTCCACGCGCGCCGACAACAAGGGCGACGCGTTCTACCAGAAGCGCGTTCCGAAGACCGCGCCGGACTGGGTGAAGACGGCCCGGATCGACTTTCCGAGCGGCCGCTCCGCGGACGAGGTGTGCCCCACCGAGCTGGCCACCGTGTTGTGGGCGGTCAATCTCGGCACGCTCACATTCCACCCGTGGCCGGTCCGGTGCGCCGACGTCGACCACCCCGACGAGCTGCGGATCGACCTCGACCCGCAGCCCGGCACCGGCTTCGACGAGGCCAGGCACGTCGCCCTGACCGCTGTGCGGGAGCTGCTGGACGAGCTCGGATACACCGGATTCGTCAAGACCTCGGGCAGCCGTGGCCTGCACATCTATGTGCGCATCGAGCCCAGGTGGGCCTTCACGCAGGTACGGGCGGCGGCGCTCGCCTTCGCCCGCGAGGTCGAGCGCCGGCTCCCCGGCCTCGTCACCACCAAGTGGTGGAAGGAGGAGCGCGGCGAGGAGGTCTTCATCGACTTCAACCAGAACGCGCGCGATCGCACGATCGCCTCCGCCTACAGCATCCGGCCGCGGCCGCACGCGCCCGTCTCCGCGCCGGTGACCTGGGAGGAGCTGCCGGGGGTCGACCCCGGCGACTTCACGGTCCAGACCATGCCGGCGCGGTTCGCCGAACTGGGCGACGTGCACGCCGCGATCGACGACCAGGCGTTCTCACTCGAGCCGCTGCTCGAGATGGCCGAGCGGGACGAGGCCGACCACGGGCTCGGCGACATGCCCTATCCGCCCAACTATCCGAAGATGCCAGGTGAGCCCAAGCGGGTGCAGCCGAGCAAGCGCGCGGACCGTTCCAGCGCCGATCAGTGAGGCCCGCGGCGGCCGCGCCCGCGGCCACCGGCGGCACCGCCGTCCCGGGGGCGTCCAGTGCGCCGCAACGCGGTCCGCATCCGGTCGAGCAGCGTGGCGCCGAGCAGCCGCATCGCACTCGGCGCGGCCACAGGGCCGCTCGGGGCGTTGCCCGAAGTGGCCGCCTCGGCCACGGCCTCGGCGAACTGCTCGAACATCCTGCGGCTGACGTCGCCGGCGAGCGCCCGGCCGAACTGCGCGATCCTGCCGGTGAGGAACACCTTGGCATCGGCGTGCAGCGTCGTCCCGCCGGCCGTGCTCACGATGGACAGCGTGATGTCCGCCTGGGTGCGTGCCCCGCCGGTGTCCTGGCCCTCCGCCACCACGCGCATCCGGCCCGCCTCGCGGTCGTGCTCGGCTATGTGCGCGAGTCCCTTGAAGGACAGCTTGATCGGTCCGACCGATACCCGGGCCCGCCCCGCGTAGCGGTCCCGGCCGAGCTCCTGGGTGAGCTCCGCACCCGGCAGGCAACGCGCCAGCAGGTGGATGTCGTCGAAGACCCGCCAGACCTTGTCCACGGGAGCCTGTATCTCGGTGTCGATCTGTACCGCGATGGTGGGCTCACCCACCGGCAGCACGATGTCGGCGTTCTTCGGCGACTCCTCGGCCGTCTCGGCCTGTTCCGGCGAGGCGTTCGAGGCCGTGCCGCCCTGGCCGGTGGACCTGCCCACGAGCGCACGGTGGGTGCAGTTCTCCGGCTCGGGGACCCCCTCGGGATAGTCCCGGCTGGTCTCGGCGACGGCGGTGAGGATGTTGCGATAGCCGGTGCACCTGCAGATCACTCCGGAGAGCTCCTCGGGCAGCTCCTCGTCGGTCACCTCGGGCTTGTTGCTGAGCAGGTCGTAGGAGCTCATCAGGAACCCGGGCGTGCAGAAGCCGCACTGCAGCGCGTGGTTGCGGCCGAACGCCTCCTGCAGCGGATGCAGCTTGTCCGGCCGGCCGAGTCCCTCGACGGTGACGATGTCGGCGCCGTCGAGCTGGCAGGCGAACAGCAGGCACGCCCGGGCGGCCTGGCCGTCGACCAGCACGGTGCACATCCCGCAGACCCCGTGCTCACAGCCGAGATGCGTGCCGGTGAGGCCGAGGTGGTCGCGCAAGGCGTCGGCGAGGGTCACCCGCGCCGGCAGCCTCAGCACCGCTTCGGTTCCGTTGACGGTCATCCGCGACTCGATCGGCTCGTCGGCTCCCGCCTTCACCGGGCGGGGCGTGCTCAGCTCGCGCGGTGCGATGGCCTTGCCGTTGGACGGCACCGGGCTCGGTGCCTGCTCGCTCATGGTCACGTGCTCACCTCGTCGGCGCTCTGCCGAGCGCGCTCGTATGCCTTTGCCAGTTCACGGCCGGCCAGCACCCGGAAGAGCCGGCGGCGGTAGTCCCTCGAAGCGTGTGCGTCGCCGTCGGTGTCGACGAGCTGCTCGGCGGCCTCGTACATCGCCTCCGGCAGGACCGTGCCGAGCCGCTCAGCGGTCTCGGTGGAACCATCGAGCGCGGCCGTCAGCTCCGCGGTGACGTCGCGCGTCACCGGCCGGTCGGACACCCCGAAGGCGGTCACGGTGGCCTCCGGGGCTCCCTCGCGTAGCCGGACGTGGGTCGCGACCCCGGCCAGCGCGAAGTCCCCGTGCCGCCGCGCGATCTCCGCGAACCCGAAGCCCTCACCGCGGCCCGCCACGGGCAGGTCCAGCGCGGTGAGGATGTCGTCCGGACCGAGCGCAGTGGTCATCGCGCCGGTGAAGAACTTCCTGGCCGGAACCCGCCGGGCGCCGCCCGGCCCGGTCACGGTGATCACCGCGTCCAGGCAGCAGGCGACGGCCGGCAGCTCGGCCGCCGGGTCCGCGTGCGCCAGGCTGCCGCACACGGTGCCCCGGCTGCGCAGCTCGCGGTGGCCGACCCAGGGCAACGCCAGGCCCAGCAGGGGCACGCCCCTGCTGATCGGATCGCGCTCGACCCTGCGCTGGCGGACCGTGGCGCCGATCTCCAGGACCTGGCCCCGGACGCGCAGCTCACCCAGCCCCTCGACGGCGTTGATGTCGACGAGGGTGTCCGGCCGAGCCAGCCGCATGGCCAGCACCGGGGTGAGCGACTGCCCGCCGGCGATGACCTTGCCACCCCCGTCGGTGCTCGCGAGCTCGCCGACGGCGTCGGCGAGGCTCGACGGGCGGACGTAGGCGAACGGTGCGGCTTTCACGGTTCGATCACCGGCCCTGGAACTTCGGCGCGCGCTTCTCGCCGAAGGCGGCGACGCCCTCCGCGAAGTCCTTGCTGGAGCGCAGCATCGAATAGGCCTTGCGCTCGAGCTCGATGCCGGAGTAGAGCGGGGCGTCGATGCCCTTGTCCAGGACCTCCTTGGCGGTGCGCGCCGCGAGCGGGGAGAAGCCGAGCAGGGTGGTGACGACCCGCTCCACCTCCGCGTCGAGGGCGGCGCGGTCCGGCTGCAGGCCGGCCACCAGGCCCCAGTCCAGAGCCTGCTGCGCCTTGATGCGGGAGGCCGTCATCACGTGGTACTTCGCCCGGGAGAGCCCGATGAGGCGGGCCAGCCGCTGCGTGCCACCGGAGCCCGGGATCATGCCCAGGCGCATTTCGGGCAGCGCGAACTCGCTTCGCTCAGTGGCCAGCCGGATGTCGGACGACAGCGCGAGCTCGAATCCCACGCCGAAGCAGTAGCCGTCGACGGCGGCGATGACCGGCTTCGGGCTGCGCGACGGAGCGGTCACATTCTGGCCGAGGTCGGTGAAGTCGATCGGGTCGACCTCCATGAAGCCGGCGATGTCACCGCCCGAAGAGAAGTGCTCGCCGTCGCCCTTGATCACCACGACCTGGACCTTGTTGTCCGCGTCGATCTCGGCGAACCGGTCGGCCATCACCTGGCGGGTCTCCCAGGTGATGATGTTGAACTTGCCGTGGTCCAGGGTCAGGTAGGCGACGCGGCCATCGTGGCCGTAGTCGAGCCTGATCTCGCCTCCGGTGAGGGGCATTATCGGTCGTTCCTTTCGGTTTCCTGAGTGTTCTCCGCGTCACGGCCGCTGCCGTTCAGCAGTTCATTGAGCACGTTGCCGTGCAGTGGCAGGGTGGTGATCTCCACCCCGGCCGGGGAGAGCGCGTCGGCGACCGCGTTCGCGATGGCCACGGGAAGGCTCATGCAGCTGCCTTCACCGCAGCCCTTGGCGCCGAGCCTGGTCAGCGGTGATGGGGTCTCCAGGTGCTCGCTCTTCAGCTCGTAGGTCGTCTCGGCCGTGGTCGGGCACAGGTAGTCCATGAAGGTCGCGGACGTCGGCTGGCCGGTCTCGGAGTAGCGCAGCTCCTCGTACAGCGCGCCGCCGATCGCGTGCGCCAGCGCGCCGTGGACCTGGCCCTCCAGCAGGGTCTCGTTCAGGATCGTGCCGGCGTCGTGCACCGAGCACACCTGCTCGATGCTGAGCTGCCGGGTGTCGCGGTCGATCCGCACGGCGACGAGCTCGGCCACGAACCCGTAGCACAGGCTGGAGTTGATCTGGTCGGTCCTGCTGGCGGCCTTGGCCTCCGGCGGGGTGAACGCGGCCTCTTCGTACAGCCGTGCGGACATGCCCGCCGGCAGTGAGCCGGGGTCCCAGTGGACGAGTCCGGCGGCGTGCCGGAAGGCCACGGCCCGGCCGTGGTCATCCCGAACCCGCACCTGCCCCTCCGCGAGCTCCACGTCCTCGGGGGCGGCGCCGAGCAGTGTCGCGCCCGCCATCCGGAGGGTGGCCGCCAGCCGCTCGCTGGCCTCCACCAGGGCGCTGGTCAGCAGCGGGGCGAACCGGGACGAATAGCTCCCCGAACTGACCGTCCACGGGGTCGTCGCGGTGTCCATCTCGACCACCGGCCGCACCTGCTCCAGCGGCAGGCCGAGCTGATCGGCGACGACGGACCGCGCGACCGTGGCGTGTCCCTGGCCCTGCGGGACGGTGCCGAGCAGCACCGAGACGACGCCGTTGACGTCCACGCTGATCCGCACGTGCTCGGTCGAGCCGGACTTGCCGCGGCCCGGCCTGCGGTCCTCGGCGGGCGTCGCCAGGCCGACATAGCCGATGTTGGTGGCGGACGGGTCGACGATCGTCGCGACGCCGATGCCGAAGAACTCGCCGCGCGCCCTGGCCTCGCGCTGCGTCTCGCGCAGCTTCTCGTACTCGGCGCTGTTCAGGAGCATCTCCAGGGCCTTCGGGTAGTCCCCGGAGTCGTAGATGCCCCCGGTCGGGGTGGCGTACGGGAAGTCGCCGGCCTGCACGAAGTTGCGCCGCCGCAGCTCCACCGGGTCCAGGTCGCACACGCCCGCGATCTTGTCGATGAGGCGTTCCAGGCCGAAGTAGAGCTGCTGTCCGCCGAAGCCGCGGTTCAGGCCGGTCGGCGTCTTGTTCGTGACCACCGCGCGGGAGCGGATGTGCACCGCGTCGATCTTGTAGGCCCCGGTGATGTTGCCGAAGCACCGGTACAGCGTGCTCGGCTCCGGGGGCCGCAGGTAGGCGCCGACGTTGTCGACGAGGTCGGCGCGCAGGGCTTCGATGGTGCCGTCCGCCCGTACGGCCGCCTCGAAGCGCATGGCCCGGTCGGCCCCGGCCGAACTGGCCAGCAGATGTTCGATCCGGTCCTCGGTCCACCGGACCGGCCGGCCGGCGTGCTTGCTGGCGAGCGCCATCAGCGCCACGTACGGATAGATCCCCGCCTTGATGCCGAAGCTCCCGCCGTTGTCGGCGGGGATCCGCAGCCGGATGCGGGAGACCGGAACACCGAGGGCCCCGGCGAGCACCTGCACCATGGAGAAGGGGCCGTGGAAGTTGGCCCAGGCGTTGACCGCGGGGCCGTCGACCTCGTCCTGCCACTCGGCGATGACGGAGTAGCACTCCATCGGCGTCGAGGAATAGCGCGGGAAGTCGTACTCGCCGGTGACGACGTGGTCGGCCCGCTCGAAGATCGGGTCGACGTCGCCGAAGGTGAACGTACGGTCGGTCGCGACGTTGCTGCCGGCGTCGTCGTGCAGCAACGGCGCGTCGTCGCGCAGGGCCTTCCTGATGTCCACGACGGCGGGGAGCGGCTCGTAGTCGATCTCCACCAGCTCGGCGGCGTCCTCGGCGAGGTAGCGATCCGCCGCCACGACGACCGCGACCGGCTCGCCGACGAAGCGGGCCTTGTCCGTGGCCGTCGGGTAGTAGGGCATCGGGGTCTTGAGCGACAGGGGGAAGGGACGCAGCGCCTCGAGGACCTCGTCCGGGCCGATCACCGCCGCGACGCCCGGGTGCCTTCGGGCCCGCTCGAGGTTCACGCCCCGGATCCGGGCGTGCGGGTGCGGGCTGCGGATCACCGCCGCGGTGAGGGTGCCGGGCAGCGGATCCATGTCGTCGAGGAACCGGCCCCGTCCGCACAGCAGCGCGGGGTCCTCGACGCGGGCGACCGGCCTGCTCTGGTGGTCGGAAACGATGGTCACGTGTTCACCTGCTGGTCTGCTCGGTCGTCGGCAGGTCATCACTGTCGGCGAGTGCTCTGTAGTTGCCGGAGACAAGCTCGCGTCGCAAGATCTTGCCTACCGCCGACTTCTGGATCGTGTCGACCGCTATTAGTCGTTTGGGGCGTTTCAGCGACGGCAGCCCGGACCCCCCGGCGACGAAGGCGCTGAGTGCGGTGAGCGCCTCCTGTGGCGTCAGGCCGGCGCTGGGTATGAAGAAGGCGGTGGCCGCCTGCCCCCAGCGGTCGTGCGGCAGCCCGACGACCACCACGTCGCTGACCGCGTCCGACCGGATGAGCGCGTCCTCGATCTCGTCGGGGTACAGGTTCTCACCGCCGGAATTGATCATGTCGTCGACCCGGCCGGCCACCCAGAGGTCGCCGTCCTCGTCGGCGATGGCGAGGTCTCCGGGGAAGTACCAGCCGTCCCTGATCGACTTCGCGTTGGCGTCCGGCCGCTGCCAGTAGCCCTCGAAGGCCTCCGGGCTGGCCATGGAGATGGCGATCTGGCCCTGTTCGCCCGGGGCGACGAGGGCGTCCGGCGGTGCCGTGGGATCGGGGTCCACGAGCCGGACCTGGGTGAAGACGCCGGCGCGCCCGGCCGATCCCGGCTTGGCGACGACGTCCGGGCCGATGGTGAACGTGTAGATCTCGGTGCTGCCGAAGTGATTGACGAACCGTTCCGGCCGCAGCACCTCCGCCAGCTGTTCCGCGAGCGCCGGGGTCATGGACGAACCCGCGTACGCGAGCCGGCGGACCGAACCGGTGTCCGTCAGCCTGCCGGTGCGCACCAGCGACCAGTAGATCGTCGGCACCAGGTAAAGGCTCTGGATCTGCTCGGCGATGATGAGTTCCAGCGTCTCGTCCGCGTCGAAGCGAACCTGCGGCACCCAGGTGCCCGCGCCCACGATCGTGGCGAGCAGCGTGCGCAGGCCCATCGTGTGGAAGAGCGGCATCACGCCGAGCGTGGCGTCGAAGAGGCACTGCCCGCTCTGCAGGAGGTGGGCGACGGCCGCGTGGTGCTCGGCGGAGTGCGTGCGTGGCACTCCCTTTGGCCTGCCGGTCGTGCCGGAGGTGTAGAGCATGACGCTGATGTCGCGTTCGGACACACGGGCGCCCGGCGGGCCGTCCGGCTGGCCGGCGGCCAGTGCGGCGACCTCGTCGGCCTCGCGGTGCTGAAGCGGCGGCAGCGCGGCCAGCGCGGTCGTCGTGGTCGCGGTCATGCTCGCGTCGGTGATGACCAACGCGGGGGCGGCGTCGCCGAGGCAGTAGGCGAGTTCGGCGGGGGCCAGGCGGAACGAGAGCGGGACCGAGATGGCGCCGAGTTTCTGCGCGGCCAGGTGGAGGCTCGCGAGCGGTTCGCCGCCGGCCAGCAGCAGCGCGACGCGATCACCGTGGCCTACCCCGAGGGCGGCGAGCGCCCGGGCGAGCCGGTTGGTGTGCGCGTCCCATGCGGCGTAGCTCATCGGCTTCGCGCCGCCCACCGCACATCGCCGGGGATAGCGCTCGGCCGTCCAGCGCAGCACCGTGCCGAGGTCCATCGCCATTCCCTTCATGCCCGCAGGCGTGCCGGACTCCAATTCGCGCCTACGCTGGCGCACAGGCCGAAGTCGTCACGGGCCCCGCTTTGTTCAAGGCCGATCGTTCAAAGGCCGATCATCCAAAACTGATCGTGCGGTTACGACGATCTGTTTCGTACGATCGTAAAGCTACGATACGATCCGGAGCGTGTCAACGGTCCGCCTTTCCACAACGTCCTACGTTGTCCTGGGCATGATCGCGATGCGCGGCCCCTCGACGTCGTACGACCTCAAACGGGCGATCGGCCGTTCGGTCGGCTATTTCTGGAGCTTCCCGCACGCCCAGCTCTACTCCGAGCCCAAGCGGCTGCAGGAGGCCGGGCTGCTGGAGCTGCACGAAGAGGACTTCGGCCGCAGGCGCAAGACCTACTCCATCACCGAGCTGGGTGACGCGGCGCTCCGGCGGTGGCTCGGCGAGCCGGTCAACGAGCATTTCGAGCTGCGTGACGTCGCGGAGATCAAGCTCTTCTTCAATGAGCTCACCCGGGACGAGGACATCGCGCGGCTCGCGGCAGGACAGGTCGCCCAGCATGAGGGCCGCATCGCCGAGTACGAGCGGATGCTGGAGAGGTATGGGCAGATCCCGGAAGTGGCCCGGCGCATGATCACGTTGGAGCTGGGATTGGCGATGGAGCACGCGGCACTCGACTTCTGGCACTCCATCCGCCAGCGCGCGGGTGAGGGTGAGTTCCCGGGGCCGTCCGCGGGGACGGCCCCCGACGGGCGGCGGCCCACCGGCTGACGCCGATCAGGCCGGGGGCATCGGGCGGCGGGGGAGCAGCAGGGCCGGCACCATCGCGACGGCCGCGATCGCGGCCGTCCACCAGAAGCTGTGCCCGAACGCCCGCACGAGAGCCTGGACGGTGTGGGGATCGCGGTGGGCGGCCGCGTCGGCCAGGTTTCCGCTCGCGCCGGGGATCTGCGACCTGATGTAGACCTGCAGCATGACGGCCAGTACGGCAGTGCCCAGGGAACTGCCGACCCGCACCAGGATGTTGGCGGTGGCCGTGGCGGCCGGGACGGCCGCCCGGGGGAGCCCCTGGTAGATCGTCGCCATGACCGGCGCCGCGATCAGGCCGTGGCCCAGTCCCACGACGAAGGTGGTGAGGACCAGCAGCGGGTGCGGGGTCCCGACGCCGATCCGGGTGTAGACCAGGCTCGCGAGGGCGACCACCGCGATGCCGAGGACGCCCAGGTTCCGTGCGCCGTTCCGGTCGGAGATCCGGCCCCCTATGGTCATCGTGACGATGGCGCCGAGGCCGAACGGGGCGATCAGCAGGCCGGCTCGCAGTGGGCTCTCGCCCTGGGCGATCTGGAAGTACAGCGGCAGCAGGACCGTGAGGCCGAACATCGCGCCGGAGTAGAGGAACAGCGCACTGACGGCGGTGGTGAAGGCGCGGTGCCGGAACATCCTCAGGTCCAGCAACGGGCCGCGGGCCGTGCGACTCGCCGCGGTGTCCATCCGCCGGGTCGCCGCCGAGCTGGGCGCGCGCGCGATGACCCTCTACTCGCACATCGACAGCAAAGACGATCTGCTCGACCTGATGTACGACGAGGTGAACGCAGGGGTCCTGGTCCACGGTGGGCTCCCCGGCGACTGGCGTGCGGCCATCAGCCTGATAGCCGAGCGAACGCGTGCCGTCCTGCTGAGCCATCCCTGGATGGTGGAGCTGGCCGGCCGGCGTCCCCAGATCGGTCCCAACGGGCTGCGGCACGCCGAGCAGTCCCTCGCGGCCCTCACGCCCCTGGGCCTCGATCCGGGTTCGGCGGCGCGGATCTGCACGGCCGTGGACGACTACATCCTGGGCCACGTGATCCGTGAGGTCATGGCCCGTGGCGATGCGCCGGGCCGGAGCCGGCCGAGCGTCCCGAGCGAGGGCATGACCATGGGCCCCTATCTGCGGCACATGCTCGACAGCGGTGAGTTCCCGAACCTCGCGCCGCTGCTGGCCGAGGGCCTACCCCAGATCGAGCAGACCTTCTCCGAGGGCCTCCAGTGGCTGCTGGACGGCATCGCGCGCGCCCATGGTGTTCCGGACTCCGGCGCCTGAACCGGGCATTGCGCCCCGTACAGTTGGGCGCGTGGAGATCACACCGCTGCTGCGCGAGCACGCTGACGAGGTACTGGCGATCTTTCAGTCCGGAGTCGACGGCGGTAACGCCACGTTCGAGACCGCGGCGCCGACCTGGCAGAAGTTCGACGAGGGCAAGCTGCCCGGCCATCGGTTCGTCGCGCTCGACGCCGACGGGGTGCTCGGCTGGGTGGCGCTGTCGCCGACCTCCGACCGCGCCGTCTTCGCGGGAGTCGCGGAGGTCTCGGTCTATGTCCACGGGGCGGCGCAGGGACGCGGCATCGGCCGGGCCCTGCTGGGCGCGGTGATCGACTCGACCGAGCGCGCCGGGCTATGGACGCTCCAGGCCGGGATCTTCCCCGAGAACATCGCGAGCATGCGGCTGCACGAGGCGCTGGGTTTCCGTGTCGTCGGGGTCCGCGAGCGCATGGGACTCCATCACTTCGAACGCGATACGCGCTGGCGCGACGTCGTCCTCCTGGAGCGCCGCAGCCCGGTCATAGGGTGAGCCGCCGGTCCCGCGGTCCTTCGCGCCGGTGGGCGCGGAGGACCGCAGGGCCACTGCTCACCTGACTAGCGGAACTTCCTCGGCGGGGTGGGGAGCTGGACGCGGGCCGGGCCGTGCCAGCTGCCGAGGGTCTGCGGCCGGAACCCGAAGGTCGCCACGGCCGGCACCGTGACGCGGCTGGCCGCCAGGTCGACGGTCACCGTCGCGCCGGTCCCGGCCTCCTCGGTGGCGCTGGCGTCACTAGAGGCCAGCACGAGCGCGAGCCGGTGACCCGGCTTGAGGACGTACTCCGCGGGCATCGTCTTCCAGGTGAACTGGTAGTACGTCCCCGGAGTGAGGGTCTGCGGCTTGCTGAGCGAGCGCCGGTTCTGCGCGTCCAGCCAGCCGCGGGCGATGATCTCCGCGGGTGCCGTCGTGGTCTTGGTCACCGTCTTCTTGTAGCAGGCGTCGTCGTCGGCCGTGCCGGCGCCGTAGCAACCCTCCTCGGCCAGGGTGGCGATGCCCTCGCCACTGCCGTGGAAGTCCACGCGGGTGTCGTCGCCGTAGTCCACGAGCATGGCCGTCAGGTTCGCGTCGGGCTTGTCCAGCTTGGCCCGCAGGTCGACGACCGGGGTGCCCGAAAGGCGGATGGCCCTGTCCACAGGAGCGGACGTGAAGACGAGCCGGGCCGCGCTGGGTGCCCCGGGGCTGGAAATCATGTCCGACTCCGTCTGCGCCCGGTCGTCGGTGAAGCTCGCCGTGCTTGCCTTGGCGCCGGGCTTCAGCCCGAGCGTGCCCCGCGGACCGGGGCTCAGCGGCACCGGGATCGCGTGCGGATCCGGCCAGTCACGGGAGGTGGCCCACTGGTCCGGGCCGGTCTCGATGTCGGCCCGGGGCTGCGCCATGACATTGTTGTGCACCCCGTACAGCCAGTGGTCGAACCATTGGTGCAGCGTCGGGATCCAGGCGCCGCGCCGGTAGTCGAACGGGTCGACGTGCCCGGTCTGACTGATCCACACCTTGCGTGGCACGCCCCGGCGGGACAGCTCCTGCCACCACAGCGAGAAGTGGTTCGGCTTGACGTTGTAGTCGTTGATGCCGTGGACGGCGAACACGCTGGCCTTGACGTTGCGGGCCTGCGCGAGCGAACCCTCGCGGTAGTTCGCCTCGTTCCAGTAGGCGTTGTAGTTCCCGGTCGCGTCGTCCTCACCCTGGTCGAGGCGCTGCTGTACGGCGGCGCATTGCGCGGGCGGATCGGTGTCGACGTAGTCCGCCAGACCCGGCTGCTCGTCGGTCCAGTACTTCACGCCGTTCATGCGGCTGTAGTCGTACCAGCTGCTGATCGCCGAGATCGGCACGATGGTCTCGAGGCCCTGGACCCCGGTGGCCGCCACCGCGTTGGCCAGCGTGCCGTCATAGGACTTGCCGATCATGCCTACCCGGCCGGTCGTCCACGTCGCCTTGGCCGGCGTGCCGTCGGGGTTGTAGGCCTTCGCTCGCCCGTTGAGCCAGTCGATGACGGCCTTTCCGCCGAGCACGTCCGGGGCGCCGCCGCTGGTCGGGCAGCCGTCGGACCTGGTGGTGCCGATCATGTCGACGGCGAGGAAGGCGTAGCCGCGCGGGACGAAGTAGTTGTCGTAGAACAGCGGGAACTTCACCGGGTTCCCGTTGCCGTCGTACCTCTTGCGCTCGCTCTCGTTGCCGCGCCCGGCGTTGTCGTAATATGGGCTCTCGTCCATGATCACGGGGACCTTGAGGCCGGTTGCGGACTCCTTGGGCCGGATGATGTCGACGTTCACCCGGTCGCGCTTGCCGTCTCCGTCGCTGTCGATGGGCGCCTCCACGTACACGTGCTGGCGGATCGCGTCGGCGTAGGAGAAGACGGGCTGGGTCACCCCGTTCGCGACCTTGATCTGCGGCTTGGCCTGCGCTGACGCGACGCCGCCCGTGGCCAGGGCCGCGCCGAGCACGAGGGGGATCGCGAGCGCCAGGGCTCGCTTTCTGGGTCTGCGGATACCCGGCAACGCATACCTCCAGGGATGGGCGCTGATCGCCTGACCGAGGGATAGGGTCCGTGATCAGATTCGCCCGGTAAACGGCACATCTTGCCAAAGATCCCACGCTGCTCGCGGGCAGAACGTCAGGAACCGCCGAGGATGTCGTCGAGGTCGTAGGCGACCGGGACCTCGAGCTGCGCATAGGTGCACGACTGAGGCGTACGGTCCGGACGCCACCGGCGGAACCGGGCCGTGTGCCGGAACCTGGCGCCCTCCATGTGGTCGTAGGCCACTTCGGCCACGAGCTCGGGGCGCAGCGCTACCCAGGACAGGTCCTTCTTGGCGTTCCACCGGCTCACCGCCCCCGGCATCCGGTCGGCCGTCGCCCCGGACTGCTGCGCCCAGGACGCCCACGGGTGCCCGGTGAGGTCCTCCATCCGGTAGGGCTCGAGCTCGCGCACCAGCTCGGCCCGCCTCTTCATCGGGAACGAGGCCGAGACGCCGACGTGCTGCAGCCCGCTCTCCCCGTACAGGCCGAGCAGCAGCGACCCGACGACCGGTCCGGACTTGTGCCAGCGGAACCCGGCGACCACACAGTCGGCCGTACGCTCGTGCTTGACCTTGAACATCACGCGCTTGTCCGGCTGGTAGGGCAGGCCGCGTGGTTTCGCCACGACCCCGTCGAGGCCCGCTCCCTCGAACTCCTCGAACCACCGCTGCGCGAGCTCCGGTGAGTCCGTCGCCGGGGTGACGTGAAACGGCGCCCTGGCGCCGGCCAGCTCGGTCTCCAGCCGCCGCCGGCGCTCGCCGAACGGCCGGTCCATCAGGGACTCGTCGCCGACGCCGAGCAGATCGAAGGCCACGAAGGAGGCGGGCGTCTGCTCGGCGAGCAGCCCGACCCGCGACGCGGCGGGGTGGATGCGCTGTTGCAGTTTGTCGAAGTCCAGCACGGAGCCGTCCCGGAGCACGATCTCGCCGTCCACCACGCAGCGCTCCGGCAGCTCGCGGCGGGCGGCCTCGACGAGCTCGGGGAAGTAGCGGGTCAGCGGCTTCTCACCGCGGCTGGACAGCACCACCTCGTCGCCGTCACGAAAGACGATGCAGCGGAAGCCGTCCCACTTGGGCTCATACAGCAGGTCACCGTCCGGGCCGCCTGCGGGCAGGGTCTTGACCGCCTTGGCCAGCATCGGCGCCACCGGCGGACTGATCGGCAGGTCCATCCGTCCATCCTCGCAGGGATAGCCTGCGCGTATGCGGCGCCTGCTGCCGGAACCGGCCATCGACATCGACCCCTACGACGCCTACGGGGACGTCAAAGGGCCGTGGCTGCGCGTCGGCATGGTGATGAGCGCGGACGGTTCGGTCACCGACGAGGAGGGGTGGACCGCCGGCCTCGGGGGCGAAGCGGACTTCCGGGTCTTCCGGACCCTGCGGGCACTGTCGGATGCGATTCTCGTCGGCGCGGCCACCATCCGCACCGGCAAGGTCGGCCCCGCGCGCCTCCGGCCGGAGCTGCGGGAACGCCGGGGGCGGCCGCCGGCGCCGATCGTCGTGGTGAGCCGCTCGCTGGCCCTCGACTGGACGCTGCCGCTGTTCAACGCAGCCGAATCCCCGACTCTGGTGGTGACGTCGGAGTCCGCGCTGAAGGCCATAGAGGTGCCCGCCACCGTCCGGCCGTACGTGCTGGCCGCCGGGGACCACGACGTCGACCTCGGCCTGGCGGTACAGGCGATGCGCGCACGGGGCCTGCGGCACCTGCTGTGCGAGGGCGGACCCGTGCTGACCACGTCACTGATTTCGGCCGGCCTGGTCGACGAACTCTGCCTCAACCTGGCGCCCACCCTCGTGGGCGGCCGGCACCACACCGGCCTGCTGGACGACCTGGCGGGTCCGGCCACGCTCGAGCCCACCGCCGTCTACCTCGACGAAGGCGTGCTGTTCCTGCGGTACGGCCTGGCACGGGGTGCGGCGGCGACGTAGGCCGGGCGTCCAGGCCCAGGTGTCCCAGTCCGCGTTACAGCCGGTATCGCGATCCTTACCGTTTGAGCATGTTGTGCCACGCCCCGGGGGACACTTACGTCAAGGTGCGGACTGAAGCCGGCGAAGGGGGTCGGGGGTGGAGATCGCGGCACTCGTCGCGTGGATACTCGCCGCGGTCGGAGGGTGTCACCTCCTGATGACCTGGCTGGCCAACGGCGGGCTGAGACGGCAGCCGACCAAGGTGACCCGCTATCCCTCGGCGCTGGTCATCGGTCATACCCTCATCGGCGCCCTGGGACTGGTCGCCTGGGTCCTCTATCTGGCGACCTCCTGCGCGGCCTACGCGTGGTGTGCGTTCGGGACCCTGGTGATCGTCGCGCTCATGGGATTCGTCATGTTCACGCGATGGCTCGTGGGGCAGCGTGGCGGCCGCCACGCGCGCGGACGCGAGCAGGTGTTCCCGGCCGTGGCCGTCGTCGTCCATGGCACGGTGGCCTTCGCGACGTTCGTCCTCGTCTATCTGACCGCCATCGCCCTGCGCCATCCCTGACCTGGCGGCTCGGGGGGTCACGCCCGGCGGACGAGCACCACCAGCGAGCGGCTCGGGACCTCGACGCCGTCGCGGGCCTTCACCGGGTGTCGTTCGTCGACCCCCTGCGGGTCGGCGGTGTCGAGCGCGAACTCCCAGCGCTCACCGAACTCCGGCCCGGGCAGCGTGAAGGACAGGTCCTCGGAGTGCGCGTTGATCAGCAGCAGGAAGGAGTCGTCGCGCACTGACCGGCCGTGCGGGTCCGGCTCGGTGATCGCGTCCCCGTTCAGGAAGACCCCGAGCGACTTCGCATAACCGGTGTGCCAGTCATCGTCGGTCATGTACTCCCCGGCCGGGGTGAGCCAGGCGATGTCCCGGAGGCCGTTGCGCTCGGGCTGTGGCCGCTGGAAGAAGCGGCGCCGGCGGAACACCGTGTGGTCCCGGCGGAGCCGAGCCAGCCGCCCCAGGAACTCCAGCTCTGGCTGGGGCGAGCCGGTCTCCTTCCAGTGCACCCAGGAGAGCTCGTTGTCCTGGCAGTAGGCGTTGTTGTTGCCATGCTGCGTCCGGCCGGACTCGTCGCCGGCGAGCAGCATCGGCACGCCCTGTGACAGGAAGAGGGTGGCCAGGAGGTTTCGCCGCTGCCTGTCCCGCAGCGCGACCACCGCCGGATCGCCGGTCTCGCCCTCGGCGCCGCAGTTCCAGGAGCGGTTGTCGTCGGTGCCGTCGCGGTTGTCCTCGCGGTTGGCGTCGTTGTGCTTGCCGTTGTAGGACACCAGGTCGGTGAGCGTGAACCCGTCATGGCAGGTGACGAAGTTGATCGAGGCGACCGGCCGCCGCCCGCTGTGTTCGTACAGGTCGGACGAACCGGTCAGCCTGGAGGCGAACTCCGGCATCGCGGCATACTCCCCGCGCCAGAAGTCCCGGACGGTGTCGCGGTATTGCCCGTTCCACTCGGTCCACAGCGGCGGGAAGTTGCCCACCTGATAGCCGCCCTCACCCACGTCCCAGGGTTCGGCGATCAGCTTCACCTGGGAGACCACGGGGTCCTGCTGCACGAGGTCGAAGAACGCGGCCAGCCGGTCGACGTCGTGCAACTCGCGTGCCAGCGCGGAGGCCAGGTCGAACCGGAACCCGTCGACGTGCATCTCCAGCACCCAGTAGCGCAGCGAGTCCATGATCATTTGCAGTGCGTGGGGGTGCCGGACGTTGAGGCTGTTGCCACAGCCGGTGTAGTCGACCAGATAGCGCTTGTCGTCGTCGCGCAGCCGGTAGTAGGAGGCGTTGTCGATCCCGCGGAACGACAGCGTGGGGCCGAGGTGGTCGGCCTCCGCCGTGTGGTTGTAGACCACGTCGAGGATGACCTCGATCCCGGCCTCGTGCAGCGCCCGCACCATCGCCTTGAACTCCAGCACCTGCTCGCCGCGCTGCCCCGAGGAGCTGTAGGCGTTGTGCGGTGCGAGGAACCCGATCGTGTTGTAGCCCCAGTAGTTCGTCAGTCCCCGCTCGACGAGGCCGTGCTCGGGAACGAACTGGTGTACGGGCATGAGCTCGACCGCCGTCACGCCCAGGTCCCGCAGGTGTTGGATGATCGAGGGATGTGCCAGGGCGGCGTAGGTGCCGCGCTGCTCCTCCGGGATGTCCGGGTGCAGCTTCGTGAGGCCCCGGACGTGGGCCTCGTAAATGACCGTCTGGTGGTAGGGCGTGCGCGGGGGCCGGTCGTCGCCCCAGTCGAAGAAGGGGTTGATCACCACGTTCTTCGGCATGTACGGAGCGCTGTCCTCGGTGTTGCGCAGCGCGTCCGGGTCCGCGGGGTCCGGCTCGTCGAGCTGATAGGAGAAGAGGGAACCGTGCCAGCGCACCTCCCCCTCGACCGCCTTCCCGTAGGGGTCCAGCAGCAGCTTCGAGGGATCGCAGCGGTCTCCGCCCATGGGGTCGTACGGGCCGTGCACCCGATAGCCGTAACGCTGGCCGGGGCCGATGCCCGCCAGGTAGCCGTGCCAGACGAACCCGTCGCTCTCCGGCAGGTCGCAACGCGTCTCGCGGCCCTCGTCGTCGAAGAGGCACAGCTCCACGCGCTCCGCGACCTCGGAGAAGAGTGCGAAATTGGTGCCCACACCGTCCCACGTGGCGCCCAGGGGGTACGGCTGGCCGAGCCAGACGTCGCCCATTTCCCTCCCCTCCGAATTCACAGTGGTCACGGCCCAATGATCGTTTCCACGCCCGCGTGAGCGCGGCAGCCCCAGAGTGTACCCACGTCGGCACCCCGCTTCAGGCCGGCGGGCTTTCAGCTCGCCAGATGACCTCGTCGCCGGCGGATTCGGCTGTGCGAGTCAGGCCGACGTGCTGCGCGACGCCCGCCGAGGCGAGGTTCTCGGGATGGATGCTGGCGAGGATGTCCGTCACCGAGTGATCCCGGAGCCAGCCGACGAGAGCGCCCGCGGCCTCGCAGCCCAGCCCCTCACCTTGGTAGGGGACGGCGATGACCCAGGCGACCGAGGCCCGCGGGCCCCTGGCGCCGGGTGCGACCGTGGCCTGTACGGTTCCCACCGCCTGCCCGTCATCACGTCTGCGCACGATCCAGTTGAGCCAGCCCTCCTGGTTGTACGGCGACGGCCCTACCTCCAGCCGCTGATAGCGCGCACGCAGCTCGGCCAGCGTGGCGGGCTCACCGCCCATGAAGGTGTGCAACTCCGGATCACCGAGCACGTCCACCATCTCTTCGGCATGGTGGACGGCGAGCGGCTCCAGGACGAGCCGCTCGGTCTCGATGGTCTCCCCGATCGGTCCGAACACATCGCCGAGCCTATGCGGACGGCATACAAACCGGACGGCATACGAACAGGAGATTGAAGCCCGCGGCCAGGATGAGGACCACGCCGAGGAAGGTGAGGCCCGCCTGCCTGCCGCTGGGGAGCCAGGCCCGGTGGACCTCCGTGGCCATCACGGCTCGTGACGACTGCCGCGGGTCGTATGCGATCTCGATGGTGTCGCCGGGCGTCCCCCTGAAGACGCATGAGGTCGAAGCGCATGTGTACAGCAGCACCTGTGCCCTCGTGACCCTGTTGCCGACGGTGTAACTCACGATGCCGTAGAAGCGCCGCGTCGAGAGCCCGTTCTCGCCCGCCCGCGGTGCCGCCCGGCCCACCTCATCGATCACGGCCGCCGTGGTGACGGCGCGGCGCCGGAAGGCCGTGCTGTCGGCGTACCACCAGGCGGCCACCGCCACGAGGACGAGCCCCACGGCGAGCGGCCACCAGACGAGGCTCTGCCGCGACCCGGTGGAAGAGCCGTGGCGATGGGCGCGCCGCAGGTCCCGACGCCGGATCGGCCGCTCGATCATGCGCACCTCCCGTGGTGTCCCCCGGGATACGACGCTCCGGGGACCCCGGCAGTTGTCACATGTGCGGCGGTTCAGCCGAGCTTGGCCGTTACGCGCTCGATCAGCGGCTTGGCTCCCTCGCCCCAGCGGACGGCACAACCCTCGAGTCCGGAAGTAGGTGCCTGGCGCATGGCACAGGCAGGTCAACGGTTGTTGAGCGGTGTGTAGACCAGGAGCCGTAGGTGGTCTGCGTCTGCCGGGATGTAGGCCATGTGCTGCCTCCCCACCGGGTTCCAGGTCTTGGCATTGCACAGCCGGCACACGGATCGCCGCAGAATTACCTTCGGGGCTCAGCTGATCTTCGGGGTGGCTCGTTCGATGAGCGTGTTGAGGTCTAGGCCGGGTGGCAGCGTCCCATAGGCATGGCCCCAGTCACCGCCGAGCCGGGAGGCGCAGAAGGCGTCGGCGACGGCGGGGTGACCGTGCCTGACCAGCAGAGATCCCTGCAACACCAGGGCAAGCCGCTCCACGACCCTGCGGGCGCGCAGTTCGATCGTCGCCACGTCGGCGAGGGACTCCGTGACCTCGCGGACGGCGGCGTCCAGCCGGGCGTCCGCGCCTGAGGCCAGCCCGACCTCGGTCAAGAATGCCTCCATGGTCTGTGGTTCCTTTACCATCGCGCGCAGCACGTCCAGCGTGGCCACGTTGCCAGAGCCCTCCCAGATCGAGTTCAGCGGCGACTCGCGGAAGAGCCGGGGCATGCCGGACTCCTCGACATAGCCGTTGCCGCCCAGGCACTCCAGGGCCTCCGCCGCGTGGGGCGGCCAGCGCTTGCACACCCAGTACTTGCCCACGGCCAGGGCCAGCCGCTTGAACGCCGACTCCGTCTCGTCGCCTCGTACCGAGCGGTCCGCCGCACCCGCGAGGCGCGTCATGAGCACGGTCGCGGCCTCCGACTCCACCGCGAGGTCGGCCAGGACGTTGCGCATCAGCGGCTGGTCGACGAGATAACGGCCGAAGGCCTTGCGGTGCGAGGCGTGATGGACGGCCTCGACCAGGCCCTGCCGCATGCCGGAGGCCGCGCCGATCACGCAGTCCAGCCGGGTCATGTTGACCATCTCGATGATCGTACGGACGCCGCGGCCCTCGTCGCCGACCCGCCAGGCGACCGCGCCGTCGTACTCGACCTCGGCGGACGCGTTGGACCGGTTGCCCAGTTTGTCCTTCAGCCGCATGAGGCGCAGCGGGTTGAGCGAACCGTCCGGCAGGACTCGTGGCACGAGGAAGCAGGTGAGCCCTCCCGGTGCCTGGGCCAGGGTCAGGAAGACGTCGCACATCGGTGCGGAGGTGAACCATTTGTGTCCGGTGAGCCGGTAGCTCCCGTCGGGTTCCGGCAGCGCCCCCGTCGTGTTGGCGCGTACGTCCGAGCCGCCCTGCTTCTCGGTCATGGACATGCCCGCCAGCAGGCCGCTCTTGCCCAGCGGCGCCCGGAGCCCGAAGTCGTAGGAGGTGGCCGTCAGCAGCGGCTCGTACCGCTCGGCCAGCTCGGGGGACTGGCGCAGCGCCGGCACGGCGGCGTAGGTCATCGAGATCGGGCAGCCGTGCCCGGCGTCGACCCGCCACACGTAGAACTTGGCCGCGCGGGCGACGTGCACGCCCTCCCGGGCCTGCGCCCACGGGGCCGCGTGCAGGCCGTGTCCCACGGCCGTGCGCATCAGCTCGTGCCAGGCCGGATGGAACTCCACCTCGTCCACCCGGTTGCCGTAGCGGTCGTGGCTGCGGAGCACGGGCGGGTGCTCGTTCGCGAGCCGTCCCCAGTCCTGTGCCTGCGGGGTCCCGGCCAGCCGGCCCAGCTCGTGGACCTCGTCCGCGGCCCACCCGGCGCCTTCCCGCTCGAGCCCGTCGAGGAGGGCGGGGTCGTCGGCCAGGTCGTGGCCGACCAGCGGGGGGACCTGGTTGAACACCTGATGCGTCACTGCTGGCTCCCGGAACTGCCGGCGCCCAAGGCGCGCTGCGCGAAGGCGATGAGGGATGGGATGGTCTCCGGTCCGGCCGAGCCGGCGGCGAGGGGCCCGACGAGGGCCTCACTGATGGCGCCGACCAGGGCGGTGGCGCTGACCGCCACGTCCTGGGGCGGCAGTTCGCCGGCGGTGACGCCGTCGGCGATCACCCCGGCGAAGGCTGCGTGGTGGATGCGGCGGAACACGAGGCGCTCGGCGTCGACGACCGGGTCCACCGGCTCGGCCAGCAGCGCGTAGGCCTGCCGCGGCGCCCGGAGCGCCCGGCCGGCGAACGTCTCGATCATGGCGGTGATCCGCGCCGGTGCCCCGGCCTCCAGACCGGCCGCCCTGATGAGTGCGTCGGCCTCGCGCCGCGACACCGTACAGAACACCTCGGCGAGGAGGCCGGACTTGGCCGGGAAGTGGCGATAGACGCTGCCGGTGGCGACTCCGGCCCGCTCGGCGACGGCGGCGACCGAACACCCTCGGTAGCCGTGCTCGGCCACGATCTGCAACGCGGCGGCGAGGATCCGCTCACGAGAGGCGCTCAGCCGCGCCTGGACCCGCTCGGTTCTCCGGTATGCCACACAAGAATTGAACCCCAGTTCATTTCTTCACGCAAGAGGTCTTCGGCGCAAGAGGGGATGGGCCGGCGTCAGCCGGTGGCCGTGCCGCCGCCGCGCAGCGTGTCGTCATAGCGCTGCAACACGATGCCGGCCAGCTCGGGGGCCGCGCCGAGGACCGGCGACACGATCGCGGCTCCGGCCGCGAGCGACTCCGTGCGCACCTTGTCGGCGAAGTGGCCCGGGGCCAGGAAGTAGGAGGCCACGGCGACGCGCGGCGCGCCGGCCTCCAGCAGCGACCCCACGGCCTCGGCATGGGTCGGCCGCGCCGCCGAAGCGTATCCGGGGACCACGTCCCACCAGCCCCTGGCCCTCCAGTCCCGGGCCAGGCCGGCGATCACCGCGGCGGCGGCCGGATCGGTGGAGCCCGCCGACGCCAGCACGACGGCTGTCGCCGGATCGCCGATCTCGACGCCCGCCTGGGCGAGCCGCCGTTCCAGCGCGGGCAGCATCAGCGGGTGCGGGCCCAGTGTGCCGGCGGCATGCGGACGCAGCCGCGGATGCGTCGTCCGGACCTCGGCCAGCACGCCGGGAATGTCGATTTTGCTGTGATAGGCCGCGGTGAGCAGCAGGGGCAGCACCACGGCCTCCTCGATCCCCTCGGCGGCGAGCCGTGCCAGCGCCGCGGCCGGGGTGGGTGCCGTGTGGTCGAGGTAGGAGGCGATCACGGGAAGGCCCGGCCGCCGGAGCCGTACGGCGTCGAGGAGATCCTCCACGGTGGCCGCGGCCCGGGGGTCCTTGCTCCCGTGCGCCACGGCGACCAGTGGTGGCGTCTCCTCGTCGTGCGCCGTGATCTCGGAGTGGCTCGCGCGGACCACTCCGAGATCGCGGCCGGCACGGGACATCAGAGGTGGATGCCGCACTCGGTCTTCGCCAGGCCGGCCCACCGGCCGCTGCGCGGGTCCTCGCCGGGGGCGACCTGCGAGGTGCAGGGGGCGCAGCCGATCGACGGGTAGCCGTCGTAGTGCAGCGGGTTCACCAGCACGCCGTTGTCGGCCATGTAGTTGTCCATGTCCTGGTCGGTCCAGGACAGGATCGGGTTCACCTTCACCATCTCCCGCTTGCGGTCCCACTCGACCACCCGGCGGTCCTTGCGGCTGGAGGTCTCGTCCCTGCGGATGCCGCTGAACCAGGCCATGTACCCCTCCAGTGCCCGGCCGAGCGGCTCCACCTTGCGCAGGTGGCAGCACAGATCCGGGTTGCGGCCGTACAGGCGTGGTCCGAGGTCGCGGTCCTGCTCCTCGACGGTCCGGGTCGGCGTCACATTGATGACGTTGACCGGATAGACCGCCTCGACGGCGTCACGGGTGCCGATCGTCTCCGCGAAGTGGTAACCCGTGTCGACGAAGAGCACGTCGATGCCGGGCTTGACCTTGGAGACGAGATGGATCAGCGCCGCGTCCGACATCGATGACGTCAGGCAGATCCTGTCGCCGAAGGTCGCGGCGGCCCACCGGATCACTTCCAGGGGCGACGCGCCCTCCAGGGCGTCCGCCGCCGAGTCGACGATGTCCTCCAGGTCCAGTGTCGGCCTTACGGCCTCGAGGGCGGTCACTTACGAACTCCGATCCCCAGGAACTTCAGCTGGAACGCGCGGGCGCAACCGCGGCAGTACCAGCCCCCATCGCGCTCGTACGGCTCGAGGTCCTCCTCGCCGCAGTACGGGCAGTAGAACGGTGCCGCGCGCTGGGTCATGTGCCGGCTCCGCCCACGGGCCCCGCGAAACGGCTCATTTGAGGTCCTCCTCGGCGGCGCGCTGCACCCACTGGGCGAAGGTCTCGCCCTCGGTGCGCTGCCCGTCGAACCGGCGCACGACGCGCTCGACGTAGTCCGTCAGACCGGCCGAGGTCGTCTTGAGACCACGCACCTTCTTGCCGAAGGACCCGCCGACCTGGCCGCCGAGATGGACCTGGTAGCCCTCGACCTGCTCGCCGTTCTCGTCCACCACGAGCTGGCCCTTGAGCCCGATGTCGGCGACCTGGATGCGCGCACAGGCGTTCGGGCATCCGTTGACGTTGATCGTCAGCGGCTGGGTGAAGTCCGGCAGCCGCTCCTCCAGCTCGTCGATGAGGTCCATCGCGCGCTGCTTGGTCTCGACGATCGCCAGCTTGCAGTACTCGATGCCGGTGCAGGCCATGGTCTGCCGCCGGAACGTCGACGGGTTGACCTGCAGGTCGTGCTTCTCCAGCTCGGCGGCGAGCTCCTCGGCGCGCTCGGCCGGCACGTCCAGGATGACCATCTTCTGCTCGGTGGTCGTACGGACGCGGCCGGAGCCGTACTTCTCGGCGAGGTCACCGATGACGTGCAGCAGGTCACCGCTGACCCGGCCGACGCGCGGTGCGAAGCCGACGTAGCGCTTGCCGTCCTTCTGCGGGTGGATGCCGACGTGGTCGCGGCGGGGGAGCGGCGCGGCCGGGGCGGGGCCGTCCGGGAGGGCGTAGCCGAGGTATTCCTTCTCCAGCACCTCGCGGAACTTCTGCGGCCCCCAGTCGTTCATCAGGAACTTGATCCGGGCGCGGTGCCGCAGCCGCCGGTAGCCGTAGTCGCGGAAGATCGAGATGATGCCGGCCCACACCTCGTGCACCTGCTCGGTCTTGACGAAGGTGCCGAGACGCTGCGCGAACATCGGGTTGGTGGACAGCCCGCCCCCGACGAAGGCGTCATAGCCCACCTCGCCGGCGTCGTTCACCACACCCACGAAGGCCACGTCGCTGATCTCGTGCACGGTGCAGTGGGCCGTGCAGCCGGAGACCGCGGTCTTGAACTTGCGCGGCAGGTTGGAGAACAGCGGCGAGCCGATGTAGCGGCTGTGCACGTCCTCGATCTGCGGCGTGCCGTCGATGATCTCGTCCTCGGCGACGCCCGCCAGCGGACAGCCGAGGATCACGCGCGGCGTGTCGCCGCAGGCCTCCATCGTGGACAGCCCGACGGCCTCGAGCTCCTCCCAGATGGCCGGCACCGACTCGACCTCCACCCAGTGCAGCTGGACGTTCTGCCGGTCCGTGATGTCCGCGGTGCCACGGGCGTACTTGTTGGAGATGTCGGCGATCGCGCGAAGCTGCGCCGGATCCAGCTGGCCTCCGTCAATGCGGACGCGAAGCATGAAATAGCGGTCGTCGAGCTCCTCCGGCTCGAGGACGGCCGTCTTGCCGCCGTCGATGCCGGGACGGCGCTGCGTGTAAAGGCCGTGCCAGCGAAAGCGCCCGCGAAGGTCGGCAGGGTCGATAGAGTCGAATCCCGCCTTGGAGTAGACGTCGATGATCCGCTGACGGACGTTCAGCCCGTCGTCGTTCTTCTTGTTCTCCTCGTTCTTGTTCAGCGGCTCTCGGTAGCCGAGAGCCCACTGGCCCTCGCCGCGCTTGGGCCTGGCGGCGGGGCGTCTCGCGGGAACGGGACGATCGGATGTAGATGGCACGGCGCGCGTCCTCGTTGTTCTAGGAGGGGCGCGTGGCTCACTGGCGTGCTCGGATGCTCACCGGGGGCGGCGGCAAGCGCAACGCGAGGCGTTGAAACCTTGAGGTCATCGTGAGACGCCGGCATGCCACGCGCCGCAATTGATGCAGGGGCGTGGGTCGGACGTCACAGACAGATCGCGCTGCGGACGCGGAGGAGGTCGACATGCCGGCGTGTCACCAGCAATGGATCCGCAGCAGCCATACCCCCGACTTTGACATGCGGCCCGGAGAATTGTCCAGCGCAGACGGCCGGATTAGCGGGTGAGAGGTCTCACGCCGGCCCAGGGAATAGCCGGCGGCTCATCCCTGCGCCCGCCAGTTGACGGGCGGTTCGGCCGGCTTCTCCGGCGAGGTCTCATGCTGGCAGTCGCACCAGGAGCCACCACGGCACTTGTCGTGGTGACGCTCCCGGCACGCCTTGCAGATCATGCTTCATTGTCATCGAGGGCGCCGTCGGTGGCCAGGACCGCCGCCCGGAGCGGGTTCAGCGGGACCGGCGCTTGGCCATCCTGAGCATCGTCACCGCGACCGTGAGCAGGCCGACGAGCATGAGGCCGGTCCTGGCAGTGGACCGCCTGTGCCTGCCGGTGCCGGGCTTCACCGCGGCCCCCACATCGGCAGCGATCTTCATCGGCTTGCCGGTCTTCAGCGTCATTGTGTTTATCAGCGGGAGAATCATGGCGCTTCCTCGCATCCAGGGCCGGTGTGGCCGCACCGCGCATCTCTGCGGGTCTCGTGGTGTTACTCATACGGTTGCGAGGTGGTCACCCGGTAGACCCGTGTGACCACCTCGTTCGAATGGGTAATCTCCCCAGGCGGACACGGCCGCAATCTCACGGTGCGCATCCTTGACGACACGTTGTGTGATCATGGTGATCGGGCTGACCGGATCCCCGGAATGTCGCGCAGGGTGCGTTCCGCGCAGTCGACCCTCTACCGTAGGTAATCGTGACCACCGTCTCAGACACTTCCGGTGTGACCGAAACCCAGGCCCCGAAACCCGCGGCCAGGGGTGGCGCGGTCGCCTGGCAGCTCGCCCGCAAGACCGCGATCGCGGCTTTCCGCCATCGGGTGACCGGGCTCGCGGCAGAGGCCGCGTTCTTCGCGCTCCTGTCGCTGCCGCCGTTGGTGCTCGGGCTCGTCGGCACGATGGGGCACTTCCGCGGAGCCCTCGGAGAGCCGACCGTGACCGAGATCCGGGAGTGGATGATCGAACAGGCCAGGACCGTGCTCACGGGGCCGGCCGTCGAGACGGTAGTGGTGCCGCTGATCGACGACGTCATCCACGGTGGCGGGGTGGATGTCGTCTCCGTGAGCTTCCTCATCTCCCTGTGGGCGGGGTCCCGGGCCACGAACGTCTATGTGGACACGATCACGATCGCCTACGATCTCTCGGGCATCCGGGGCATGATCCGTACTCGGCTGCGGGCGTTCTTCCTCTATCTCATCGCCCTGGTCATGATGCTGGTCGTCATCCCGATGCTCATGGCCGGACCCGCGCTCGTCCGTGAGGCGCTGCCGGGGAGCACCGATTTCGTCGCCATGCTCTACTGGCCGGTGCTCGTGGCGCTCTCGGTGCCTTTTCTGGCCACCCTCTACCACATGAGCGTTCCGGTACGGACGGCATGGTTGCGCGCGGTGCCGGGCGCGTTGCTCGCCCTGGTGATCTGGATCATCGGCAGCGTGGTGCTGCGGCTCTATCTCGCCGGGTCGCTGTCCGGGGTGTCCGTCTACGGCTCTCTGGCCGCCTCGATCGCCATTCTCGCCTGGCTCTACGTGGCCGCCCTCGCGGTGCTGATCGGGGCCGCGCTGAACGCCGAGATCGACAAGATGTGGCCGAGCCCCGACACCGCCCACGCCCGAGCGATTCGGGTCATGGCGTGAGAAAACCGAGTCCTGTGGGCGTGGAACGGGTAAGGGCCGGACTGAAGAGGTGAGGCCGGTGCCCTTTGGCTCCCCGGGCCGCGGCGGGGACGCACGGTTGCCGTTCGCCGATCGCGCCGAGGCCGGCAAGCTCCTGGCGGAGCGCCTGGTGCCGCTCGGCCTCGTGCGCCCGCTGATCCTGGCGTTGCCGCGGGGCGGCGTACCCGTCGCCTTCGAGGTCGCGAGGAGGCTGTCGGCAGACGAGGGCGAAGCGGAGCTGGAGGTCCTGGTCACCCGGAAGATCGGGTATCCGTACCAGCCGGAGCTGGGGGTGGGCGCGATCGCGGAGGGGGGCGAGCCGGTCTTCGACGAGACCCTCCTGCGGCGCCTCGGCCTCACCCGGGCCGACCTGGCCTCCACGATCGGACGTGAGCGGGCCGAACTGGCCCGCCGGGTCTCGGCCTACCGGGGCGGGCGGGCGCTGCCCTCGGTCGTGGGCCGCTCCGCGGTCGTGGTCGACGACGGGCTGGCCACCGGGGGCACCGCGCGGGCCGCGCTGAGGTCCGTCCGGGCGCGGAAGCCGGACCGGCTGGTGCTGGCGGTGCCGGTGGGTGCGGCCAGGACCGTCAGGGCGATGCGGGCCGAGGCCGACGACGTCGTGGTCCTCGCCGTGCCCGGCTCGTTCCACGCGGTCGGGCAGTTCTACCAGCACTTCGAACAGCTGACCGACGAGGACGTGATGTACTCACTCGAGCGGATGAGATGACCGCGTCGATGGGCGCGACCGGCCCTGGGCGCACAAACGGCCCCACCGCCGAAGCAGGGGGCCGTAGCGTTCGTCGTGCCGGGGGCGCGCCTAGGCGGCGTTTGCGCGGCGCATCCGACGGCGGCGCTCGGAAGCGCGCTCGTCTTCGTTCAGGCCACCCCACGTGCCGTACTTCTCGGGCCGGGAGACAGCGTAGTCAAGGCACTCCGTGCGTACCGGGCAACCCATGCAGACCTGCTTGGCCTTACGCTCACGAATCTCGCGCTCGGGCTGACGTTCACCGTCAGGGCCGAAGAAGAGCACGAGGTCTTCCCCCCGGCACGCGGCGGCGTCCTGCCAGCCCCAGCTGGGACGGGGGAGGTTGGCCTGCCGACGTACCTGAGCCATGGAACACTCACCTCGTTGGTATTGCTGCACAATTTCGGACATGGACGTTGGGCGTACTTTGGGAAGTGCCGAAAGTTCCAACGTCTCAAGCTGCCGCTCTGTTCCCTATACTGGGACCGCACGGCGGGCATCCCGCTGAATGGGGGCCTCGGAGAGGTTACACGAGGCTGGCCTCATTGAGAAGAGCCAGGTCCCCAAGAAGGTATGAGTCGAGGTCATCCTCACACCCGGGACCGCATCGCGGGGCGCGTGAGCGCCGCAGTGTCACCCGGTAGCGGCGATCCGCGGCCGAGACCACCGCCTCGTAGGGCGAGGTCCCCGTGACAGATTCCACACGTACGGCGTCCACGGCGAGAATACCCGAGGCGGCGCGTACGAAGTGCTCGGCGGCCTGCGCGGGCTCTGGCAGCCCGGCCCGGCCGCGCAGCCGGTCCAGGACCACCTCACCCCGCAGGTAGGCCCGCACGGCCGTCACCGCCTCAGGGCGGCCCAGGGCGCCGTAGTAGAGGCCGTGCGGCAGGCACACCAGGTTGGCGGCGTAGCGGTCGCCGCCCACGTGGGTGGTCTCCCAGACCGCGTCCGCGGCGCAGCCACGAAAGTGCTCGGCCAGCTCGCGCGCCAGGGGGGCTCCGGTGCGCGCACAGCACGCGTTGCGGCGCCCGTGGGCGCACACCAGGAGCAGCGGACCGGCGACCGGCCGGCCGAAGCCCGGTGGCTCACCGGCCGCCACCGCCGCCAGGTCCAGCCCCGCGAGCTCGGCCGGGTCCCGGAGCTCACGTCCCTCCAGCCACGCCCGTCTCGCCTCTCCCGCCGCGTCCGGCGGCGGCGCCGAATGCGCGGTGTAAACCCACAGAGGTGGGGTCCGGCGGCGCCGGCCCGGGCGGCGGATGAACTGGACGCGGATGCCCAGCCCGCCGGCCCGGCGCAGCGCCCGTGCGACCGGCGCCGGGAGGTCGAGGTCGCCGACGTCCGCGGGCCAGGGGCCCGGGTGCTCGATCACCAGCCAGGCACGGGCGCTCGCGGTCGCGCTGGCCATGCAGGGCAGTGCGCCCGTATGGCCGCCGGGGCAATGGTCGCATCCGTTGCCCCGCGAGGAGTCCGTCAAGGGGCCGCCTCCCAATCGCTTCCGCCTGAACTTAGGTGAGACTAACCTAACCTCAGCCTTCCCGGGGTGGCCGGGTGAGACACCTCACGCGCTCAGCGCCCGGCGTGCCGCGGGCAGTGCCGCTTCGCGGTCGGCCCGCACCAGGCCGATGCGCGTCCGCCGGTCGAGGACGTCGGATTCGGTGATCGCGCCCTCATGGCGGACGGCCCAGACGAGTTCGGCGCCGATCACTGGAAGGCCCGCGGCCACGGGGTCGAGCAGGGCCGGGTCCTCGCGCCCGAGGGCGAGGATTTCGGTGGCCTCGGACCCGTACCGCCGTACCAGCCGTCGCGGCGCGTCGAGCCCGGACAGGGTCCGGGAGTCCGCGGCGCCGAGGAGCGGCAGCCGGCCGGTCCGGCAGCGGCCGGCGCCGAGCCGTCCCGCCACGGCGTCGACGGCGTCCTGCGCGACCCGCCTGGTGGTCGTGAGTTTGCCGCCCACCACCGTGACGAGGCCATCCGGCGCGGTGAGCACGGCGTGGCGGCGGGACAGGTCCGAGGTGGGCGTCGGGTCGCCGGCCCGGCCGTCGTCGAGCAGCGGGCGGAGACCCGCGAACGCGCCGATCACGTCCGCCCGGCGCACCGGCACGTCGAGCGCGCCGCCGAGGATGTCCAGCAGGAATCCGATCTCCGGCTCTGTCGCCTCGGGGACGTCCGGGACCGGTCCGTCGGCCGGCTCGTCGGTGAGCCCGACGTAGACCCGCCCGTCGCCCTGCGGCAGCACGAGCAGGAACCGGTTGGTCTCGCCCGGCACCGGGACCTGCAGGGCGGTGGGCGGGACGGCGGCCGCCGGCGCGGCCCCCGCGAGGCTCTCGGCGCGCAGCACCAGATGGGTGCCGCGGGAGGGACGCAGCCGTACTCCTTCCGCCAGCTGCCCGGCCCAGACACCTGCCGCGTTGATGACGCTGCGGGCCCGGAGGGTGAACTCCTCCCCGGTCAGCTCATCCCGTACCTGGCCGCCGTCCCCGGACACCGACAGCGCCCGGCAGTGCGTGATGATCCGGGCGCCGTGCGCGGCGGCCGTGCGGGCGATGGCCGTCACGAGCCTGGCGTCGTCGCACACCTGGCCGTCCCAGGACAGCAGGCCGCCGCGCAGGCCGTACGAGCGCAGCGCCGGGGCCATCCCCAGGGTCTGGCCACGGGACAGGTGCCGGGGCCCGGGCAGCACACCCCGGCCGGTACGGGCGGAGCGTCGCAGCACGTCGCCCGCGCACAGCCCGGCGTGGGTCAGCAGGGCCTGCGACCGGGACACCATCGGAGTGAGCGGCATGACGAACGGCAGCGCCCGCACGAGATGGGGTGCGGTGTGCCGCATGAGCACGCCGCGTTCCACCGCGCTCTCGTAGGCCAGGTCGACCTGTCCCGAGGCGAGATAGCGCAGTCCTCCGTGGATCAGTTTGGAACTCCAGCGCGAGGTGCCGAACGCGAGGTCGTGGGCGTCGATGGCGGCCACCGACAGGCCGCGGGAGGCCGCGTCGAGCGCCACCGCGGCGCCCGTCGCACCGAGCCCGACCACCAGCACGTCGACCGTCTGGCCGGGCAGCCCGGCCAGCTCCCGGGCCCGGCGCGCGCTGTTGAGCGAGGACGACGCCGGACGCGCGGGGTCGTGCGGGGAATCACGTCTCGGGTGTCTCATGGTGTCAGGGTCCTGTCCAGGATGTGGCGCAGCTCGTGGTCGAAGGCCGGCTCCGTGAGTTCGGGGTCACCGGAGCCGGTGGCCATGGTGCGGACCGAGAGCGCGAAGGCCTGGACGATCAGCAGCACGGAACGGGCCTGCCGGGCCGGATGTCCGTCCCGGATCGTGCCGTCCCGCTGGCCGGCGCGGATCGTGGCCTCGAGCAGCTCCAGGAACGTCTCCTGGCTGGCGCCGCGCCGGTCGAGCAGGTACGGGAGCAGCAGCTCCGGGTCCACGTCGACGATCTTGCGGAGCAGGGGGTGCTCACGGAAGGCCCGCGCGCCCTGGACCAGGCTCTCGACCATGGCCGCGCGGACCGGCCGGCCGTCACCCGGCGGGGCCACCGCCGCCGCCACGGCGGTCCACTCCCGCGTCATCAGGTCCGCGACCAGCGTCCGTACGTCCGGCCAGCGGCGATAGAGCGTCATGCGGGACACCCCGGCGCGGCGGGCGACGTCGGTCAGCGTGGTCCGGCGCACCCCGACGGCGAGCACGCTGTCGCGCGCGGCGTCGAGCACAGTGTCGTGGTCGGTGCGCTTGTGACGATTCGACGACATGTGTCACAGTGTAAGCACGAGATCATCGCCCGGGAAGCGGGATGGCCGTGCGGGCAGTGCGGGCGCGCGGACGACAGGAGGAGTGTCCCAGGTGGACATGCGGTGGAACGGCTGGGGGGATCCGGCCAGGGCCAGGCCGCTGCCGGAGCCGGTGGTGGCGCTGCTGCGGGAGCTTCTCGGGGTAGACCCCCCGGAGCGGCCGCCGGTGGCGCTTGAGGACGTCGCCGTGCCCACGTCCCGCCTGCCGGCCGGCGCCCGCGCCGGCCTGGCCGAGGTCGTCGCCCCGGAGAACGTGCGCACCGACGCCGAGACCCGGATCCGGCACACCGCGGGAAAGTCGACCCCGGACCTGCTGCGGATGCGGGCGGGTGAGGTCACCGGCGCCCCGGACGCGGTGGTGCTCCCCGGTACGCCGGATGAGGTGCTGCGGGTCCTCAGGGTGTGCGCGCGGTATCTCGTCACGGTGGTCCCCTTCGGCGGTGGCACGTCCGTGGTCGGTGGTCTCGCGCCGCGGGCCGAGGACTCCGCCGGACCGGGGAGGCAGGACCGGCCCTGCGTGGCACTGGACCTGCGCCGTCTCGACCGGCTCGTCGCCGTCGATCCCATCTCGCACACGGCCACGTTCCAGGCAGGTCTACGGGCCCCGCGAGCCGAGCAGCTCCTGCGGGAGCGAGGTTTCACCCTCGGCCACTATCCGCAGTCCTATGAGGCCGCCACGATCGGCGGGTTCGCCGCCGCCCGGTCCAGCGGGCAGGCGTCCGCCGGCTACGGCCGCTTCGACGACATGGTCGTCGGCCTCACCGTGGCGACCCCCGAAGGGGTTCTGGAGCTCGGCCGCGCGCCGAAGTCGGCAGCCGGGCCGGATCTCCGCCAGCTGGTGCTCGGCTCCGAGGGGGCGTTCGGCGTGATCACCTCGGTGACGGCGCGAGTGCACCCGGTGCCGGAGTCGAGCGCCTACGAGGGCTGGCGCTTCCGATCCTTCGAAGAGGGAACGGCGGCTCTGCGCCTGCTCGCCCAGCGAGGTCCGCTGCCGACCGTGCTCCGGCTGGCCGACGAGACCGAGACGATGGTCGGTCTCGCCGGCCCGGATCACCTGGGGGGCGCGGACACGGCCGCCGAGCCGGGCGGCTGCCTGGCGATCGCCGGGTTCGAGGGCGCGGCGGCGCAGGTCGCGGACCGGCGGGCCA
>JAOPYH010000380.1 GCA_025964715.1 Streptosporangiaceae bacterium | reverse complement strand
ACGGTGAGCGTTAGCTGCCACTCGAGCCTGTGCAGGCGTCCGGCCAGGTCATCGATGGCGGTGGCCAGGTCGACGTCGAACACCTCAGCATCTGCCGCGCACAGCTCCTGGTAGACGGCACTAAGATCCATGATCGCCTTCAGTTCTTCTTGAACGGGTCGGTATTCGGTGTCACCAGGGTTGTGGAGTCTCGCGGCTCACCCGGTATTGCGGGCCCGCACGAACTTCGTGAATCCGGCGACCCTGGGATCGGTGCGGTCGTCGTCGGTCAGCCGCGACTCCCACAGCTCGAAGGAGCGTTGGGTAATCCCGCAGCCTCGGCCGAACAGGTCGAGGTAGATGGCGACGTCTGGGTTGTCGATCCCGTCGTTGAACGGGTCGCGGCGGGCCAGCACGTCGGCCCTGTCGTCGTCCGGCCACGCCGGCCTTACCAGGGCGGGAGTCTCCTGCTCGACCGTGATCCGGGATCTGCGGAGCTGGACAGCGGTCTCGGTGACGAACTCGCTGACCGCGAAGTGGGCGGTCTGGGGAGAGCCGGCGGCCCTCAGCAGGGTGTTGGAGATGAACATCCGGTGTTCGACGTGCTGACCCTGGGTCCAGGAGCCCGGAGCCAGACCACCACGCTGGACCGCCGTCCGGTTGAGGGAGGCGATCAGCTCGGGGTCGTCGTCGAGCCAGAGCTTTTCCGGGTCCTGCCCTGCGGCGATCATGATTCCCCAGCCGAACGTCGGGTGCTGCGCGGCGAAGATCGAGATGACCTCCCCGTCGAGGCACCGCAACGCGATGACCGGGCTCTCGTGGGAGATCAGCCAGCTACTACCGGCACGCCCGTGTACGACCGGTGGAGTCTGTCGCAACAGCTCCATGACCTCCTCGGCCGCCTCGGCGTCCTTGCCCAACTCGACGATGTCCGCCAGCCGGTTGACGAACCGGTCGGAGGGCTTGCGGCGTTGTCCACCGACCAAAGTGAGGGCCTTTTGCCCGCCCATGCCCAGCTGTGGGAGCGAGCGGAAGGCGGCCGACTCCGCGGTGGCGATCATGTGCGCCACGTACTCGGCCCAGACCTCGACCAGCCCGGCCTCCGGACCATCGGCGTTGAAGGACGGCAGGTCTGCGACAAGTGACACCGTCGCGGTGGCCGCGTCGTGCACCCAACGGCCGACCAGCCCATAGTGGTTGCGGGTCTCGCAGAACTTCCGAACGTCCGGGCCATCGGGCACGTGGCGGGCCACCCGTACCTCGATGTGCAGCGCGGACAGCCGGTCGTCGTCGCGAGTGGCCAGCCAGACGCCGAGCTCTCCGGCCACGAAGCCGAGACCGAAGCCGTCCGGCTCGTGGACGGTCCACTCCACCTCGATGCGCAGCGCGTCGATGATGCGTTGCGGCAGGTCGGAGATGGCATCGGGTGCGGGCATGACTGTTCCTCCGGAGTCGGATGGACCCCGGTAGCGTCACGCCCCGGTGATCCGCGGTTTCCCCGTACGGGTTGTACGGGGCTGGTCGTCACCCGGGGCACCCGCTGCGGAGCGGGATGCCGTCCAGCAAGCCGGGGCTTGACGCTGGATCTCGTGACCTGGCGAGGAAATTAGCACAAACCGACCTGATCGGCGCAAGCGCTACTGCAGCACAGTGCCGTCCAGACGCCGACGAGCGGTAGGCGGGGTGTCCCACAAAAAACGCGGCACACCAGTGCCCTGTCTCGCGCGTCCCATTACGGGGCCGGTGCGGGATCGGCACGATTGATCGAAGGTGGCGGGAGAACACGTGGCCGATGCGCGCACCCGGGAACGGATCGGGCACCTGTACGACTACCTGAGCGCGCTGGCCCAGGAGGTGTACGCGAAGCCGGTCCGCCATGTCGGCGACCAGGACATAGCGGTGTCACCCGGCAAGATTCCGGACCATCCCTCGGTACGGCTCGGTGGCGCGGCCGGGGACGCCTGGCTGCGGGTGCGGAAGACCCCGAAGCCGGTGCCGCCAGGGTTTCCCGGGGACGTGTCGCACCTGCTAAGTGACGTCGTCAGGAGCGACCCGTGCGCACCACCGCAACTCCCGCCTGACCTGGTCGACAGGGTCGGAGAGCCGACCGAGGATGACCCGGATCCCGTCGGCCGCGTCAAAGCGGTTTTCGGACGCTGGGTCGACGGTGTCTGGATGCCGTGGGCAGAGACCGCTTGTGCGGCACTCGCCGCTCGCGAACTCTACGAGAGCCTGTTCCGGCTGCGTCAGCGGATGCGTTCTGATGAGGCCACCCACGAACTGGTGTGGGGTCACGGCATTCTCGGATGGCGTTTCGGGGGCGATCGGATCTGCCATCCCATGTTGCCAGGGCCTTGAGCGTCGCGGGGATGTTGACCGCGATGGAGGTGATCCGGGCGGTCCGTGTGCGGTCCTGGCGGTGCAGGATCACGCTCCGCTGGCGAGATGTCCTAGGACCCCTCTCAGTCGAGGATGAGTTCCAGTTCCTTCGTGACCTCGGTGAACGCCTCCTGAACCGCAGTGAAAAAACGGTTGTGGTTCGGACCTGCGGTCGGCGGGATGGGAGCGCCCTGCTCGTATATGTCGGTCGCCATGATCTGGGCCCGACTGATCGTCGACCCCTTGCCTCCTTCGGCATAGGCGCGTTGCCAGTCAGCAGC
>JAOPYH010000359.1 GCA_025964715.1 Streptosporangiaceae bacterium | reverse complement strand
GCGTGCGTGATGACGGGGTGGGTGCTGGAGACGGCGAGGACGTAGCCGGTTCGGCGGTGTTCCAGGGCGGTCCGCAGGTGTGGGTTGTCGCCGTAGACCTCGTCTCCCGCGACCCAGCGTGCGGGTGTTCCCGCGTCCAGGGCCCGTTGGACCATGCGGGCGGCAAGTTGGGGCTTGGTGGCGAAGGCCAGGCCGTCGGGGATGCCCGCGCTTCGGCAGCGGTCCGGGTCCTCGGTCCACGAGCGCGGTACGTACAGGGCTCGGTCGATGGCAGCGTGTCCGCGGGCGCCGGAGTAGACGAGGTAGACGGCGACCTGGGCGTTTTCGATGCGACCGGCCGTGCCGGTGTACTGGCGCTGGACGCCGACGGTCGCCGTGCCCTTCTTCAGATCGCCCGTTTCGTCGACCACGAGCACCGCCTCGGTGTCGTGGAGGTGCTCGACCACGTAGGCGCGTATGTCGTCCCGGATCTTGTCGGCATCCCATTTCGCGCGGTGGAGCAGGTGCTGCATGCCGTCCGGAGTGGTGTCGCCCGCGTGCTCGGCCAGGGTCCAGCAGTTCTTGCGTGGCAGGTCCGACAGCAGCCCCAGCATCAGATCCCGTACCCGACGCCGGGGTTCAACCCGGGCGAACCGGCCGGCTATCCGGCTCATCAGACCCTCGAACGCTTCCTGCCAGCGAGCAGGGTTTACGCTGTGTCCTGCGGCCACCGCAAGATCGTTAGTCTTCACACACCGATGATCAGCTGTGGCCGCAGCCTTACCGCAGCCGACCCACGAGCAAGATCAAGGTCTATGGCGGGAGGTCGCACTGGTACCAAGTGCCTGACTTGCCTCCGAGATCGGCCGGGGTGACAGGGCCAAGCGGGACGAACCCGGCCTTGGCCAAGACTTTCTGGGAGCGGCGTTGTCGTGGGAGGTGGCCGTCACAGTGTGCGCAGGCCGTGCATCGCTGTCGCCATCCGGCACAGCTCCCGGACAGTCGCGGTCGCCACACCGCGGCCGGCGACCCGCTCCGCGACCCGGTAGCCGAGTCTGGCAGTGCCGTCCTCCAAGTCGTACAGGTTGAACCTGCCGAGTACCGAGCCGTCCTCGGCGACGAGCACGTAGAAAGCGCAGATGCCGGCCTCCTGCTCGGTCAGCGAAGCGTTTTATTGGTCGGTGAACTGGTCGAAGAAGTCGTCGCCGCGGTCGGAGATCGAGGCAGCGAAGTAGGTGCGGTTCGCCAGCTCGAAGGCCAGGACCGCCGGGGCGTGGCCGGCATGCAGCCGCTTCAGCTCGGGCATTGCCGGACTCTACCCAGATCATGCGCTGAGGCCACCTGAGTTTCCGCCAGTCGCAGCACATAACGATCTACGGCTGGAGTACTAGTGTGTCCAGCGAAGAGCATACGCGCGCTCGACACCGGCTGCTCACGGCAAGATGAGCGCGATTGGCCCTGCAAGGGCAAGGATTCCGGGCGAGTGGGTATAAGAGCAACCTGGTGATGCGCAAGCTGGACGAGACAGCCGCTGACGGACCCATCGGGACTTACCTGGCCGCTTGGCGGGAGCGCCGGATTGGTCAGGAGCGACAGGTACGTGTCGGAACTGGAGACGGGCCGGGACTGGGTGGACCGCCACGCAGTGCTGAGCTGGAGACACAGAACGCTCGCCGCCTCTTGATCACGAAGCAGGACTGCTTCGTTTCAAATCCGGGTGGTCCGGCAGCGCAATTCGGGTCAGGATATCCTCGGCTATGGTCGGTTGACCGCATGTCATTATGAACCGCGAGCGCATGAAAAGTGGGGGGACGAACCAGATGACAGAAACGCAGAGGGAAAGTCGCACCAAGCGATCGCCACGCTCTTCGGTGCGCGTTTCTAAGGTTGAGGCGTGCGGATTTCGTGGAGTTCCGGGTGAGCTGGAGATAGATTTTAAGAGCGGAGACGAAGGTCGTCCGCGATCGGCAATAGTTTTTGGTGAGAACGGCTCCGGGAAGTCCTCGCTCGTTGACGCTATCGAATGGGCCTGTCAGGGCAGCGTCGGGCGGAGTAGGACCATGAAGGGAACCGGAGGGCCATCCCTTATTAACCTGGCAACGCCAGAGCCGAGATGCTCGGTTCGCGCCACGCTCACTGACGGGCAAGTAATTGAGAGGCGGGCCCAGATTGATGATAACGGAAATATTAGTACTTCCGGGAGTGCCCCTCCTCAGATTTTCAGGCGTGCCCCCATGAGTCTCAAGCGGGCGGATATCTTGCGATTTCTTGACACTCCATCCACCAAGAGAGGATCTCTGTTCATCGATCATGCCCTGAGCGATGAAGCGACAGCCCCCCTTTCGGGTCTCTTGACGTCAGAACAATCTGCTGTGGCGGAGGAGAGAAACGAGGTAAAACGCAAGAGGAGAGAAGCCGCTGCGAAACTCGCTGTTTTGCTTGGAGTATCACCACCTCCTCGCGAAGCCGACGACATCAGTATGATGGTCTCCCGGGATGTCTATAAGGGATTCCAGGCAAGTGAGCGGTCTCGTATTCGCTTGCCGCGACCAATCGAGGAAATTGTTCGCGAAGTTGAGTATCTGGGAGATCGAGTAAGGCAGCTCAATAAAGATGCAAAACGTCTACAGCTTCCCAGCAGCGCAACTACCGAGCGCCTGCTTGCCATGCAAGGTCTTCTAGGCGAAGTCGGCGACTGGCTAACTGAAGCCTTTCTATCAGTGACACGAGCACAACATGTAGCGCGCGTGCAGCCTATCTTTGGAAGGCTCAGCGAGGTTTCACTGGAGATAGAAGTACAGCTAACAAGTGGTGTCATCGCTACACCGCAACAGGTATTTAGCGAAGCGTATCAGGATCTAATTGCCCTGCAGTACTTCCTAGCAGTTGCCCGCGCTGCGGGGGAGCAGGGGCAAGCTCAGGTACTGATCCTTGACGACGTTCTTCAGAGTGTTGATGCCACTATCAGAGTAGCGGTGATGGAACAAGTAGTGAGAGACTTCCGTGAATGGCAGCTACTTATCACCGTTCACGACAGGCTATGGAGGCGCCAACTTCGAGACATCTTCCAGCGGGCTGGACACCCGGTGATAGGAGTTGAAATTCGGCGCTGGGATTTCAATGGCGGCCCTCACGCGGTCTCTAATGATAGTCAACCCGAAGGGGCGCTATGGGCGGCCCTCGAAGGGTCTGACCCGTATACCGTCTGCGGTGTGGCGGGTCGACTCCTAGAACAGATTTGTGACATCTTGAGCTGGAAGATCCCGACGAGCGTGACGCGGAGACGGGAAGATGCATACACCCTCGGAGACACGTGGCCAGGGATCTTTAGGAAGCTGAAGGCCACTTCCTGTGCTTCAACTCTTGCATCGGTAGATAGGTGGGTTCATCTCCGCAATATCGCCGGCGCCCATTACAATGAATGGGCCGAGGGAGTGACCTGGACCGAAGTTGAGGCTTTCGGATATTCGGTGCTTGAATTTTACTCACAGGTTCACTGTGACTCCTGCAGGCAATGGGTAGAACGTCAGGGTAATCGTCTCGCGTGTCGATGCGACAAGATTGAAGTGCGTCTCTCGTAGTCCACACGCGAACGTGCGAGGAATAGGCAAAGCAGTCGACCCAGCCGCCTGGCTGGCGGTGATCGCCGGTCCGCACCCGCTACCTCGGCCCCGACCGGCGGGTCGACTCCAGGACCTACACCTACCCCAAGGAACGCCACCAGGAAGTCCTGGCCCGCTCACCGTTCTCGACTAGGTCATCGACCAGTAGTTCTACTACAGCTACTCCAGCCTCGCCCAACCCGGCCCAGACAGGGACGCCTTCGAACACGACCTCCGCGAAGCCACTCACAGCCTTCAGCACCGACGGCCGCTTGGCTGAACTCATCCGCACCGAGGCCGGCATCGCCACCCGCCCGCCGACAGCTCGCACGCCGCAGCCTGGCCGCAGGGTTCCTCCGAGCAGCCCGGAGGCAGCGAGCCTCTGAGACACTCGCCAGCTGGGACAGATTGACAGACCGCATAACGCCTTCGTTGATCCAGTACAGCCAGTGCGGGTCATGCTCGGAGCGACCCTGGGCGCACAGCTCAGCGGCTTGACCCAACGCTCGTCGTGCGGATTGTTCCTCTCCCAGCTTCGCGTGGCCGCGCGCCTGCACGTCTTCGCCGACTACACCGCTTGCTACCTCGCCCAACACCTCACCCGCTCACCGTTCCAGGCCGGCTGACTCCGCCCAACCGCACCTTTCCAGAGGTGTCAGTGCCACTTGGCACCATGTCTTCATGGCCATCGCGACCAAAGCGCGGCGAGACTGCTCGACCAGTCAGATGCGACCGTTGTCAGCGGAACGGGCGACGGCATCCGCTTGCCACAGCCCCTCCCCGGGGTACGCATCGGTACGGCGATTCCCTGGCCGGCAGCGGGAAGACGCCGTCGGCGGACCAGGGCACGCCGAGGGAATGCCGCCTCCTGACGACGTTCTCTGACCCAACGGGCAGATGACACCGCACTTCGTGAAAGGGACAGCGATTTCCATGGAGCCGACCGGGGAGCAGCAGGCCGCTCGGGATGTCTTCGCTTCGGGCCGGGACCTGGCGCTCGTCGCGGGTGCCGGAACGGGCAAGACCTCCACGCTGGTGCTGATGGGCGCGGCAACCAGGAGGCGAGATCTGTACATGGTGTTCGGCCGGGACATCGCCGCCGACGCGCGGCGGCGATTCGGTGCGAATGTGGACTGCCGTACCTCGCACTCCCTCGCCTACCGGGCCGGCGGCCACGCCTACCAGCTCCGCCTGGACCGCGCTGCCCACATCCCGTCGAAGGAGACGGCACGGCTTCTCGGCATCGACCGGGACCTGGGCATCGACTCCCACCGCATCACCCGCAGCCATCAAGCGCGCCTGGTGATGGGCATGATTCGCAGATTCTGCTACAGCACGGACCGTATCCTGATGGCGCGTCACATGGAACGCGTCAACGGGCTCCACGGACCGGCGCAGGACTTCCTTGCCCGAGTGCTGCTGCCGTACGCGATCCGGGCCTGGGCGGACCTGCGTTCGTTCAAGGGCAGGCTGAAGTTCACGCCCGATCATTACATGAAGATGTGGGCGATGACCAAGCCGGTTCTGCCCGCGGACTTCATCCTGCTAGACGAGGCGCAGGACACCAATCCGGTGCTGGAAGAGGTCTTTCTCGCCCAGGACGCCCAGCGGGTCTGTAGCCGGCCCGGCTCGTCCATGAACGTCTCCAGCAGTGCGGGGGCGGCCTTGGAATCGTGCACATCAGCCGTGGCCACGGTCACCTCCAGGAGCAGACCCTCGGTGTCCGACCTTCGTCGGCGAGAACGCAGGGCTGCAGCGACAGAGGCAGATGAAGGCGAGTGGTGGTACGGGCGGCACCGCTCGAACTCCGGGCGCTCACGCTCGCTCACTACGCTCACCTTCGGTACATCGGCGCCTTCGCCCCAGCACCCAAGCCACCCGCGCCGACAGGGCCCAGCAGGCTGTGCGAGCAAGCTTCGCGGGTCGGTAGGGTGATCGGATGGAGTGTCTTCGCCCTCGAGGCCCGGCACCGGGCCAAGAACGGGAGGTGGGGGCGGGTTGCTGATTCCTGTACGTCAGGCAGTGGAGCGCGCCGATTCGGTCGGCGGTCGCCTGGTGGATCTGACAAGCCGCGAGCCGCGCGGCCGCGACCAGGTGTGCCCCTGGGATCTGGTGGTGACCATCGGCCAGGAACCCGAGGATCGGGCAGCGGCAGCCTGGATCATCGCGGACGAAATCATGCAGGCCCGAACGGACCTGGACACCGTCGGCTACGCGCTGTGGCGGGATGCGGCCTTGGCCGGGAGGAAGCTGACCGACGTGGACCGGGAGCACGTCCTGTCCCACGCGGCTCCGGTCTTCGAGGCCAACGACCCCACCGGCGTGACCGGCTATATAGGTGAGTGGCTCTGGTACCTCTCCACACGGGACCTCGCCCCCGAACCCGGGCGGAGCGTGGAGATCCTCGATCCGCCGTCGTCGACGGTGACGGACAGCGGCCCGGACGGGCTGATCATCCACCGCGTCGAGGGCAGTGCGCTGGGGTTCGTGTTCCGGCTGTGGGAGATGAAGAAGTTCACCGGTACCGCGGCCAAGCCGAGTGACACCATCCGCGGAGCCTGGCAGCAGCTGAACGCCAACGGTGCAAGGTACTTGGGTCAGGTGTCGTGGGGCGGGAAGTTCCTCGCTCCGGACACCCGGGTGTTCGTCAGCTCGCTGGTGCGGCAGTGGGTGACCGCGGAGGAGTCGGGAAGCGGTGGTGTCAGCCTGGCGCTGAACGTTGAGGACACCCCGGAGACGGCCTTCGACCGGTCCCACAAGCATTTCACCACCCACACCCATGTCGGGGCGTTGCAGGGCCTGGTGGTGGCAGTCGACGATCTTGAGAACTTCGCCAAGGACGTGAGGGAGTACGTGTGGAGCGCACTCTAGATCCGCTTGTGCTCGCGTCGGCGCTCGGCGAGCACCGGCCGGGCGGTGTGCTCCCCAGTGCGGAGGAGCTGCTGGCGAGGATGACCGAGCTGGAGGTCGCCGCGTTCCGCGGCGAGCGGGACATCACCGACCAGACGCTCGGCACGGCGTGGTACCTGCACGGGCTGGCCGCGCTCGACCGGGAGGCACCCGGGTTCGACGCGGGGCGCGTCCGGCAGGCCTTCGCTGTCAGTGCGCACCTGCTGGACCTCGCCCTGGGGGACGGCCGTCGCTCGCCCGCCGACCGGCTGCAGATCGCCTTCGCCGCCCAGGCCGGCTACCGGCGCAGCGAACAGGACCCGAACGCCACCGCGGTCTACCGGCAGGTGCGCGACCTGGTGGACGTCCGCAGTGAGCTCCGTGCCCACATCGGCACCCTGGCGGTGGAGACCGGGGTGGTTTTCCTCGGCTTCGACCGGCCCGTGCTGGGGCGGGCGCTGCGGACATGGCGCCGGCAGTTCCGGGAACTGCGGGAGGTGATGCGCCGCGACTCGCTGGCGGGCACCATGTACGGCCCGGCCGAGGCGGTGGTGGGCGCGGTCTTCCGCCTCTACCAGTTCCTGGCGTTCGGGGAGGAGCAGAACCTCACGGCGGCGCAGCGTCTGCTTGAGGACGTGGTGCACGAGCGGGCTGGCCGCGGCGACCGGCTGGCGAGGTGGGTGGCCGCGCACCTGCTCGACCTGAGCGGGGAGATGGCGGCCAGCAGCCTGTACGCGTTGCTGCCTCCAGGCACGCCCCCGGAGGTCGCCCGCAGCTTCGCGCTGTCGCATCCGCCGGTGATGACCCTGTGGCCGCCGCAGCGCCAGCTATTGAAGCTGGAGCGGGGCAATCCGGTCGACCCGTCGACGCCGCGCAGCCTGATCAGCGTGCCGACCAGCGCGGGCAAGACGCTCATGGCCCAGCTGGTGATCTGCTCACACCTGGCGCAGCGGCCCGGCAGGGTGGTGTACGTGTCGCCGATGCGCAGTCTCGGGCGGGAGATGCGTTCAGCCCTGCGGGGTCGGCTGCGGCTGTTGGAGCGGCAGCTGGCCGCCGAGCAGCCCGACTTCCCCGTGTCCTCCGGGCCATCACCTGCGGCCGGGGACGTGGAGATCGTGACCCCGGAGCGGCTCATGCACATGATGCGCAATGACTCCGAGGCCACGTTGGAGAGCGTCGGGCTGATCGTGGTGGACGAAGCCCACCACATCGCCCAGGGCCGTCGCGGCTTCGTCCTGGAGAGCCTGCTCGCGCTCCTGCGGGCAAACGCGAGCGGCGTGCGGCTGGTGCTGCTGTCCGCGGCGGTCGGCAACCGGGGCGACATCGCCTCATGGCTGGACCCGGACCGGCCCGAACGCGAGGTGTACTTCACCGACACCTGGCGGGGCCCGCGGCGCCTGCACGGGCTTCTCTATCCGGAGCTGATCGAGGACCAGGCCGAGCTGAACCGCCGCTCGCCGACGGCGAAGCAGCCCTCCCCGACGCTCGCTACTGTGCCGGTCGCGGCCCGCCTGGACGTCCGGCCGACCGCCTCCTCCGAGATCGCACGCCTGACCACCGGCGAAGTGGGCACACGGCGGTTCGCAGGCCGCCATCCGCGCCAGTGGAACTCCCGGACCCGACTGTCAGGGGGCATCGCGGACTACAAGGTCTTCGCGGCCGGTGCGGCGTCGCTCACCTCAGCCGGCAGCGTCCTGATGGTCGTCGGAACCAAGAAGGAGGCCCGCAACTCCGCGCTCGCCATCGCCGAACACCTCGCCGACCGGCCCGCAGCTGCCGTGCTCTCCGAGTACCTGGCAGACACGCTCGGGCCGGAGCACCCGCTAGTTCGCTGCACCCGCCGTGGTGTCGCCTACCACCACGGAGACCTCCCCGACGACGTTCTCCAAGCAATCGAGAACGCCTTGCGGAATGACCAACTTGTGGCGATCGCCAGCACCAGCACCCTCACCGACGGCGTCAACCTGCCCGTGCGCACGGTCATCGTCCACAGCAAGGTCCAAGGTGACCGCCCAGCCTGGGACGGCCAGCGCAGCATGGCCCCCGCCGAGCTCGTCAACGCGATCGGCCGCGCCGGGCGCGCCGGCCGGGAGAGCGAGGGCTGGATCTTCTTGACGCGCCCCTACCCGCCGCGCCCGGCCGAGTTCAAAACCCTCACCCCCGACGCGGAGCAGCTCAAGGTCGTCTCCGCCCTGCTGACCAGCGAAGCCCTGGCCGCGCTCGCCGACGCAGAGGACGTGCTGCGCAACGAGGCCGACAACGTGTTCGCCCTGACCGATGACATCGCCGCGGACTTCGCCGCGTTCGTGTGGCTCGTCCTGCAGATCCACGCCACCACCCCCTCCCTCGAAGGCGATCCCCTCGACGCCGTCCGGTCGCTGTTCGCAATGGCCCAGACCGGCAACGAATACGTCACCCGCCGATGGCTCGGCCTCGCGCGCCAAGTGGCCGAGGTGCACGAGGCCACCGACACAGTCCTGGCCGGCCGGTTGTCCAGCACCGGCGCCATCCTCGGGACAGCCCGCCAGCTGGACTGGATCGCCCAAGGCCTGGCCAGAAAGCTCGCCGATCACGCGTCCAACGAGGAGGCCGTACCTGCGGACGAGGGAACGGTGTGGTTCGACGAACCCGCGGAGTGGACACTGGAGCGCACCCTGACCTTTCTCACCGAGCAGGGCGCCTTCGAGCGGCTTTCCGTCCTGCCCGAGGTCAACGACTTCTGGCGCTTCACCACCAAAGAGAGCCGGGGAGAGTCAGTCCGCGTCCCGCTCGACATCGCAATCCAGAACTGGATCTCCGGCGCCACCATCCCCGACCTGGCTGCCGCCTGGCTGCCGGGAGTCCCTTCCGAGTGGGCTCTCGAACAGGCGGTACGCAACATCAGCAGCGGCTTCGAACACGCCCTGAGCTGGGTCACCGGCGCCCTGATCAACCTGGTCAACACCAGCCCTCTGCTCACGCCCACCACGCCCCGGCTTAACACGCACACCGCATGGCACATCCGGCATGGCGTCGACACCGAGCAGGCCCTGACCCTGCTCACCTCCGGCATCACCTCCCGCCGCTTGGCCCACCTCGCCGGAAAGGACGCCGCCGACCAGGGGTATCGGTCAACAGACCTCCGCCACTGGCTCGCGGAGCAACACATCGATGGGTGGACCGACCGATACCAGCCGAACGAGTACGAGATCGACGACATCCTCGACTACGTCCGCTCCCCCTCGAACCTGGTCAACCAGCTGCTCGACGACCGCGCCGTGACCATCCCCCTGGTCCGGCTGACGCCCGGCGCATCTGACGGACCGGTCGCGATCACGCCACCCAGCGCAACGAACCCGCTGATCCGAGTCAGTCGCGACAAGCGGCGCCTGGGTACGGTGCCTGCCGACCGGCACCTCGATGTGCTGGCGATGCTCGAAAGCGGCCTCGACCTTGCCCACCGCATCCAGGACGGCCGACTCACCACCCGGCGCAGCCGGTAGACCGCTGCCCCGGTCGCTAGGGTGCGCCCGGCCGAGGTTGTGCGGGCCCTGTCTGGCGAGCATGGGAGGGTGGGTGCATGAATTCCCAACTGCGCCGCTACGACGCGGTGATGATGGCATCGGTGCGGCCGGCGCGGGCGGTGTATCTGATCGGCGAGGCCAGCGAGGCCGGGTTCCGGCGTGCCGTGCAAGAGGCGAGCACTCGATGGGCCGGGGCCTGTGAGCCCATCGTAGAGGTTCGGGCTGATGGCGCGATCAGCGCCGACCAGCGCAGCATCATCGACCTGTCCGCCCCGGATGGCGCCGTGAACATCGACGCCGACCGGGAGAGCGCGCTTACGACCGCCACCTCCCTCGGCCTGGAACTGGTGCAGTCGGTCGACCACATCGATGTGGGAGGTATCACCAGCCTGTCCGCCCATCCTGGAGAGCTCGGGCTGCCAGCGACGATTGACGGAACCAACGGATACGTCATAGCCCGGGCCGGCGGCGACCTATGGGAGGCCACCGCCGCAGGCGACCTCACCGACCTTGCCCAGGAACAGCCAGGGCCGGAGACCATCAAGGTCACGCGGCCCCGGTGGCACCCGGACCTGGTGGCCCGCGCGCATCTGCGCGGCGCGACGCTGATCGACCAGACCGTCGCCCACTTCGCAGAGAACAGCGCCAGCGGCGGGGCCGGCGACGGGCCGACCGTAGTGTGGGCCACTTCCGGGACCGGCGACTTGGCCGACTGCCTCGGCTTCTGGAACATGCGGGTCCTGCGGCCCTTGCGGTTTGGCACCGTACCGATGTATCTGCTCCCGGCCGACCAGCTCAAGGACTGGGTCGGCTTCCGCGACGAATTCGCCCGCCAGTTGGCGCGACCGATCGAGGTCACGCCGGATGTGCTGCTGACCAGCGCCACGCTCGACGGAGATGCCCTGCACGAGGTCGCCAAGGAACTCGGCCTGGAGCTGGCCGAGAAGCGCTCCGTCAGCATCCGCCGGAGTTTTCCCCCGACGGGCAAGGTCCGTTCCGTGCCTTTCACCTTCCTGCAGGTCCGGTCGGTCGCCGGCCTGTGTGACTTCACCCGCACCTACGGCGCGGCCGTCCCCGTCGACGTGCCGGAAGTCCGCGACCAGGTAGTCCTGCGGTTCTCCAACCCTGCCCCCGGCACCACCGGCCAGTTCGTCCTGGCCACGATCACCAGCGAGCTCCTGGCTTCCTACCCGCACACCGAATCCGTGGCCCGGCTCTTCCACCGCAACGGGAGCTGGCGTAACGGCGGCCTCCAGATCCCCGTACGTGCGGAGCCCGAGTTCCGCCTGCCTCTGGCCGTTCCCTCGCTCGCCAAAGCAGTCGGCACCCTGCTGGACGAGCGCACCATTCGATGGCAGACCTCCGAGAAAGGCGCGATCGGCGCCAGCCTGACCGACGACGAGATCGCCCTGCAGGTCCTGGGCGAACCCCACGTCCTTGAGAGCATCGGGAAACTCACCACCCCTCGCGGCAAGCGCATGGCCCAGGAGCTGGCCAAGCTCCTGGGCAAGGACCGCCCCCTCAGCGAGTCCGAGGCGGAGTTCGCCGCCCGGTGGGGAGGGCGAACCGAGCGTACGATCAAAACGCCCGCCCATCTCGGGCACGGTGCCCCGCGGGCGGCGGCCGGCGTACTGGAGCGCCTGGCTGGCATCGGGTGGGCCGAGCGGGGGCTGGAGATCAAGTGCACGGCGTGCGGAATCAACAGCTTCCTGCCCATGTCGACCGTGTCGGAGCGCGGCGTCCCCCGTTGCCCCGGCTGCCACACCCTCGGGGCCTACACCGGCAACGACGGGCCTACCACCGCCTACCGGCTGGACTCCCGCATCGACCGGGCCAGTGACCAGGGCGTCCTGCCCCACCTGCTCACCATCGCCGCCCTTTCCCGCACCGCACAGGCCAGCTGGTTTCTCCCCGGCGTCGACCTGTGGTTCGCCGCTGACAGAGAAAAGGCTGACAGCGAAAAGAAGGAAGCCGACATCCTGGGGATCGCCGACGGCAAGCTGATCACCGGTGAGGTGAAAACCAGCGGCCAGCAGTTCACCATCGCGCAGATCGGGAAAGACATCGCCATCGCCACCAGGCTGGAGGCTGACATCTACGTCATGGCCGCCGCCACCAGCCCCATCCCCGACGAAGCACAGAAAAACGCCCAGCAACTGTGTGAGAAGAACGGCCTGGAAG
>JAOPYH010000350.1 GCA_025964715.1 Streptosporangiaceae bacterium | reverse complement strand
GAGGTCGGACGCACCACGGCGTGCGCACCCGGCGGCGGCCGCCTCGACGGCCGCGGCGGACACCTGAGCGCCGACGCGCTCGGCCAGCGCCGCGATCCGCGCGACCTCGGTCAGGTCCGGGGCGGCGAGCAGGGCCTCCTCGACCATCGGCGCGAGCAGGGTCAGCGCCGGCTCCGGGAGGCGCACGTCCGGCAGCCGCGGCCGCAGGGCCGGGTCCCGCAGCGCCAGGACCACGCAGCGCGCGGCGCAACGATCGGCCAGGCCGGCGCGTTCGCCGAGGCCGGCCGGGTCGCAGCCGCCGCCGTCCGCGGGGCCCGAAGGCTCCGCGGGGTTCGAAGGCTCCGCGGGGCCGCCGGCCCAGCGCATGACGGCCAGGGCCAGGTCGAAACCCATGCCGGGCAGTGTCGGCGTGAGATCCCGCCAGACCCATCCGGGAACGCGGGCTCCGTGCCGGGCCAGCAGCGCGGCCGCCTGAGCCTCCTCCTCGGCCGTCACCGCCTGGTCATCCCGGCAGAGCGCGAACAGCGTGGCGGCCTGGTTCAGCACTTCGTCGAGGCGGGCCGGTCCGCCCGCCGGGTCGCGCAGTGCCGCCTCGGCCAGCTCGCCCATCGCGTCCAGGCCCGCGAAGTCCAGACGGCGCCAGCAGTCCGCGGCCGTACGGGCGTAACGCCCGCCCGGGTCGCCGGCCGCCGGTGCGTCGAGGAAGAAGACCGGGCCGTCGTGGCGGGTGGTCTCCCACACGTCCGGCGTGGTGCCGACGACCCGTTGGGGTGCGACGCCCGGGTCGGCGCTGTAGGTGATGAAGGACATCAGTGCCGCGGCGGCCGCCGGGAGGGCGTACGACAGCACCGCGAGCCATCCGGCGACCAGTTCGGTGTCCTGCGCGACCAGCAGCACCCGGCCGTGGCCCTGCCCGAGCACGGCGGCGACGGCGTCGAGCAGCCGGGCCAGCAGGTCGTAGGCCGATGCCGAGTCCCACTGGTCTGCGAGCCACTCGGCGAGTACCTCGGGGTCCAGGGCCCCGCCCGGGGCCGGCTCGTCGATCGGGGGCAGCGCCCCTTGCCCCGGCGTGTCCCGCCACAGCGGCGCCCGCCAGAACTCGGCCGGCCGGAATCCTTCGAGCTCGTCGGGCTCGGCCACCACAGCGTGTGCGAAGAAGTTGCCGTAGCGGCCGGAATAGTCCCGGCCGAGGTAGCGGCAGCGGACCAGCACCTGTCGTTCGCCCACCCGGTCATAGGCGAGCGCGACCGGGAAACGGGCCAGCTCGGCGGGGCTGGGCGACAGGGGCGCGTGCGGAGGCGGGCGGTAGACCATGAACGGCGCCACCGCGGCCCGCAGGCCCGGCGGCAGGTCCGGTGTCTCGGCGACGAACTGGAACCCGGCTCGCCCGGTCGGCCCGCGGCGGTCAGAGGTGTAGTGCAGCTGCCACGCCACGGCTCACCCGCTCCCGCGCGTCGTGCCACCGGCCGCGGCCGAGGCCCCGCGGACGCCGTCGAGCATGCCGAAGCGATGCAGCAGCCACAGCAGCGGGTCCTCGGCGCGGTAGGGCCGCACGCCGCCCGCGCCGACCTGGCCGTCGTCCGGCATGCCACCGAGCGCGGACAGCCCGAAGAGCGCGTACTCGGTGTACCGCTGCCGCAGATAGCGGTCGAGCTGACCCGCCTGCCACTCGTGCAGGAGCGCGCGGACCTGCTCGTCCACCGCCTCCCGGTCGTCGAGGTCCAGCGCCCCGGTCACCTGCCGTGACCGGTGCAGCGCCGACTGCCGGGCCATCGACGGTTGCAGCGTGTCGATCTTGGTCAGTGCGACGGCCACGGGAATCCGCAGCCGGTCACCCGTGCGGCGCGACTGCAGCGCCTCGGTGACCCGCGCGATGACGTTGATGGGCTCGCTGTCGGGGTCGTCGGCGGTCACCGGCCGGACCCCGTCCAGCAGGGCGGCCCGAGCGCCCGGGAGCTCCAGCGGGTCGACCAGGAAGATGATGGCGTCGGCGGCTTGGAGATAGCGCAGATGCAGGTCCCGCGTGTCCCGGCTGCGCAGATCCTCACCCGCGGTGTCGAACAGCACGAGCGTGAGCGCGTCGTTGCCGCCGCCGCGGTGCAGCCGGCTGAGCCTGGAGCGCCGTGTCCGCGTCAGCAGGTAGACCAGTGGCTCCCGTGGAGCGGTGGCCGCGCTGGCCGTGGTCGGCAGCAGCCGCCTCTGGTCGTACAGCGGGTGGCCGAAGTCCCGCTTGTACCGGTCGATCGTGCGGTCGTCGCAGGCGACCAGCGAGGTGTCGAGCTCGGTGCCGATCCGGTTCATGAGCTCGTGCAGCAGCACCGCGATGTAGGTGCTCTTGCCGGCGTTCTTGGCGCCCACGAGAGCGACGATCCGGCTGGGGGTGTCGCAGTAGGCCGAGGGGAGCGGGTTGTGGCACTCGGGGCAGACCCGCCGGCCCGTGGGCCTGCCGCAGTCCGGGCACTGCGCGCGGCCCCCGCGTCCGGACGCCGCGAACACCGGGGGGAGTGACGCGCCCGCCGTCGAGCCGGTGTAGTCGGCCAGCGGGCGGTCCAGGACGGGGTCGCAGCCCGGGCCGCGCCCGGCCCGCCCGAGGCAGCGGAAGGCGACGCGCTGCGGCGCGGCCGTGGCGAAGCAGTACGGACAGGTGATCGTGCGCATCCTCACCCCTTGCTCTGGAGGCGGCGGACGGGAGGGTCGCTCAGCTCGATCCCACCATCGGTGGTGAAGCAGCGCAGCCAGAACGGCCCGGTCCGCCGGGGATGCGGTACGGACAGCACCGACGGCACGTCGAGCTCTTCCCAGGAGCCGACGGTCTCCCCGTCGCCGGCACGCTGCGGCATCACCCGGCCCGCGCGCAGCACCAGGGCCAGGCGCGCGATCCGCACCGGCCGTTCGGAGCGCAGCGTCACCACGAGCGTGCGGCGCCACGGCGGCCCGGCCCGCTCGATGTCGTAGCCGACCAGCGTCCGCCGCGACACCGTGGCCGACACCGGGGCGCCGACGACGCGGGCACCGCCGCTGGTCCCGCTGGAGGCCACGAGCACGTCGACCTGCTCGGCCTCCGGCACGGCCAGCCGCACTCCGCCCTGCGCGTCATAGGCCGCTCTGGTCACCAGCGTCCGGCGTGGATCGGAGCCGCCGACCTGATAGGTGATCTCCACCTCCGGCACGTCCTGCGGCCAGTCGAAGCCCACGTGCACCGCGCCGCCCCGCCGCTGGGCCAGGAGCCGCCGGGGCGGCGGCAGGTCGACATGCCGGCGGTGCGCGCCGATGGCCGCGGCCTCCCCGGCGACGGTGACGGCGAGCAGCACGCCGCTCCCACCCGGATGTACGGCCAGGCCGCCGGAGGTGGGGGTCGCCGGCACGGCGTGGCCGGCCCGGCGCACCTCCGCGATGGGCACGACGGCGCCGTACGGCCAGCCCGGCGGAGCGCTGAGCAGCACCATCTCGACGATGCCGTGGCCGGGCGGCGGGAAGGACACGAGCAGCCGCCCGGCCTCGGCCGGGTCCGGTTCGGCGGTGAACCCGCCCACCGGGTCCGGCGGGGCGCTCGGCGAGGCGGACAGACGCACGCCGGGCGTGCCGACCTCACGGCCGGCCTCGTCCAGATAGACGGCGGCGACGTGGTAGTGGTAGGTCGCCCCGTTGCGGACGGTGTCGCGGAAGCCCTCCCGGTCCGCGCGTACCGTGATCCGGCTCGGTTGGCCCGTGGCGGCCTCCTCGCGGGTCACGGCCACGCGGGCGGCGGCCGGCGGGCAGCGCCACCGGCCGGTCACCACGCCGTCGCCGGCGAGGACCTGCACCCCGGCCGGCTCCGGCCGCACCAGGACCGGGCCGGTGACCGCGGGCGGCGCCGCGGCCTCGCCGCGCCAGGCGATGACGGCGTAGTACAGCGGCACGTTGACCGGTGCCCGCTCGTCCCGGGCCGCTGTGCCGCTGCTGGCGACGACCTCTCCGTCCACGCCGTCGCGCGGGGGCCGGCCCCGCTGGCGGACCACCCGGTAGCCGATGTCCCCCACCTTGGAGGGAGACTCGGCCCAGCTGAGCCGTACGGCCGAGCCGTGGGCGTCCAGCACGAGGACCGGCGCGGAAGCGGGTCGCGGCGGCAGCCGGCGCCGGTGCTCCTCGGCGCCCGGCAGGTCCCGGACCAGGTGCAGGGCGTCGGAGAGCAACCGCCAGGCCCGGTCCGGGTCGGGGCACCGCACCGCCTCCTCACGGAGCCGGGTCGCCGTGGCGACCCGCTCACGGGCCTCGGCGGACAGCACCTCGGCGCTCTCGATGTCCTGGACCGCGGCGGCCTCGGCCGCCGCGCCGGCCCCCTTGGGGACCTGGGCGGGTCCCTCGGCGAGTGCGGCGTCGGCGAGGAGCGCGGCCGCATGCGCGGCGCCGGCGTCGAGCAGCTCGCGAAGCCGGCCGGCGAGCCCGCCGGATGGCCCGCTCTCGCGGAGCACCGCGAAGACCAGGCGCCGTGCCTCGCCCGGATCGATGCCGAGACCGTCGACCGCGTAGCGCAGCAGTGCCCGGTCGGAGGCCCGCTGGCGGTGGCGTTCCCGTAGCCGGTCGACGAGGTCGTACAGCACGAGGTCGTCCAGCCGCGCACCCCCGGGTGGGGCGGCCAGCACTGACCGGAGCGCCACCAGGATCGTGTCCGCGTTGGTGGAGCTCGTGTCCCTGGGCCTGCGCGCCCACTCGGCGGACACCTGCGCGACCACCGGGGCGTCCAGCCGCACCCCCGGAGCACGGAAGCCGCCGAGGACCCGCATCGGCCCGGTGAGGCGCGGACCGAACAGGAAGTCCGCGAGATGGCGATGGCCCAGGACGGCCACGGACTCACGGGCCTTCACATAACCCCGGTACGGCGGCGAGGCGGGGAGCGGGTCGGGTTCGCGGACCTCGATCCGATCCGCCCGCAGCAGCTCCTCCAGCTCGGCCCGGGCGAAGCCGCTCGAGCGCGCGATGCCGTCGAGGTCGCCCGGGGTGAGCATCCGTAGCGGGCCGGCGGCGTCCACGAGCCGGGCCTTGGCCTCGGCACGGCGTCGCGCCGCGCGCTCCGCGCCGCCGCGCAGCCGGGCCGTCAGGGGACCGAGGTCCCCGCGCTCGGCGGCGGTGAAGAGCGGTGCGAGCTCACGGTGCTCGGCCTCGAGCCGATCGATCAGCTTGCGGTATTTCAGCTGCCCGCGGGACCGCCGCCAGCACTGCCGCGCCCGCTTGACCTGAGCCGCGATGTCGCCGGGCGACAGTGGTTCCGCCAGCCCGTAGCGGACGAGGAGGTCCTCCGGCGGTTGGTCCCCGGCCTCGCGGGCCGGGTCGAGCACATCCCGCTTGTAGGTCTCGTCCCAGGGGGTGCTCATGGATGACTCCGTGGTAAGGGTCAGCTCACCTGGACGCGGGACAGGGCCGCTCGCGAGCGTTCGACCTCTTCCTCGGACATGCCCCCGACGTCCACGGTGAGCTCCAGCCGCTCGCCCGTCTCCTTCTCCACCGCCGTGACGTGCAGCAGCCCCGAGGCGTCGAGCGCGAATGTCACCTCGATCGGCCAGCCCGCCTTCTTGCCCGCCGGGACCTTCACCACCCCGGTGGCGATCTCGGTGTTGTCGGCGAGCTCCGCCGACTCGGCGGCGCCGGCCTGCTCCATCACCCGCACATCAGCGGCGGACTGGTCGTCGTTGACGGTGAAGAAGTCCTCGGTACGGGCCGCGGGGAGCTCGTCATTGGCGTGCACGAGGTGGGCGACCTGCTCGCGGTTGTCGTCGCGGTCGAGCACGACGATGCCGAAGGCCCGGGAGGCCACCGTCTTGATCTGCCGGTTGGCGATCTGACGCTGCTGCTCGGCGGACAGCCCGGCCCGGCTGGCCATCTCCTCGGCGCGCTCCTCCGCCCCTTGCAGCAGGAGTCTGCGGAAGGTCTCCTCGAAGGCGTAGAGCGCGGCGCCCTTGGCCACCGCCAGGTCGGGATCCTGCACCCTCGGCGGCAGGCCGAGCTCGGTCTCCAGCCGGGCGGCCACGGCCGGCATCTTCGTGGATCCGCCCACGAGGACCAGGTCGTCGTAGTCCGCGACGCCCTTGTCCGCCGCGGTGCCGAGGGTCCGCCCGGTGATCTCGACGGTACGGTCCAGCAGGTCCTTGGTGATCTCCTCGAACTTGTCCCTGGTCACCTCGACGGCCGCGACCCGGCCCTCGTGCATGACCCGCACGGTGTGCTGGGTGCGGGAGGTCAGCGCCTTCTTGGTCTCCTCGGCGTCACGGCGCAGCTGCTGTTCGGTCTGCTTGTCGTCGAGCGGGTCGCCGGCGTCCGGGTGCTCCTCGCGGAACCGCTCGGCCAGGAACTCCACGAGCCGGGCGTCCCAGTCCGCGCCGCCGAGCTCGTGGTCGCCGTCGGTGCAGATGACCTCGATGTGACCGCCCTTGAGTGCGATGACGGTGGTGTCGAACGTCCCGCCGCCCAGGTCGTACACCAGGATCGTGCGGTCCTGCTCGGGGTTGAGGACACCGTAGGTGATGGCGGCGGCGATCGGCTCGGAGATGATGTCGATGACGTTCAGCCCGGCGATGCGGCCGGCCTTGCGCGTGGCGTCCCGCTCGGCCGCGCCGAAATAGGCGGGCACGGTGACGACGACGTCCCGGGCGTCCTCACCGGTGATGGTGCGGGCGTCGGTGGCGAGTTTGAGGAGGATGAACGCCGACAGCTCCTCGGGGGTGTACTCGAAGCCGTGCACGGGCCGGGTGATGTCACGCCCCATGTCCCGTTTGATCAGGCTCACGACGTTGTCCGGTTCCAGGACCGCGGTGTCCTTGGCCGCCGCACCCACGACGACGTTGTCCCCGGACTCGAAGTAGACCACCGACGGCGTGGTGTCGGTGCCCTCGAGGTTGCGCAGGACGGTGGGCCGGCCCACCTCGTCGATGGAGGCGATGCAGGAGTACGTCGTGCCGAGGTCGATCCCGTAGACAGCCATTGTTCACACCTACTCGGACTCGGGGTCGGGTGAGAGGTCGATGCCGCCGGCGGGCGTGAACCGGGCCACGACCACCTCGGCTCGCCGTACGACCCGGTCGCACCGCGCGAACCCGGCCGTACGGGCCAGGACGACGGTGCCGTCCAGTTCGGGTCTGTCGACGGGTTCGGCGGCCACCGGCCGGTGCCGGGCGGCGTCGTAGAGGTCGCCCGGCTCGACGGTGAAGCGCTCGACGCCGGAGCGCGCCAGCGCCTCGGCGATCTCGTCCGCGACGGCCGTCAGCAGCGGCGGGATATGGGCGGGATCGGGGGGCCGTGGCGCGGCCCAGCGTTCGGACTCCCGTCTGATCATGTCGTGCAGGCGGTAGAGCGTCGTGCGCACCGGCTCGTACATCGTCTGGAGCTCGCCCCGGCGCAGCAGCTGGTTGTCCTCGTGCAGCCGGTCGATCACCGCTTCGCGGTGGGTCGCCCGCTCGGTCTCGCGGTGGACGGCCACGGTCAGTTCGGACAGTGCCGAGCGGATCTCGCCGAGCCCCGCGGTGACCTTGTCGAGGTCGGCGGGGCCGTCGTCCTTGGGCGGATCCTGTGTACTCGACACGGGGAGCAACCCTAACGAGCCGAAACCCCTGGCGTAAGGCTTTCTGTTGAGCTTCTTGGCAGCTCTGTGGCCTTCCCCGGCCTCATTCTCCGGTTCTCGTCAGGAAAGGATCATGAAGGCACCAGGAAAGGACCATTAATGGGGATAGGGCTTTATGGTTGTCCCCAAATCCGGCCAAATCCCCGGTGGGGTGCCGGTGACCTGCCATGGGGGCGGCGACATCGGGGGAGCCGCAGGTCGGGCGGGAGCGGCGCGGTCGGCCCGGATCGCGTTGCCGACGACGATACGGCCAGGTAACAATATGGAAACGTGCGTAACGCAGCCTAGGGGGACCCCGCCGTCGCACAGGAGGTAAGCCATGTTGCTCAGGATTCGGGTCCGGCTGCCGGACCGCCCGGGATCGCTCGGCAAGGTAGCGCGGGTCCTCGGCGCCTCGGGCGCCGACGTGGTGCAGATGGCGGTCCTCGAGCGTGACGCCGGTCGCGCCCTCGACGACTTCACGGTCGCCTGGCCGTCCGGGGCCGGCGTCGACCGGCTCCGGGACGGGCTCGCCTGCGTCCCCGGTGTCGAGATCATCGGGGTGTGGCAGACGCTCGAGCCGCAGGGGGCCTTCCCCGATGCCGCCTTGATCGGCCAGCTCGCGGGCAACCCCGGCGGCGGGCTGAGGATCCTCACCGACGCCGTCCCGGCGATCCTCAGCGCCGACTGGGCCGCCCTGCTGCGGCCCGGGGTGACGGGCCGGCCGGCGGCGCCCGTTCCGCCGCAGCCCCCGGGTCCGGAGTCCAGTCCCGCCGGACCGGTCGTGGTCCACACGAGCCTCGGAGTCTTCGCCGGCATCGACGTGCCGGACGTGCACCCGCTGCGGCCGCGGGCGTTCACCGGCGAGGACGCGGTGGAGTACATCGTCGCGCCGGTCGGCGAGTCCGGGCTGGTGCTGCTGATGGCCCGCACCGGCGCGCCGCCGTTCCACCGCACCGAGGTGTTCCGCCTCGCCCAGCTGATCAGCGCGGCCGAGGCGGTGCTGGGCGCCGGCCGCGTGGCCCTGGCCGGGACCGCCGAGCCGGTGTCGCCGGGTACGGCCGGGCCGTCGTGAGCCGGTAATGCCGCCACCCGGTCCTTCGTCAGCCGGCGAAGGCGGGCAGGGGCATGCCCTGCCCGGCGCCGGGGACGACGAAGAGCGAGCCGCTGAGCGGCTCCTGCGAGCGGGCCGAGGTGATGTACAGGTCGGTGAGATCACTGCCCCCGAAGGCGCAGGCCGTGGTGTTCGGCGCGGGCGCCTCGATGATCCGGTCGAGCCGCCCTGACGGGGTATAGCGGCGTACGGCGCCGCCGCCCCAGAGGGCGACCCAGACGCAGCCGTCGGCGTCGACGGTCAGCCCGTCGGGCACGGCCGGTCCCTCGATCACGGCGAGCGGACGGCGGTTCGTCACCGTGTCGCCGTGGAAGTCGAACACATCGACCCGATGGGTGGGGCTGTCGACGTAGTACATCAGCGTGCCGTCCGGGCTCCAGCCGATGCCGTTGCTGACGGCGACGTCGTCGAACACGGTGGCGACGTCGCCCGCGGGGTCGACGCGATAGAGCGCGCCGCCGCCGGGCGCCTCGTCATAGCGCATCGTCCCGGCCCACAGCGACCCGTCCGGTGCCACGCCCGCGTCGTTGCCGCGTACGCCGTCTTGGGCGAGCCGGGCCAGCCACCGGAAGGTGCCGTCCGGGTCGTGGAGGCCGATCCCGTCACGCAGGTTCGTCACGAGTCCGCCGCGCCGGCGTGGCTTTGCCGCGCCCACGTGCTGGTCGGTGCGCAGCACGATGGCGTCCTGCCCGCCCGAGGGATCGTAGGCGTGCACCTCGCAGCCGAGGATGTCCACCCAGAGCAGCCGGCTCGCACTCGTGTCCCAGGTCGGTCCCTCGCCGAGCTCGGCCTTCGCCGCGACGGCGACCTCGATGCTCATGCCGGTGACGATAGCGCCGGCGCGGGCGTGGACGGGCGCTGCCACACAGGGCAGGACCTCATCGGTGATTACCGTCCGAAAGCGGGGGAATTGTCCGTACCGTATTCGCAACCGCGAACAACCGCGGAACAAGCGCGAACAAGCTCGAGACAAGGAGGACCGGGTGGACCTCGCCGGTCACGACGGGACGGCCGGGACCCGGCCGCGGGTCACCAGGGATCTGTTCGGCACTCTGCCGGACGGGACGGAGATCTGGCGGTTCACGCTGACCGGCCCCGGGCCCATGCGGGTCAGGATCATCACCTACGGGGCGATCGTGCAGAGCATCGAGGTCCCCGACCGGGAGGGCCGGCCCGGCAACGTGGCGCTCGGCTTCGCCGGGCTGGAGGACTATGTCGCGAGGAACACCCCGCACTTCGGCGCCATGATCGGCCGCTACGGCAACCGGATCGCGAAGGGCACGTTCACGCTGGACGGCGTGGTCTACCAGGTGCCGTTGAACAACGGGCCCAACAGCCTGCACGGCGGCACGGTCGGCTTCGACCGGCGGGTGTGGACCCCCGCTCCGGCACGGGACGGCGACGAGGCGTCGGTCGAGCTCGGCTACACCAGCGCCGAGGGCGAGATGAACTTCCCCGGCACGCTGCGCACGACGGTGACCTACACACTCACGGGCGGGAACGCGCTCCGCATCGACTACCGGGCGACGACCGACCGGCCCACCGTCGTCAACCTGACCAACCACTCGTACTTCAACCTGGCCGGCGAGGGCTCCGGCGCGGTCTACGACCAGACCCTGCAGATCAACGCCGGCCACTACACCCCGGTCGACGACACCCTGATTCCGACCGGGGAGATCGCGCCCGTGACCGGCACGCCGCTCGACTTCAGGACCCCCACCCCCATCGGCGAGCGCATCCGAGCCGGCCACCGGCAGCTGGTGTACGGGCAGGGCTACGACCACAACTACGTACTCCGCCGCGAGGGCTCCGGCCTGGAGCAGGCCGCCCGGGTGAGGGACCCGCGGACGGGCCGGGAGATGTCGGTCTACACCGACCAGCCCGGCATGCAGTTCTACTCCGGCAACTTCCTCGACGGGACGCTGGTGGGTGCCGGCGGCCGGGTCTACCGGCAGAGCGACGGGTTCGCGCTGGAGACCCAGCATTTCCCGGACTCGCCGAACCACCCGGACTTCCCGTCCACCGTGCTGCGGCCGGGCGAGACCTACCGGACCAGCACGGTCTACGAGTTCTCGGCCGGCTGACGGTCAGCTCTCCTCGGGCTTGATCAGCGGAGCCAGGTCCGCCCGCTTGGCCACGACGCCGTCGCCGGAGGACCGGCCGCGCAGCCGCCGCCCGACCCACGGCACCAGGAACCCGCCCGCCCAGCGCAGATCGGCGAGCCTGCGCGCGCCCGGGCTGAGCTCCGGCAGCGGCGGCAGTTCCTCGCGCCAGTCGCCCTCTGCCGGCACGCCGAGGGTCTCCAGCATGGCGAGTGCCACCCGCCGGTGACCGGCGGGGGACATGTGCAGCCGGTCGGTGCTCCACATCCGCCAGTCGCGCAGCACCGTCATCGACCACTGGTCGACGACGTAGGCGCCGTGCCGCGCGGCGATGCCCCGGATGTGCTCGTTGTAGACCGCGACCCGGCCGCGAGTGCGCCGGATCACGGGCGAGCCGATCGGGTCGACTCCGGTGAACAGCACGACGTCGGCACCGGTCTCCCGCAGCAGCCGGACGGTGTCCTCGGTCCGCAGGGCCAGGCCGTCCACATCGGTGCCCGGCCGCAGCAGGTCGTTGCCGCCGCCCGAAACCGACACGAGGTCGGGCTTCAGCGCCAGAGCGGGCGGCAGCTGATCTTCGATGATCTGCTCGAGCAGGCGCCCGCGAATCGCCAGGTTGGCGTAGGTGAACCCCTCCGTGCGGGAGGCGAGCCGGGCCGCGACGCGGTCGGCCCATCCGCGCCAGGCGTCCGGGGAGTTGGGGTAGGGGTCGCCGAGTCCCTCGGTGAAGGAGTCGCCCATGGCGACGTAGCGCGTCCAGGTCATAGTGCGAATTCTGCCGTAGCCTCGCATTTACCGGACAAAGGGGGCAGCGAACAGCCTCGGCCGCAAGAAGTCACCGGGTCTGCAGAAAAACCTGACAGGGCTGTTGTCTCAGGGACGGTAAGCGCTTAACGTCCAGGGTGATCATCCCGTATGTCACCTCATGTTCGAACTACCGAACACGATGGACGGTGCGCCATGACGTCGAAGTGCCGGATGCTCCGCTGGACCGCTGCGCTCGTGATCGCCTTGATGGCGCTCGCCGGGTTGCCGGCGTCCGTGGCGATGGCGGCCCCGCAGGCACCGCCCGACGTCTACTCCTACCTCGACGATCCGCAGATGACCGGCGAGGGACAGGAGCCACCCCATGCCGCGCTCCGCCCCTACGCCCGGGAGCGGTCGGCCGTCACCGGAGGGCGCTCCCCGTACGTACGGTCGCTCGACGGCACCTGGCGCTTCGCCCTCGCCGACCGGCCGGCCGAGGTCCCTGCCGGGTTCGAGCGGGCCGGCTACGACACCTCGCGCTGGCGGCAGGTCAGCGTGCCGCACACCTGGCAGAGTGACCGGCTGGACCACCCGATGTTCCGCAACATCCCCACGGAGGTGTGGCCGGACGACCCGCCGAAGGCGCCGCGCGACATCAACCCCACCGGGGCGTACGTAAGGACCTTCGAGGTGCCGGCGAACTGGGACGGCCGCCGGACGTTCCTGCGCTTCGAGGGCGTGACCAGCGGCTACTTCGTCTGGATCAACGGGCGGTACGCCGGCTATGACCAGGGCGGCTACACCCCTGCCGAGTTCGACGTGACCGCCTACGCGCACCGGGGCGTCAACACGATCGCCGTGCAGGTGCACCGGTGGGGATCGGGGTCCTACCTCGAGGACGTGGACCAGTGGCGCTACAGCGGCATCTTTCGCACGGTCTGGATCTACTCGACCCCGCAGACGTACGTCCGGGACGTCTACGTCACCACCGATCTCGACCGGGCGTACCGGGACGCGACGCTGAACGCCAGGGTGTCCCTCGCCCGCAAGGGCGGCCCAGCGGGGACCTACACCGTCACCGGCACGCTGCTGGACCCGAAGGGCCGGACCGTACGCCGGCTGTCCGGCCGGGCCGAACTCTCCGGCGACTCCGCCACCGTGCCGCTGTCCGGCCAGGTGCGCGATCCGGCCAAGTGGTCGGAGGAGACCCCTGACCTCTACACGCTCGTCCTCGCCCTGACCGACCCGTCCGGCCGCACGACGCACCTCACCCGGGAGAGCGTCGGCTTCCGGAAGATCGAGGTCCGCGGCAGGCAGCTGCTGGTCAACGGGAAACGGATCCTGATCAAGGGGGTCAACCGGGCCGAGACCGACCCCGACACCGGCCGTCACCAGACAAGGGGCCGGATGGAGTCGGACGTGGCGCTGATGAAGCGGCTGAACGTCAACGCCGTCCGGACCTCGCACTACCCGAGTGATCCGTACCTCTACGATCTCGCCGACCGCAAGGGCCTGTGGATCGACGACGAGGTCGACATCGAGACCCACAACCACGAGAGCTGCCCGAGCGTCTGCCTCGCCGACCGGCCCGAGTGGCAGAAGGCGTTCGCCGACCGCTTCCAGGCGATGGTGCAGCGCGACAAGAACCACCCCAGCGTCTTCATGTGGGACACCGGCAACGAGGCCGGCCTCGGCAAGGGCCACTACGCGATGGCGCAGTGGGCCACGGCGAACGAGCCCACCAGGCCGCTCTACCACCAGTCGAACTCGCCGGACGGCGACGCCCCGTACGCCGCCGTCTGGGGGCCGCGCTACCCGACGCCCGCGCGGCTGGAGGCCCAGGCCCAGAGCACCACCAAGCCCATCATCATGGGCGAGTACGCGCACGCCATGGGGAACAGCCTCGGCAACTTCCGGGAGTTCTGGGAGGTCGTACGGAAGTATCCGCAGGTGCAGGGCGGCTTCATCTGGGACTGGGCCGAGGCCAACCTGCGGCATCCGCTGATCACGACGCCTGACGGCTCCGGCAACGGCATCAAGGCCTGGCTGCAGGGGATCCCCAAGGTGGTCGACGGGCACCACGGCAAGGCTCTCTACTTCTCCGGGCTCGACGACTTCGTCGAGGTCTACCGAGACCGCAAACTCGACATCACCGGCACCGGCCTCACGCTGGACGCGTGGGTGAAGCCGGCGCGGCCGTGGACGGGTGATTTCACGATCCTGTCCAAGGGGGACCACCAGTTCGCGCTCAAGATGGCCGACGAGAACACCTTGGAGTTCTTCATCCACAGCGGGACCTGGCGGACCGTACGGGTCCCGGTGCCGGCCGGCTGGTACGACGCCTGGCACCGGGTCACGGGGACCTACGACGGCACCACGCTGCGGCTGTACGTCGACGGCAAGGAGGCCGGGCGGCTGGCGTTCACCGGGCCGATCGACTGGTCCTCGTGGGACGTCAACGTCGGCCGCAACACCGAGACCATGCAGGACCAGATGCGGGGCCGGATGGCGCACGGTGTCATCGACGAGGTTCGCGTCTACCCGCGGGCGCTCAGCGCGGCGGACCTGGCGGCCGGCGCGGACCCCGAGCACGACGCCACCCTGGCGCTGGACTTCGACTCGTTCCCGCAGAAGGGCACGTTCCTGTCCAACGGGCAGAGCCTGTCCGGCGTGGACGGCCTCGTGGGCTCGGACCGGTTCGCACAGCCGGAGACCGCCCAGCTCGCGTGGGTGCAGTCGCCGATCCGCATCACCGGCGCCGGCTCGCGGGTGACGGTCTCCAGCGAGCGGGCCTTCGCCGGCACCCGTGACCTGGAGCTGCGCTGGAAGGTCACCGAGGGACGGCGGACCCTGCGCTCGGGGCACCGGCCGCTGAGCCTCGCGCCGGGCGCGTCCACCGACGTGACCCTGCCGGTGCGACCGGCGGGCCCGTCCGGGGCCGAACGCTGGCTCACGGTCGAGGCCGTCCTCGCCGGCCGGACGTGGTACGCGCCGAAGGGCCACCCGGTCGGGATGGGGCAGTTCCCGGTCGGCGGCACGAAGGTGCCCGGTGTACGGCTGCCCGATCCCCACCGGGCGGTCGACGTCGCGCAGAACCGCACTTCTGTGGTGGTGTCGGGGCGGGACTTCCGCTACGCCTTCGACCGCGCCAAGGGGACGCTCACCTCGATGCGCTACCGGGGCGCCGAGCTCGTCCGCACCGGACCGGAGCTCGACGTGTGGCGTCCGCCTATCAGCAATGAGTTCTACACCTGGGGCCGCGCGGAGGGCGAGGACTGGCGCAGGGCCGGGCTGGACCGGCTGGTCACCACGCCCGGAGCGCTCAAGGTCACGCCCGGCGAACCGGTGACGGTCCAGATCCCCAGCAAGGTGTCCGCGCCGGGGTACGAGCAGGCCTGGTTCGACCAGGTCCTCACGTACACGATCGACGGCGCCGGCCAGGTCGACGTGCGCCACCAGGTCACCCCGCAGGGCACCGTACGGACGTTGCCCTACCTCGCCAGGGTCGGCTTCACCGTGAAGGCGCCGGATCGGCTCCAGCGGTTCGGCTGGTACGGCCGCGGGCCGGTGGAGAACTACGCCGACCGCAAGGACGGCACCCCGATGGGCGTGTGGTCCTCCACGGTGGACCGGCAGTACGTCGACTACTACCGGCCGCAGGACCACGGCAACCACGACGACGTGCGCTGGGCCATGCTGACCGACCGCTCAGGTGCCGGGCTGCTCGTGGGCGGTGACCTCGAGGTCAGCGTCACCCCGTACGACGATCTGGACCGGGCGCTCTATCCGTTCAGCCGGGTCCGCAACCCCGGCTGGAACACCCTGCACGTCGACCACGCCGTCACCGGCGTCGGAGACACACCGAACCCCGTCCGACCGCAGTACCAGGTCCGGCCGGACCAGTCCTACGACTACACGGTCCTGCTGCGGCCGGTCACCCCGCGGGAGGGCGCGCGCTGACCAGGCGTACGGCCGGTTCCGCGGGGCATGACACCGGCGTGGATGCGACCTGGAACGCAGGAGGCAGCCCATGGACCCCATATCCGCAGACCCTGTCCCGTACGACCACGTGGCGATCGTCACGGGTTCGGACTCCGGCATCGGCAGGGCCACCGCGGTGGCGCTGGCCGATCGGGGCTTCGACGTCGGGATCACCTTCCACACCGACCAGCCGGGCGCGGAGCACACGGCGGCGGCCGTACGCGGCCGGGGCCGTCGGGCCGCGGTCCGCCGGCATGACCTGGCGGAACCGGAGGCCGCGGCGGCGGTGGTCGACGAACTGGCCGAGGAACTCGGCGGTGTCGGCGTGCTCGTGAACAACGCGGGAAGGGGCATCAGGCGCCCGGTGCTGGAGACCGGGTACGGCGAGTGGCGTTCGGTCATCGCCGTCGATCTTGACGGCGCGTTCACCTGCGCGCAGCGCGCGGCCCGCCGCATGGTGGCGGCCGGCCGAGGCGGCCGCATCATCAATGTCACGAGCGTCCACGAGGAGTATCCCCGGGTCGGCGCGGCCGCCTACTGCGCCGCCAAGGGTGGCCTGCGCATGCTGACCCGCGTCCTCGCCCTCGAACTCGGGTCCCATGAGATCACCGTTAACGCGGTCGCACCCGGCGAGATCGCGACCCCGATGACCGGTCAGGAGGATCAGCCGCCACAGCCGGGCAGCAGACCCGGATACCCCCTCGGCCGGCCCGGCGACGCCCGCGAGGTCGCCGCGGTGATCGTCTTTCTCGCCGGACCGGCATCCTCCTACGTCACGGGCGCGACCATCTTCGTCGATGGCGGCCTGATCCTCATGGGCCCCCAGGCCGCGGGCGAAGTGGGAACAGACGACTGGCGTCGCGTCGTGTCGAGCCGCTGAGCCCGGCGGCTTGCGCCCTCGGCGAATCCGGTTGGGCGTGCGGCCGGCGCGTGGTTCGGTGGCGGGATGGAAATCTTGGTGCTGGGCGGCACGGCATGGGTCGGCCGGGAGCTGGCGCGGCAGGCGGTGCGGCGCGGTCACCGGGTGACATGCCTGGCCCGCGGCCGGAGCGGAGACGTGGCCGAGGGAGCGGTTCTCGTCGCCGCCGACCGGCGTGAGCCCGCGGCCTACGAGCCGCTGCTGGGCCAGGACTGGGACGCGATCTTCGAGGTGTCGTGGCAGCCGGGCTTCGTCCGTGGCGCGCTCGAGGCGCTGGGCGGCCGGGCGCGGCACTGGACCTACGTCTCCTCCGGCAACGTCTACGCCTCCCATGCCGCGCTGGGAGCGGACGAGTCCGCGGAGCTGCTCGCGGCGACGGACCTGAGCGTGGTGGACCGCGAGCAGTACGGCGAGGCGAAGGCCGCGTGCGAGCAGGCTGCGGTGGCCGCCGTGGGGGACCGCCTGCTGGTGGCGCGCGCCGGCCTCATCGGCGGCCCGGGCGACCACACGGACCGCTCCGGCTACTGGGTCGCCAGGGCCGCGCGCGCACCCCACGCGCCGATGCTGGTCCCGGATCCGCCGGACCTCCCGACGCAGGTGGTCGACGTACGAGACCTCGTCACCTGGCTGCTCGACGCCGCGGAGGCGGGGACCAGCGGAACCTACGACGCCGTCGGGCCGGTCGTTCCCTTCGGCGAGTGGGTCGGCTTGTGCCGCGAGATCGGGGGGCATACCGGGCCGGTGGTGACCGCGGACCCGGCATGGCTGTCGGCGGAGGGAGTGGCGCACTTCATGGGCCCGGAGTCCCTGGCGATGTGGCTGGTCGAGCCGGGCTGGGAGGGATGGTCGGCTCGGAGCGGCGCCGCGGCCCGCGCGGCGGGCCTGCGTCACCGTCCGCGCGCGGACCTGCTCTCGGACACGCTGGCCTGGGAACGCGCAAGGGGTCTGGACCGGACCAGGAACGCCGGCCTCAGCGCCGAACGCGAGCGCGAACTCCTGGACGCCCTCGGCTGACGGCCAACGGAAGGCGCCGGCGGCCGGTGATCACGGCTCGGTGTGAGCGTGGAAGGCGGGGATCAGCGCGAGGCGTGGACCTGACCGGCGGTCCCCGGGCCGATGCCGGGGCAGTTGCAGCCTGTACGGCGTCGCGTCGAGAACCTGCAGGACGGTCGCATAGCCGGATCGTTCGAGAGCCCCCAGCCGCAACCGGCCGTCCGTGACGTCCCTCAGCCGTTCCGCCGCAATCGAGCCCAGCTCGCGTAGCGCCACGCCGGCCCGCACGACCGACAATGCCTCCTGAACGCCGGCCGTCGCGTCGCGCCCGGATCCTATCCAGGCCGTGCCGACCAGGCCCATGACGTACGGCCGCGGCCGATCCCGTCACTACCCGCCTGGGCTGGGCGGGAAGGAACACCCGGCCGTACGCGCCCGGCGCACCCGATCCCATTGCAGCAGTGCCGCGGCGGTGAGTACGTGCCACAGCGCGTGCCCTTGCAGCAGGCTGTGCGGAGCGCATAACGGCGACCCGGTGCGTCCGGCCAGACCGGCCAGGCCGGCGGCGAGGAAGGTGAGAAGTGCCAGGCGCGGGGATTCCTGGCGGCGGTGCCGGGCCAGCATGGCTTCCGCAGCCGCGGCGGAGATCGCAGATGTCGCCGCGATCGTGCCGCTGGACGCGGGCATGACGCCCACCAAAAGGCACGTGGCCGCGACCACCATCGCGTACGCGGTTATCTGCCGATGGATCGTCCAGCCTCGCAGCAGCGCCACATCGTCCACGGTGATGAACAGCACCGCCGAGGGAATGGCGGCGTCGTGGACGAACGCCGATCCGGGCCACTGCGGCCCGTGGTAGAGCAGACTGCCGACCCCGGTGCTGATCACCGCTGTGCCAAAGACCGCGCCCGCGACACGGCCGGCCCGATCGGTTCCCGGACGGGTGGCGATCCACAACCCGGCGGCGGCGTAGGCCAGGCTGGACAGCGAGTTCACCGGCTGATGTAGCAGCCCCGGCTGCCACGTCTCGCAGTCGCTGCCGCCGAGCGCAGCCAAGTCCGCCTGCCGGTGGATCAGCATCGCCGCCCCTGAGGGTCCGGAGGAAAAACCACTGACGGCCTGGGGTCATACCCAGGCGCTATGTATCCTCGGGTGAGTCCCACGAGGAGATCATGGTGACAGTGCCAGGCGAACTCGCCGAGATCCGCCAATGGTGGTCGCGACGATCCGGCCGCACAGGGCAGCCGCACCATGAAGAGGTCTCCCGCATCGCGGGAGGCTCGGATGACCAGATCACTCCCACCGGGATCGACAACCCTTACTGGGAGATCGTCCGGCAGCTGCCCTCGGTGCGCGACGCCCAGCACAGCATCTGCCCCGACGGCTTCGCCCGTGAGCTCCCTGTCGGACATCACCTGTTGACCAAACGCTACTCATGGGCGATCCCCTCACCGGGGGACATCGCCTGGCTCACCCAGGTCCTCGACCGTCGCGGTCTGATGGAGATCGGTGCCGGCTCGGGCTACTGGGCATGGCAAGCACAACAGGCGGGCATCGACGTCATCGCCTACGAGCCCACCGCCCCCTCCGTCAACACCTACACGGACGGCACCGAATACCTCGCCATCAAGCGAGACGGCCACGCCGCCTCCCGGCACCACCCCGACCGGGCGCTACTGCTGTGCTGGCCATCCCACAACGAGCCCTGGGCTATGAGCGCGCTCCACACCTACACAGGCGACGCGCTGATCTACATCGGCGAAGACCAGGGCGGTCACTGCGCGGACGACGGCTTCTTTCGGCTCCTTGAGCAGGGATGGACCCGCACCGACTCGAGCACCCACCACGTCACCTGGCGACACACCCACAGCAGGGTGACCGCCTACCACCGCACGACTCCACCAAAACCGGCCACGGCCAAGAACCCGCGCCATGGGATGCTCAGCGGATGACGCTCGAGGACCTCGCACACCTGCGCCGGGCCCGCGACCTCATGGACCGTGAGTACTCGCGGCCGCTGGACGTTCCGGCACTCGCGGGCACCGCGCTGATGTCCCCGGCGCACTTCTCCCGGCAGTTCCGCGGTGCCTACGGCGAGACGCCCTACGCCTACCTCATGACGCGCCGGATCGAGCGGGCGGGGCCGAGGTGGTCCAGGAGCCGATCGACCAGCCCTACAGCGTCCGGGACTGCGCCTTCAGAGACCCCTCGGGGAACATGGTCCGCTTCTCGGAGTGCGCGACAACTGACCCGAGCGACGTGCTCATCTCATGGCGAACTGCGCGAGGTTGAGTGAGACCGGCTCGGGCCTGCCGTTGTTCTGGACGCGAGCGGCCGTGAGCACGTCGAGGTGCTGGTAGCCGGGCGCCACGACGGCGGAGGGGTCGCTCCCGTCCGGCGGGAAGAGCCCGTCACCGGCGAGTACGGTCAGCGTCGGGTTGGCGGTGATCCCGTTCTGGTGAACCGCGTCCTTGGCCACGCCGGGGAAGGCCCCGGACAGCTGGATGTCGGTGGCGATCCGGGTGGGGAAGTAGTCCTCGGTGAAGTCCAGCGGGTGCTCGGACAGGCTGCGCGCCAGCTCGCCGAGGTCGGTGACCTCCTTGGCCGGCGTGGTGAAGGGCGTGCCGTCCTCGGACCTCGCAACGGGGCCACCGGCCGGGCCGACCCGGTCGTAGTTGCGCCATGTATAGAGCGGGCCACGCGGCCGGGCCGGGATGGCCTTGCTCTCCTTGCCGAGCATGCTGGTGAACCCCTGCAGCGCCGGGATCCGGGCGAGCTGGTTCGGCAGCGGGAAGTCCTTGTCCACGATCTTGCCCCCGCCGTAGAACCCCACGCTCGTCTGGATGAACGCCAGCGGCTCGGCGTTGTCGTCCAGCAGGCTGCCGAGGGCTGCGGCGTTCGTGAGGTTGAAGTCCTTGATGCCGGGCCGGCCCGTCACGAAGGCGCCCAGGTTCCTGGAGAACAGGAACCGGTAGGTCAGGTCCTGGTTGAGGTTCGAGGGGATGTAGGTCGCCAGATCCGACCGGCCGCCGGGGGCGATGGCCGCCGACGCTCCCGCGATGGCGAGCAGGTTCATCGTCTCGGCGTTGATCAGGGCCGGGCCTGAGATGGTGCGCGGGATGATGCCCATCTGCAGACCGGACTGGATGAGTTGCGGACCCAGCGCCGTGTCGGGCAACGCGCCCGAGGGAACTGTCTGGCTCATGCCGATCGGCCCGGCCTTGATGGCGGTGTCCAAAGCGAAGTAGCCGGAGCACTGGTTGTATCCGGCGTCCGCGGTGGTCGCATGGTCGCCGTCGAAGTCCCAGACCGCGAAGAACCCGGTGAGCGAGCCGCCGAGCGAATGCCCGCCGCACAGCGCCTTGCGCCTGCGTACGGCCGGGTCGGGAAGCTCGCTGACCATCAGGTCGTACTGGTCCCTGAGGGTCTGTTCCAGCCCCACATGCTCCAGCCACCTCACCTGGCGGTTGTCCAGGTAACCGGCGAACCGGTGACCGTTGACGGGTTTGTGACGGTAGTAATAGTCGACCGCGACGTGCGGGTCCTTCGCGGCCAGCGCGGCCCGTACGCCCGTGTTGTCCTCCAAGCAGTTGGCCCGGCGGTCCAGCGCCCAGAACTCGATGTGCCGGCCCTTGTCGGCCGCCCGCACGATGGTGTTGCGGGCCACGCTGTCAAAAGCCCCGGCGCCCTCGAGGATGCCCGGCTGTGCGATGAGGATCTTGTCGGCCGAGGCGGACGCCGCCGGGCCGCCGCGGTCGCGGTACCTGAGGTACGAGAGCCAGTCGCACTCCGGCGGATGTGACCCGGCCGAGCCGGGGAGCGGGACCTTGACCCGCACCACCGACTCGGCCACGTCAGTGATCGGCGAACTCGACGGGACGGGGACCTCTATCCGAGGCGCGGCCGCTGCGCGGGACGGAGCCGGCGGGATGACCACGACCGCGGGGGCCGCCAGCAGGGCCGAGACGATCACTCGGGAGAGCCACATCGGGTTCATCCTTCCACCCAGCTTTACCAGGCGGTAAAGCTGTCTGGCGGCAAGGGTAAAGTAACCGACGGCTAGGGTAAAGAGCCATGGGGGAGGAAACTGCCGGGGACCGCCCCAGCGAAGGACGGCGGAGTCCGGCGGCAAGGCCTACCGACGAGCAACTGCTCGACGCCGCCGGTGCGGTCTTCGCCGAGCGCGGATTCCAGCGCGCCACGATGGGGGCCATAGCCGAACGGGCGAACTCCACGAAGCCGACGCTGTACGCCCACTTCGGCGACAAGGAGGCCTTGTATCGGGCGGCCGTGTCCCGTGCGGCGTCAGCCCTCCGGCAGTGGGTCACCACGGCCTACGAATCCGCAGCGACCCTGCCGGTGGACCAGCAGGTGCACGTCTACGTCATGGCGCTCTTCACCTACGCCACCGCCCATCCCGACGGTTTCCGCATGCTCTTCGACTCCCCGGCCACCGGCGATGCCGCGCTGATCCGGCGTGACCTCGTCGACACGATCACCGACCGGGTGGCCGACCAGATCCGCCGCTACCTGGCCGGCCAGGACCGTAGGCCCGGAGCGAGCGCGGACCTGCTCGCGGCGATGATGGTCGGCATCGTCGGCCAGGCGGCCGAGTACACGCTGCGCGCCGGCGACCTCGATCCCCTGGCCGCCGGTGAGATCGCCACGCGGTTCATCATGGCGGCGCTGACCAACCTCGACCCCGGGGTGCTCGACCCGCTGGACCGCCCAGGTCGTACCTAGGGCGTGATCCGCTGGTCCTCGGCCTTCAGAGGAGCTTGAGGTCTACGGCCTCGGCCATCCTCCGGTAGCCGGCGTCCCCGGGGTGAAGGTGATCGCCGGAGTCGTACATCTCGTGGATGCGGTGTGGATCGGTGCCGTCCCGCAGCGCCGCGTCGAAGTCGGCGACCCCGTCGAAGACGGCGCTGGTCCGGATGAACTGGTTCACCGCCAGGCGGACGTCCTCGAGTTCCTTGGTGTAGCTGCCGCATCCGCCGAAGGGGGTCAGTGTGCCGCCGATCACCCGCAGCCCCCTCGCGTGGGCCTGGTCGGCGATCTGCCGTAGTCCGGCGATGATCTCCGTGGGCTCGCGGTGCCGGGGATGGCCGATGATGTCGTTGATGCCCTCGACCACCACGATGGACCGTGCGCCCGTCGCGCTGAGCACGTCCCGATCGATCCTGGACATGGCGTTGGGATTGGACGTGCTGGTCAGCAGCCGGTTCGAGCTGATGCCCGCGTTGAGCACGGCCAGCCTGGTCGGCCCCGGCTGTTTCCGCAGCCGATCGGCCAGATAGTCGGGCCACCGGTGACCGGTCTCCGGAGTGGAATGTGCTCCGTCGGTGATCGAGTCGCCGAAGGCCACGACCGAACCCACGGCCGACCCGCCCCGAACGTCGACCCCGCTGACGTACTGCCAGGACGTGGTCGTCTCGGTGAAGGCCCGGCCGGAATCCTCGGCCGCGTGGTCGCCGGCCGGGCCGAGGTAGGAGGTCTGCTCCGCCAGTTTGTGCCTGGTCACGGGGCCCGAGGATGCGGGGGTATAGACGGTGACCAGGAGGTCCGCGGCTTCGGGAACCTTGAGGTCCACGGGATCGCTGATGACCTCGGCCCCGTCCGCGATGGTGACCGACCTGGAACCGCCGAAGGTCACCTCCCGCATGGTGCCCGGCACCGCGTCCGCGCCGCCCAGGCCCAATGCCACCGTGACATGCCCCATCAGCACCGGTGCGGTGCCGAACACGTTGGTGAGACGGATCCTGGCCTCCGAACCCCCCACGGTGGTGTGCACCACATTACGGATCGACTCATCCGGCAGCCCGTGGTCGGTCTTCGGCGTGGTGTCCGAGGCCGAGGCCTGCCAGGTGCCGACCCAGCGGGGCACCGGCCGCTGTGGCGGTGCGCCGGAGACCACCGAGGCGATCCCGTCGGCCGCCATGCAACCGAGCCCGACAGCCACTGCCGCCCCTAGGGCGACGAGGGTGCGCCTGTGCAGGGGCCGCACAGTTCCCGTCCTTTCCCGAACGTCCAGAGTTCCGCGTCATCGTGCCTCCCCGGCCCCGACCGCATGGCAGATCTTACCGATCTTGGTGCTCGGATCCGCGCGATCCGCGGAGGTGGCCCGCAGCGCCCGGGCCCCTACGGAGCCGTCCTGGGCACGCCCCGAGAGGCGAACCGTCGTGGCGGCGGAGGACCCGGGAGTGACGCGATACCTATCTGTGGCGTATTTACCGATATGTCTTTACAGGATGGCCCGGCAATTCTCTGTGGAGCTAAGTGCCCGTCTCTCCACGATCTGACAATGGCCTCGGATTTGGTCCTTCACTTCGCTCGAACGGTTGGATTCGCTAGGATGTTCGAAGGAGCTAGAGCCGTTTTCGAAGGAGGTGTTCCGGGGTGACGAGCGCCGTGGGGATTGCCGAAGATCTGGCCGGGATGCTTGCGGGTCCGGAGCTGGCGGCCGTTGTTGCGGGGGTGTCTGCGGCGGGGCTTGGTGAGCATGGTCTTGTGGAGTTGATGCGGGCGGCTCGGCGGTTGTCGTCGTGGGCTGGTTCGGTGGAGTTGTCGGCGATTGGGGAGTTGGAGCGGCGGCGGCAGCGGGATGCGGATCGCTACGGGTCGTGGTCGGTGGAGATGAGTCGGGCGCTGGCTGATGAGGTGTCTGCGGCGTTGACGTTGTCGGGTACGGCGGCGGCTGTGCGGCTGGGGTTGGCGATGGCGTTGGATCGGGTGGTGCCGGAGACGGCCCGTGCTCTCGCGGAGGGCCGTATCGACATCGATAAGGCCAGGGTTGTCTGTGACGGTGTGATCGGCGTCAGCGATGCGGCGGCGCGGCGGGTGGAGGGGTTGGTGTTGCCGGAGGCGCCGGGCCTTACTGCTCGACAGCTGGCCGCGCGGGTCCGCCGGGCCATTGTGGAG
>JAOPYH010000101.1 GCA_025964715.1 Streptosporangiaceae bacterium | reverse complement strand
CGGGTGGAGTTGTATGACAACCCGGATGGGACCGCGGATCTGTCCGGGCGGGATCTGCCGGCTGATGAGGCCGAGGCGGCGTTCAACTACGTTTCGGCGCTCGCGGCCGCGATCAAAGCCGATGGGGATGAGCGGCCGTTGGCGGCCATCCGTGCGGATGTGCTGTTGCGGTTGCTACGCGGCCGCCGCCCCGCCGAGGTGATTTCCAGTGGCGAGTCACAAGAACGCGAGCGACCCGCCGGCCGGGCCGACGGTGGTGTTGCCGGGGGCGGGGAGACGGGTCAGGCCGAGGCCGTCGCTGTCGGTGGTGCGGTCCGGGAAGAGCTCACCGAATTCCTGGCCGATGCCATTCGATGCGGTGGTCCGGCGGAAATCCGGTTGCTGGTGGCCGAGGCGGCCCGGCGGATGCGGGACGCGGTCGCGGAGTTGAAGATCCGCTGGTGCGCGATAGGGATGGACCAGAATGGCAGGCCCGCCCACGGCCACGACGGCTACCGGCCCCCGGCCGGGATGCGGCGGCTGATCCAGGCCAGAAACCGGACCTGTGTGTTCCCGACCTGTGGCCGGCGTGCCACCGCCTGCGACCTTGATCACACAGAGCCCTACCACCGGGGCGGGGCGACCTGTCCGTGCAACCTGGCCCCGCTGTGCCGTGGCCACCACCGCCTCAAACAAGCCCCGGACTGGACCCTCATCCAGCTCTGGCCAGGAGTCCTCCTATGGATCGCACCGACCGGCCACTGGTACCTCGTCGCCCCGGACCCGTGAGTGGCCGCCGGGGCCAGGGCCCCGGGCACTGAGCGACCCCGATCCCGATCCCGAGACGCTCCACCAGCTGGGCCGACCGGATCCTGGCTCGGAACGGTCCCCGGCTTCATCAGCCGTACGCACGCCCGTGCAAAACCTTGACCCGTGAAGAGCGCCGCTTTACGATCCGCGCGGGAAACGCTTTCCGGACGTCCCGGCCGATGGCCGGGTAAGGCGCACGGCCTCGGCAGGAGAAGTGATCGCATGCCGCGTGGACGCATGACGCACGGACAGGTACTGCTCACCGGGATCCTCGCACTGACCTTCGGGTCCGCCGCCGCACCGGCGGCCGCCGCGGCGGCCACCCCTGCTCGGGCCACGGGAGCGCCCGCCGCCCCGCCGCCGGGGTGGGCCGGGACCTGGGAGGCGGCGCCGGCGGTGGGGCTGTCCGGCCTCTCGGAGGTGAAGTCCGGTCACTCCGTACGCAACGTGGCGCATGTCAGCCTCGGCGGCGCGGCCGTGCGGATCCGGCTGTCCAACCGGTTCGGCACCGCACCGCTCGCGCTGGGTCATGTCACCGTCGCCGTGCAGGCGTCCGGCGCGAACACCCCGGACGCCGTACGTGGCACGATGCGCGACGTCACCTTCAACCGGTCTCGCTCCGCGACCGTGCCGGCGGGAGCCGACGTGTCCAGCGACCCGGTGCCGCTGATCGTACGGCCCGACACCGACCTGCTCGTCACCCTCTACCTGCCGACGGTCTCGGGCCCGGTGACCACTCATCCCCTCGCGGAGCAGACCTCCTTCTTCGCCGTCGAAGGGGACCGCGCACGGGATGTGGCGGGCACGGCCTACACGGGCAGGACCTCCCGCTGGTACTACCTCACCGGCCTCGACGTGGTGGCTCCGCCGGCGCGGGGGAGTGTCGTGACGCTCGGCGACTCGATCACCGACGGTGCCGCGTCGACCGCCGGCGCCAACCACCGCTGGCCGGACTTCCTCGCGGACCGGCTGCTGGCGCAGCCGCCGGCCCGGCGGCTCGGCGTCCTCAACGCGGGCATCAGCGGCAACCGGCTGCTGCGGGACGGCGGCGGCTTCGGTGTCCGTGCGCTGGCGCGGCTCGACGAGGACGTGTTCTCCCGGACCGGCGTGCGGTCCATGGTCGTGCTGGAGGGGATCAACGATATCCAGCAGACGCCGCACGAGACCGATCCGGCCAAGATCGAGGCGGCGTACCGTGAGGTCGCCGCCCGGGCGCACGCCCATGGCATCAAGGTGGTCGGCGCGACGATCCTGCCCTTCAAGGGCTGGCAGGTCTACGACCAGACCCTGGAGGCCACGCGGCTCGCGGTCAACGAGTTCATCCGGACCAGCGGGGTCTTCGACACCGTGGTCGACTTCGACGCGATCACCCGGGACCCGGCCGACCCGCTCCGGCTGCGTCCCGCCTATGACTCCGGTGACCACCTCCACCCGAGCGATGCCGGCTACAAGGCGATGGCCAATGCGGTGGACCTGAACCGGCTGTGATGGTTGCACGCGGCCGCTGAGAACCGCTGACGACCGGCCGGCCGCCGCGTGCCCGCGAACGGTGCGCCACTTCGGCGTTGACCAATGTTGGCCTGTGGTTCACAGATTGCTTTTTCGCTCTCACCATGGGGCTGTCAGCGTCGAGTCCGTCCGTTTCTCCGGGTCCCGGAGGCCACCGGGGAGCCTTCGGGGCCGGGACCGCCCCCAACCCGCGCAGGAACCCAGGAGAGGCACATGCGGATCATCAGAAGGTTCATCACGGCGCTGGCCGCGACGATGCTGAGCGGCGCCGCGGCCATGACGGCCGGGCCCGCGTCGGCGGCCGGCGTGCCCCGCCCGGACCACGTCGTCGTGGTGGTGATGGAGAACCACTCCTACAACCAGGTCATCGGAAGCTCGTCCGCGCCGTACATCAACAACACCCTCAAGGCCGGCGGCGCGAACTTCACCCAGTCCTTCGCCGTCACCCACCCCAGTGAGCCGAACTACCTGGCTCTGTTCTCGGGCTCCACCCAGGGCCTCACCGACGACTCCTGCCCGCACACCTACTCCGCCGAGAATCTCGGGCACCAGCTGGTCGCCGCCGGCGACACCTTCAAGGGATACTCCGAGGGCCAGCCCTCGGTCGGTTACACGGGCTGCCAGAGCGGCCGCTACTACCGCAAGCACAACCCCTGGGTGAACTTCTCCAACGTCCCGTCGTCCGCCAACGTGCCGCTCAGCCAGTGGCCGGCCGACTTCACCACGCTGCCGACGGTGTCGTTCGTGGTGCCGGACATCTGCAACGACATGCACGACTGCGGCATCGCCACCGGCGACACCTGGCTGAAGAACCACGTCGACGCCTACGCCCAGTGGGCCAAGACCCACAACAGCCTCCTCATTCTCACCTTCGACGAGGACGACCGGTCCCAGAGCAACCAGATTGCGACGATCTTCTACGGCCAGCACGTCAGGACCGGCGGCTTCTCCGAGCGCATCACCCACTACAGCGTCCTGAGGACCGTCGAAGACGCCTATGGCCTCGGCTGCGTCGCGAACTCCTGCGGCGCCTCGGCCATCACCGATGTCTGGAGCTGAGCGGGCCGGATCGCCGCCCCCGCCCTGTCGACCCTGCCCCCGCTGTTGACACGGCGACGGCCCGCGCCCGACGGCGCGGGCCGTCCCGGCGCGTGGACAGGTCAGGTCACCGGGACATAGGACGCGCACGGCTTCCGGCCCGATCAGCCGGGACGTGCTCGGCGCGGCGGTGTGCCTGACCTGCACCCCAGCGACGCCGGCTACAAGGCGATGGCCGCGGCGGTGGATCTGAACCGGCTGTGAAGCCGCACCCGCCGGCCGTCGGCTGACTGCTGTTCGCCTGCGATGACCGATACGACGGTACGTCCAGGTGTTGTGCCACTGAAACGTGCGCTTACGAGGCACTGCGCCGCCGGAATCTGCGTACTCGCAGGGGCTGTTCGAGTTCGTTCGGTTACCGGCGAGAGGAGATCCATCATGGGTGGTCGGCCGCGGCCGCTGGATCCGGTGGCGTCCCCGCGCGCTCTCTTCGGCTCCGCACTACGCCGCTACCGGGAGATGGCCGGGATCTCGCAGAACCAGCTCGGCGGCAAGCTGTCGAGCACCCTGCTGTACGGCGACGAGCCGCATCTGTACTGCCTGCTCGACGAATGCGTGCTCTACCACCAGGTCGGCGACGCCAAGACGATGTACGCGCAGTTGCAGCACCTGGTCGAATCGTACGTGGAGACGGCTGCCCGTGGCATGACCCTCGGGTGCGCGAAGACCTGCGTACTCAGGCGGTATGTGCGTCGCGGTCGCCTCGCTGCCCGGGATCGTGGCCGTCCGGGACAGCAAGAATCCCCATGGCCCCGCGCTGGCGTTCTCCCGCGCCGCCTGGCGCGGCTTCACGGTCGCCATCAAAGGCCAATAGCGCTCCTTCCTAACGTTCACTCCTGGCTGACTCCCTGGTGACGTCCTTCTTGCGCGCCTATGCTCCGGGCATGGCTGCGGACTGGTGGTCGATCGAGGTATTCGACACGGACATTCCCGCTGCGGTGTGGCGCGATGCTCAGCAACAGGCGCTCATCGAATCGGCTCTGACCAACGGCGCGTTGTCCTGGGAGTGGCACCAGCACAGCTGGGGTGTCGTGTTCGAGGTGTCCTTCACGGACGAAGATCAGTGGGACAGGTGGCGTAACCTGCCGGGCACGCGTGCGGCCCTGGACGCCGTCCCGGACCCCGTCAACGGACTGGTGGTCTACCGAGGCCGTGGCGGCTCTTCGGGGTCCCCCGTGCCCCGGCGTCCCCGCCCGGCCCCCGGCGCGGCCGCAGTAGAGCTGCCCGGTGCCGATGAGCGGGACGAGGTGCTGGACCTGAGCGGCTCCGACGACCTGGTCAGGTGACCGGGACGATCCGGGCTTGCACCAGACGGCCCTGCTCGATAGTGAGAAGGCCCATCGTTCCACGCGGCTGACGGCGACGGTCCGTCGGTGAGCCCGGGTTGAAGATGCGCACCCCGTCCGCGGTCTCCTGCAGCGGGATGTGCGAGTGCCCGAAGACCACGAGCTCGGCGTCCGGAAACCAGCGCCGCATCCGCCTCGTCCGGCCGGCGGCCGGACCGCTGTCGTGCACCATCGCCACGGGGAGCCCGTCGAGGTCCAGCTCCAGCCGCTCCGGCGCCCCCCAGGCCGCCACGTCCGGGCCGTCGTTGTTGCCGAGCACCGCCTTCACCGGCGCATAGGCGGAGAGTTCATCGAGGACGTCCGGAGTGCAGACGTCCCCCGCGTGCAGGATCAGATCTACGCCGTCGAGCCGCTCCGCCACCCTGGGCGGGCACGAACGCCAGCGTCTCGGGGCATGCGTGTCCGAGAGCACCGCGACCTCCATGTCTCCATCTTGCCGGTGCGGCGGCACGCCCCCCGCCATCGGCCCGCAGGAGGCGTGCACTCAGTGTGAGAAGCCTGCCGCGGCGGCCTCCTCGTCGAGTTCCTCCCATAGGGCGGCCGGGATCTCGGTGGCCGCGAGTGCGAGGTCTTCGGTGACCTCCCCGGGCGTCCGGGCTCCGACGAGGATGCCGGACACGGCCGGATGGCGCAGCGGAAACTGGAGCGCGGCGGCCGGGAGCGGCACGCCGTAGGCGGTGCAGCGGTCGGCCATCCATCGGGCCCGCCGCAGCACCGCGTCCGAGGCGGGTGCGTACTCGAAGTGCGCGCCCGGGCGGGGGTCGGCCAGCACGCCGCTGTTGAAGACGCCCGCTATGAGGACACCCACGCCGCGCCGCTCGCACAGCGGCAGCAGTTGGCCCGCAGCGCCGCGGTCCAGCAGGCTGTAACGGCCGGCCGCGATGACACAGTCCACGTCCGTCTCGGTCACGAACCGGGTCAGCATCTCGGCCTGGTTCATGCCGACGCCGATGGCGCGCACGGCGCCCTCGGCGCGCAGCCGGGCGAGGGCCGGGTAGGCCTGCTCCACACTCTCGGTCCAGTGATCGTCGGGGTCGTGGATCAGGAGGAGGTCGAAGGCGTCGAGCCCCGATCTCTCCAGGCTGTCGGCCAGCGACTGGTACACGCCCTCCCGGGTGTAGTCGCGTCTGCGGACCACTGGCGCGCCGTCGTGGAAGGCGTCGGTCCCGGGTTCGGTCGCGCCCGGGACGAGCAGCCGGCCCACCTTGGTGGAGACGACGGCCTCGGCCCTTGCCGCGGGGGCGAGGCCGGTGAGGAAGGCACCGAGCCGCCGTTCGGCGGCGCCGAGCCCGTAGTGCGGCGCGGTGTCGAAGTAACGGACCCCGGCGTCCCAGGCGGCGGTGAGGGTCGCCGTCGCCATCTCGTCGGAGACCGGCGTGAACAGCCCGCCCAGCGGCGCGGTGCCGAACCCGATCCGCGACACGGTGATCGCGCCGCGGCGGCCGAGCGGCACGCGGGCGAGGACGCCACCGGAGGGGTCCTCATCGGTCATCAGGCCTGCCCGAGGACGTGTCGCTGCCTCCCGAGCCGATCGATCTCGATCTCGACGACGTCGCCCGGTGCCAGGAAGGGAGTGTCGTCGTGGCCGAGGGCCACCCCGGCCGGTGTGCCCGTGTCGATGACGTCGCCCGGGTCCAGCACCATGAACTGGCTGAGGTACCAGACGACATGGTGGACGCCGAAGATCATGTTCTTGGTGTGGCCGTCCTGGCGGAGCCCGCCGTTGACCCACAGGCGCATCCCGAGCTGCTGCGGGTCGCCGACCTCGTCCGGGGTGACCAGCCAGGGGCCGAGCGGGTTGAAGGTCTCGCAGGACTTCCCCTTGTCCCACTGGCCGCCGCGCTCCAGCTGGAACTCCCGCTCGGAGACGTCGTTGGCGATGGCATATCCGGCGATGACCTCGGGGGCCTGCTCGGGCGAGTCGAGATAGCGGGCGGTGCGCCCGATCACGACGGCGAGCTCGACCTCGTAGTCGGTCTTCGTGCTGCCGCGGGGGATCAGGACCGTGTCGTCGGGCCCCACCACCGTGCTGCCGCCCTTCATGAAGACGATGGGCTCGGCGGGGGCGCGGGCTCCCGTCTCCGCGGCGTGGTCGCTGTAGTTCAGCCCGATGCAGACGACCTTGCCCGGCCTGGTCACCGGTGCGCCGTACCTGGCTTCCGTGAGGTCCACGGGCGGGAGCGTGCCGGCCTCCAGCTCCCGCCCCACCCTGGCGAGGCCGTCGCCGGACAGGAAGGCGCCGTCGATGTCCGCGGTCAGCCCGGAGATGTCGAAGGCCCGTCCCCGCTGGTCGAGTACGGCGGGCCTCTCCTGTCCGGCCGAGCCGGTCCGTATGAAGCGCATGGTCACTCCTGTTCGTCGAAGGGGACAGACATCCTATGTCCGAGACGGGCGGTGGGTCGTTTATCGGACCTCTGGACATGGACGGAGGTACAGGCTTATAAAGACATCCCACGTTAAGCGCTGAAAGACCGGGTGACATGACCGATCTCATCTCGGCTGTCGACGCCTTCGACGTACGCTTCCCGACCTCGCGGGATCTGGACGGCTCCGACGCGATGAATCCGGAGCCGGACTACTCCGCCGCCTACGTGGTGGTGCGGACCAGTCGCGAGCAGGAGGGGCACGCTCTCGCGTTCACGGTGGGCCGGGGCAACGAGGTACAGGTCGCCGCGATCCGGGCGGTGGCCGCGCTCGTCGTCGGCATGCCGGTCGACGAGGCTCTGTCCGACCTCGGCGGGGTCTCGCGCAGGCTCACCGGCGACAGCCAGCTGCGGTGGCTCGGCCCGGAGAAGGGCGTCATCCACATGGCGGCCGGGGCGGTGCTGAACGCGCTGTGGGATCTGCGGGCGAGGCGCGAGGGCCTGCCGCTGTGGCGCCTGCTGGCGGAGCTGTCCCCCGAGCAGCTGGTGGACCTCGTCGACTTCCGCTATCTCCAGGACGCGCTCACCCGCGACGAGGCACTGCACCTCCTGCGCCGCAGCCGGCCCGGACGCGCCGCGCGGCGAGAACGTCTGCTGGCCGACGGCTATCCCGCCTACACCACCACCCCCGGCTGGCTGGGCTACACCGACGACAAGCTCGTGCGGCTGGCCCGTGCGGCCGTCGCGGACGGCTTCGGGCAGATCAAGCTCAAGGTCGGCGCGGACCTCGACGACGACGTGCGCCGGATGCGCCTGGCCCGCGAGGCCGTGGGCCCGGACGTGCGGATCGCCATCGACGCCAACCAGGCGTGGGACGTCGGACAGGCGGTGCGCTGGCTGCGGCCGCTCGCGGAGTTCGCGCCCTACTGGATCGAGGAGCCCACGTCGCCCGACGACATCCTCGGCCATGCCGCCATCCGCCGGCAGGTCGGCCCGATCAAGGTGGCCACGGGGGAGCACACGCACAATCGCGTGATGTTCAAGCAGCTGCTCCAGGCGGGTGCCATCGACGTCCTGCAGCTCGACGCGACCCGGGTCGCCGGAGTCAACGAGAACGTCGCGATCCTGCTCCTCGCGGCCAAGTTCGGGGTGCCGGTGTGCCCGCACGCCGGCGGCGTGGGCCTGTGCGAGATGGTCCAGCACCTGGCGATGTTCGACTACGTCGCGGTGAGCGGATCGATGGAGGACCGAGTGATCGAATACGTCGATCACCTGCACGAGCACTTCACCGAGCCCGTGGTGATCCGGGACGGACGCTATCTCGCCCCGGATGGCCCCGGCGGCGGTGCCATGCTCCGGCCCGCGTCCAGGGCCGAGTACGGCTATCCCGACGGCGCACAATGGACCGGCCGAGCGACCGAGGAGGCCTCATGAGCGAGGCGGGCGGCATGGACTTCGAAGGCCTGGCCGCGGTGGTGACCGGGGGAGCCTCCGGAATCGGACTGGCCACCGCGACCCTGTTGGCCCGGCGAGGCGCCCGGGTGGCCTGCCTCGATCTCGAGCCCGAGGTCCCCGAGCCGCTCGCCGGCCTGATGGCCGACGTCACCGACGACGCCTCGGTCCGTACGGCCGTGGCGCTGGCGGCCGACCGGCTGGGCGGCATCGACATCCTGGTAAACAACGCGGGGATCGGCGCCCAGGGCGGCGTCGGGGACAACGACGACGAGGAGTGGCACCGCGTCCTGGACGTCAACGTCGTCGGCGTCGCCCGTACGACCCGGGCGGCACTGCCGCACCTGCGGGCCTCGGCGCACGCCGCGATCGTCAACACCTGTTCCATCGCCGCGACCGCCGGGCTGCCCGACCGGGTGCTCTACTCCGCCAGCAAGGGCGCGGTCCTGGCGATGACGCGGGCCATGGCCGCGGACCTCATCCACGACGGCATCCGGGTCAACTGCGTCAATCCCGGCACGGCCGACACCCCCTGGATCGGCCGGTTGCTGGCCGTCGCCGACGATCCGGAGGCCGAACGGGCCGCCCTCGAGGCCAGGCAGCCGCTCGGCCGGATGGTCTCGGCCGGCGAGGTCGCCGGCGCGATCGCCTATCTGGCGAGCCCGTTCGCCGGCGCGACGACCGGCACCGACCTGTCCGTGGACGGCGGCATGGACGGGTTGCGGCTGCGGCCGCGCGGCCGGGCCACCTGAAAGCCGGCGCTCGGGGCCGGTCGAAAACGAGGAGTGTGCGAATGAAACCTTCGAAGCTCGCGGCCGGCCTGGCCCTCGCCGTGTCCGCGTCCGTCGCCGCCGGCTGCGGCGGTGGGTCCGGCGGCACGGGGGCGTCCGGGAGGCCCATCGTCGGCGTGGACTATCCGCGCTCCGACACCGACTTCTGGAACTCCTACATCAAGTACGTCCCGCAGTTCGCCGGCGAGGCCGGCGTCGAGCTGAAGACCACGAACTCGCAGAACGACGTGGCCAAGCTGACCTCCAACGTGCAGACCTTCATCAGCCAGGGCGTCAAGGGTGTGGCGATGGCCCCGCAGGACACCGCGGCCATCGCGCCGACCCTGCACACGCTGAACGCCAGGAAGATCCCGGTGGTCACCGTGGACACCCGGCCCGACCAGGGCAGCGCCTACATGGTCGTACGGGCCGACAACCGGGCGTACGGGGAGAAGGCCTGCCACTTCCTCGGCACCAAGCTCACCGGCAAGGGCAAGGTGGTCATGCTCCAGGGCGACCTCTCCTCGATCAACGGCCGGGACCGGACCGAGGCCTTCAACGCCTGCATGCGCAAGAGCTACCCCGGCATCAGGGTGTTCGGCGAGGACACCAAGTGGGACGCCGCGGCCGCGTCTCAGAAGCTGCAGACCGATCTCACCGCCAACCCCGACATCAAGGGCGTCTACATGCAGGCGAGCTTCGCGCTCCCCGGGACGCTGCAGATCCTCAAGCAGCGCGGGCTCCTGGTGCCGCCGAGCGACCGGCGGCATGTCTTCGTCGTCTCCAACGACGGCATCCCCAAGGAGCTGAAGGAGATCGCGGCCGGGAACATCGACGCGACCGTCTCCCAGCCGGCCGACCTGTACGCGAAGTACTCGCTCTTCTACGTCAAGGCCGCACTCGACGGCAAGACGTTCCAGCCGGGCAAGACCGACCACGGCAGCACGATCGTGCAGGTCCGGCCCGGCCTGCTCGAGGACCAGCTGTCCGCGCCCCTGGTGACGGCCGACGGCGGTACGTACGGCGGGATCACCAGCCTCAAGTCCGGTGACACCTCGCTCTGGGGCAACAACCTGTGACGCGGGGCGGCAGGCGTGGCTGAGGCACCGCCGGCCAAGGGGCCGGACCATTCCGGCCCGGCCGTCGTCCAGGCCGTCGCGGTGACCAAGCGGTTCGGCGAGACGCTCGCGCTCGACGAGGCCGGCATCACGATCCGGCCCGGCCAGACCCATGCTCTCGTCGGCCGCAACGGAGCCGGCAAGTCGACCCTCGTCTCGATCCTGACCGGGCTGCAGGCCCCGGACGCGGGCGCGGTGACCTTCGGGGGCCGGCCGGCGCCGCGGCCGTCCGAACGTTCCGCGTGGCGGGAGCGCGTCGCCTGCGTGTACCAGAAGTCGACGATCATCCCTGAGCTCACGGTGGCCGAGAACCTCTACCTCGGCCGGCCCCACCGTGGCGCCGGCGGCCTCATCAGCTGGGGCGGCATGCGCCGCGAGGCGCGCGAGCTCCTCGCCACCTGGTCGGTCGACGTCGACGTGCGGACGCCGGCCGGTGAGCTGACCGTGGAGCAGCGTCAGTTCGTCGAGATCGCGCGGGCGCTGTCGTTCGGCGCCCGGTTCGTCATCCTGGACGAGCCGACGGCCCAGCTCGACGCCCCCGCCATCGCCCGGCTCTTCGGCCGGATCGCGGCGCTACAGGAGCAGGGCGTCACGTTCCTGTTCGTCAGCCACCACCTCGAGGAGATCTACGAGATCTGCGACACGGTGACGGTATTCCGGGACGCCAGGCACATCCTCACGGCACCGGTCGCGGAGCTGCCCCGGGCCGGGCTCGTGGCCGCGATGACGGGCGAGGCGACAGGCCTGGAGACCAGGGCGCCGCGCCGGGCCGCGCCGCCGGACGCGGCACCGGCGCTCGAGGTCCGGGAGCTGACGGACGGGGAGCTCTACCAGGACGTGGCGTTCCAGGTCCGCTCGGGTGAGATCGTCGGGCTCGCCGGTGGCGGTGGCAGCGGCAAGACCGAGGTGGCCGAGACCATCGTGGGCCTGCGCAGGGCCGGTTCGGGCGTGGTCGAGATCGGTGGTTCCCGTCCGCGCCCGGGCAGCGTGCCGGCCGCCCTGCGCGCGGGCGTGGGCTTCGTCCCGCAGGACCGTCACCATCAGGGCTTCGTCGCGATGATGTCGATCGCCGACAACGCCACGATGAGCGTCCCCGGCAGGCTCGGCCGGGCCGGCTTCATCAGCCGCCGGCGCCGCGACCACCTCGCCCGCACAATGATCGGCGATCTGGCCATCAAGACCCCGGGCCCGGAGCTCCCGGTGGCCGGCCTCTCCGGCGGCAACCAGCAGAAGGTCGTCATGGCCCGGGCACTCGCGGGCGACCCGAGGCTGCTCGTGCTCATCACCCCGACCGCCGGAGTGGACGTGCGGTCCAAGGAGTTCCTGCTGGACAAGGTGGCGGAGGTCGCCGCGGCCGGCGCCGGCGTGGTGATCGCCTCGGACGAACTGGACGACCTGAGGCTGTGCGACCGCGTGCTGGTGATGTTCCAGGGCCGCGTCGTCGCCGAGATGGCGGCCGGCCGGCACGACCACGATCTCGTGGCCGCGATGGAAGGAGTCCACCTCGATGCCTGACACCAAGACCGTCCCGGCCGGGCAGTCCGCGGAGGGGGCCGGGGTGTCCGGCGGCGCGGGCCCGCGTCTGGGCGGGAGGATCACGATCGTACGGCTCCGGGACTTCGCTCTGGTGCCCGCGATCATTCTCATCGCGGTCATCGGGCAGCTGGTGAACCCGATCTTCCTGCAGTACGACAACCTCATCAACATCCTGCAGACGATGTCGGAGATCGCACTGCTGGTCCTGGCCCAGACCATGGTCCTCATCACCGGAAAGATGGACCTCTCGCTCGAGTCGACCTTCGGGCTCGCTCCGGGCGTCGCCGCCTGGACGACGGTCGCGGCCGGCGCCGGACACGGCCTCGGACTGGTGCCGGGTGCATGGGCCATCCCGATCACGCTCGCGGTGGGCGCCCTCATCGGCGTGTTCAACGCGCTGCTCATCGTCCGGTTCGGGCTGCACGGCTTCATCGTCACGCTTGGCATGCTGATCGTCCTGCGGGGCCTGCTCACCGGCATCTCCGGCGGGCGGACGTTCTTCAACCTGCCCGCGTCGATGATGTACCTCGGCTCGACGCTCTGGATCGGCCTGCCCGCCTCGGTCTGGCTCTGCTTCCTGCTGTTCGCGGCCGGCATCGTGGTACTCGGCTATACCGGCTATGGCCGGGCGCTTTACGCCATCGGCGGCAACGCCGACGCGGCGAGGGCCGCGGGGATCCGCACCGACCGGGTGCTGTGGATCTCGCTGATCTCCGCCAGCGTGCTGGCCGCCCTCGGCGGTCTGCTGCTGTCCGGCAGGCTCGCGTCGGTGGCCGCGGCCCAGGGCGACGGCGCGATCTTCACCGTCTTCGCCGCCGCGGTGATCGGCGGCGTGAGCCTGAGCGGCGGCAGAGGCACGATCTTTGGTGCGTTCACCGGCATCCTGCTGCTCTACATGATCCAGAACGTCCTCACGCTCGCCGGTGTCCCGGCGCAGTGGATCGGCGCCCTCAACGGCGCGATCATCCTGGTCGCGCTCGTCCTCTCCCGCATCACGGGCGGCAAGGCCCAGGAATGACGGCCCCCGGCATCATCTAGAGTCGCATTTCAGAGTCCGAATCGGATTCGCTCCGAAATGGGCGCCAGGATTCGCGCCGGTCCCTGGAGGTCGTGATGGCCGAGTTGCTGCTGCCGCATGCCGAGTCCAAGCCGGATGAGCCGGCCCTCACCGACGAGTTCGGAGCGACGACCTGGCGCGAGCTCAACGAACGCGTCAACCGTCTGATCGGCGCGCTGAGCGCTCTTGGTCTCGGGGTCGCGGACACGATCGCGATCCACTCGGGCAACCGCCGGGAGTACTTCGAGCTCATGGCCGCCGCGACCCACGCCGGGTTGCACTATGCCCTGGTCAACTGGCACTGGACCGCGGAGGAGCTGCGCTATGTGCTGCAGGACAGCGGCGCGGCCGTGCTCTTCTCCGAGGACCGCTTCGCCGATGTCGCCAGGGCCGCGGCGCAGGGCGTGGACCTGAAGGCCCGGGTGGCGCTCGGCGGGGAGATCACCGGCTTCACGCCGTACGAGGAGCTCCTCGCCGGCGCTGACGGCGCCGAGCCGGCGGAGGCCGTCCTCGGCACACCGATGATCTACACCTCCGGCACCACCGGCCGGCCCAAGGGGGTACGGCGCAAGCTCACCGCGGTGGGCGCTCCGGTCGTGGCCTCGCAGCTGATCGCCGACGTCTTCAGCGAGATCCTGCTCATCCCCGCGAACGGCCGCTCGCTCCTGGTCGGGCCCGTCTACCACTCCGCCCAGTGGCTGTGGTCGTACGGGCTGCTCGCGGCCGGGCACGCGGTCGTCATGCGGCAGGTCTTCGACCCGGCGGAGACCCTCCGGCTCATCGATCAGCACCGCATCACCAACGTGCATCTCGTGCCCACCCAGTTCGTACGCCTGCTCCGGCTGGACGAGCGGACCCGCGCCGGGTTCCACGGTTCCAGCCTGGCCGCGGTCTGGCACGGGGCCGCGCCGTGTTCCCCGGAGATCAAGCGGCAGATGATCGACTGGTTCGGCCCGGTGATCCACGAGTACTACGGGTCCACCGAATCGGCCGTCAACACGGTCGTCACCGCCGAGGAATGGCTGAAGCGGCCGGGCACGGTGGGCAGGCCGCTGCCGATGACCGAGGTGCACGTGCTGCGGGCCGACGGCACGCCGGCGGACGTGGGGGAGCGGGGCCAGCTGTGGTTCCGTTACACCACGGGTGACGACGTCGAATATCACGGCGACGCGGAGAAGACCGCCGCCATCCACCGGACGGGCGGGCTCTTCACCACCGGCGACGTCGGCTACTTCGACGAGGAGGGCTACCTCTTCCTGGCCGACCGGGTCATCGACATGATCATCAGCGGCGGGGTCAACATCTATCCGGCCGAGATCGAGGGCGTGCTGATCACGCACCCGGCCGTACGGGACGTCGCGGTCTTCGGCATCCCCGACGAGGAGTTCGGCGAGCAGGTCAAGGCCGTCGTCGAACTCGCCGAAGGCGCCGCCCCTTCGGAGGGGCTGGCGGCCGAGCTGATCGCGCACTGCCGGGCGTCCCTCGCGGGCTACAAGTCGCCCAGGTCGGTCGACTTCGCCACCGAGCTGCCCCGGACCCCGACCGGCAAGCTCTACAAGCGGATCCTGCGCGAGCCCTACTGGGCCGGCCGGGACAAGGCCATCTAGGGGCTGAGGGAAGCACATGCTGCTTGCGGACGAACGGCGGGAGCTCTGCGCCACAGGACACGAGATGGCCCGGACGGGCCTGGTCATCGGGGCCTCCGGCAACATCAGTGTCCGGCGCGGGGACCTGGTCGCGGTCTCGCCCACCGGGGTCGAGCTGGACCGGCTGTCGCCGGAGTCGATCCCGGTCCTGGACCTGGAGGGCCGTGTCGCCGAGGCCGCGGCCGGCGAGCACGCTCCGTCGTCGGAGACCCCGATGCACCTCGCGGTCTATGGGGAGACGGAGGCCGGCGCGATCGTGCACACGCACTCGACGTACGGCGTCGTCGTGGCCACCACGATGACGGAGCTTCCGGCCGTCCACTACTACACCCTGCTCCTCGGCGGGGTGGTCCGGGTCGCTCCGTACGCGACGTACGGGACGGCCGAGCTGGCCGAGAACGTCCGCACCGCGCTGCACGGCAGGCGGGCGGCCCTCATGGCCAACCACGGCGGGGTCGCGGTCGGCGGCACCCTCGTCGAGGCCTACGAGAACGCCCGCCTGCTCGAGTGGCTGTGCGGTGTCTACGTGCGGGCCAAGAGCATCGGAGAGCCGCGCGTCCTGTCCGAGGACGACCTCCGTGCGGTGACGGAACGCGGCTTCGCCCCGCCCGCCTACCCACATCCCCGCGCGCGACCTTGAGTGCGATCATTGATGGGCGCCGGCCGGATACCGCCGGTCGCGCGGATTTGGAGGACGATTGTGAAACTTGGCCTGCACATCTCCGACTTCACCTGGCCCGGTGGTCCGGCACGGCTCCGTACGGACCTGGCCGACGTGGCTCGTACCGCCGAGGAGGCCGGCTTCGACCGGGTCAGCGTCATGGACCACGTGTGGCAGATCGGCCACATCGGCCCGCCCGAGCACGAGATGCTCGAGGCCTACACCACGCTCGGTTACCTGGCCGGCCAGACCTCGCGGGTCAAGCTCCTCACCCTCGTGACCGGCATCGTCTACCGGGAGCCCGGCCTGCTCGCAAAGATCATCAGTACGCTCGACGTGCTGTCCGGCGGACGGGCCATGCTGGGCGTCGGCGCCGCGTGGTTCGAGGAGGAGGCCCGCGGCCTGGGCCTGTCCTTCCCCCCCATGGCCGAGCGGTTTGAGCGGCTCGAGGAGGCCCTCCAGATCTGCCTGCGGATGTGGAGCGAGGACGAGTCCGCCCACAAGGGCCAGCACTACCGGCTGGAGCGCACCCTCAACGTCCCGCAGCCCCTGTCGGCGCCCCATCCGCCCATCCTCATCGGAGGCTCGGGGGAGAAGAAGACGCTGCGGCTGGTGGCCAAGTACGCCCAGGCGTGCAACCTCTTCCCGGGACCGGACCTGGCGCACAAGCTCGACGTGCTCCGGGAGCACTGCGAGCGCGAGGGCACCGACTACGACGCGATCGAGAAGACCGTGCTCTTCAACTTCGACGTGGGAGACAAGGGCGAGAACGCCGGCGCCATGGTCGACTCTCTCGGCGCCCTCGCCGAGCAGGGTTTCCAGGTCGCGCACGGCAGCGTCACCGGAGTCTCCGACCTGAGCCGGCTCGAGGTCATCGGCAGTGAGGTGATCCCGGCGGTCGCCGCGCTCTGAGCGGCCGGCGGGCGGGCTCGGTGACCAAGGCCGTCCAGCCGATCCTCTTCCGGTGCGGACCCGTACGGGTTCTAATGACCTATGGCATCGGCGGGGCTACCGCGTTCGGCTCGACTGGGTTACGGCATCGGCTCCTTCTGCTCGGGCACCTTCTCCACCGTCCCCGGACTGCTGCTCCTCTACTACCTGACCAACGTGCTGGCCGTGCCGGCCGCGGTCGCCGGCTTCGTCGTGTTCCTGCCGAAGGTCTGGGACCTCGTGGTCAACCCACTGGTCGGCCGGCTGTCCGACCGTACGGCCTCGCGGCGGCCATGGCTGCTCGCGGGCGCGGCGGCCCTGCCGCCCGCGTTCGTGCTGACCTTCGCCGGCCCGCCCCTGCGCGGTGGGGCGGCCGCGTTGTACGTCGGCGTCCTCTTCCTGCTGGCCGCGACGGCGTACGCCCTGTTCGAGGTGCCCTACAAGGCGATGCCGGCCGAGATGACCGACGACTACCACCAGCAGTCCAGCCTGCTCACCTGGCGGATGGGTTTCCTCGGCGGGGCCATCCTGCTGTCCGGCGGCCTCGCCCCGGCGATGGTCAACTGGCGCGGCGGCGCCGCCAGTGTGCAGGGCTACCGGCTCATGGGACTGTTCATCGGCGCCGTCCTCCTGGTCTCGATGCTCGCGACGCACCGGGGCACGGCCCGGGCGCCCCGCATCGCCCGGGCGGCCGCCGACGCGTCCTCACTGCGCCGGCAGCTCGCCGCCGCCCGCGGCCACCGGAGCTTCCTCGTCCTGCTGGCGCTGAGCTCCGTCCAGATGCTCGGCGCGGGGATCATGCTGGCCGGAGCGCCGTACTTCGCGACCTACGTCCTCGGCGGCAGCGGCGCGGTGACCACGCTCTTCCTGGCACTCGTCGGCCCGCTGGTGTTCACCATGCCGCTGTGGGTGCGGCTGTCCCAGCGCATGGACAAGCGGGGCGCCATGGTCCTCGCCTCGGCGCTGTTCCTGGCCGGTGGACTTGCGCTCAGCCTCACGCCGCTGTTCGGGGCCGGCTACGCCCACCTGTGCGTCCTCGTGATCGGGGTCGGCTACGCCGGCGTCCAGCTCCTGCAACTGTCGATGCTGGCCGACACCCTCATCGCGGACACGCTGAGCTCCGGGGCACGCCGGGCGGGGCTGTTCACGGGGCTGTGGACCGCGGCCGAGACGGTGACGTTCGGGTTCGGTGCCCTGGTGCTGGGCTGGATGCTGGGCCTCGCCGGATTCGTCTCCGCCGGGCCGGACGAGGTGGCGGCGCAGCCCGGCCTCGCCATCGACACGGTGGTGGTGGGCGCCTCGGTGGTCCCCGCCGCCCTGATGGCCGTAGCCATCGGGCTGACCCTGCGCTACGACCTCACGGCGACGCGCATCGCCGAGCTCCGCGACGCCGCGGCCGTGCCGTCCCCGGCCCGCGCGGACCTGGGCGCGAGCCCGCCCCGCGGCGGCGCCTGAGCCGGCCGGGCGATCAGCTCGGCGTGGCCGACGGTGCTCCGCTGCCCGGGTTCACCGGCTTGCCCACCGCGCTGCCCTGCAGCCACTCGTTCCAGGACTTGGCCCATGGGGTGGGGCCGTTGCCGAATCGGAGCTTTCGCGAGGTGCCGGTGACCTCGATGATGTCGCCCCGGCTGGTGAAGTCGAAGAACCACCGGGCGTTGTCCGGGCTGGCGTTGACGCAGCCGTGGCTCACGTTGGAGTTGCCCTGCGCGCCCGTCGACCACGGTGCGGCATGGAAGAACGTGCCGCTGTAGGTCATCCGGACGTTCCACTTCGTGGGGATGCGGTACGCGCCGGGATTCCCGGTCGTCGCCGAATCCATGATGATGTCGGCCGCCTTCTCCTGGGCGATCATGATGCCGGAGTAGCTGTCGTCGCCCGGCTTCCCCAGGCTCACCGGGATCGTCTTCACGACCTTGCCGCCGTCGGTCACGCTCGCCTCGTGCGCCTTCGCGTCGACCGTCGTGACGTGCCGCGGGCCGACGGTGAACTGCACCGACCGGTCCTTGACACCCCACATCCCGTTGCCCGCCTTCACTCCGGCCAGGTGCGCGACGACTTTGACCTTCTCGCCGGCCGGCCAGTAGTCACGCGGCCGGAACTGCACCTCGGTGTCGCTCACCCAGCTCCAGGCTCCTTCGACCGGCTGGGACATCTGCACCACCAGAGCCCTCTCGACGGCCGCCTTGGCGTCCTTGGAGGTCACCGGGCGCGACAGCAGCAGCTGTACGGGCATGCCGACGCCGACCCTCTCACCGTCCAGGGGCGCCATGCCGCTCTCGAGTCTCGTCACCGGGGTCACTGTCGTGAACCTCGCCTTGCCGGCGACCTGTTTACCGTCCCGGCCGGTCGCCCGCGCGTCCACCGTGTAGGTGGTGGCCGGGGTCAGGGTCCACAGGCTGCGCCAGGAGCGGCGGTCCGCCGCGAGGGTTCCCTGCACCGTGTGTCCTCCGGCGTCGGCCACGGTGACCTGGCTCAGTTTCCCGTCAGCGACCTTCACCATGGCGCCCGCGTCGGGAGCGACCTTCTGGGCTCCGTCGCCAGGGGAGATGGTGAGCACGGCCGGTGCCTTCTTACCCGGGCCACCCACCCCCGACGAGCACCCGCCCGCCACGATCGCCAGCACCGCCGCCGTCATGGGCACCGCCACGCGCCTTGTCAGCACCACAGCCTCCTCAACGCCAGGGACCACCGGCGGACGCCGATCTCCGTTGCCGCATTCCCGCCGTGCGGTCCTCGCAAGCGTCCCTCACGTGTCTCTGCAAGGGGTATGACCCCCGCGGGGGGCTCGAGGTTCGCGGTCAGGAGGCGAGCTCGGGTGGGAAACCCCCGGTGGCCACCGGGCCCCACCGCTGCGGGGTGATCCGCACCAGCGACTTGTTCTGCCGCACCATGGCCTGGCGGTAGTCGTCCCAGTCCGGGTGCTCCCCGGAGATCGACCGGAAATAGTCGACCAGGGCTTCGACCGCCTCGGGCATGTCCAGGACCTCGGCGGTGCCGTCCACCTGGACCCACGGCCCGTCGAAGTCGTCGGAGAGCACGACCACACTGACGCGGCTGTCCCGCCTGGCGTTGCGAGCCTTGGCCCGATCCGGATAGGTGGAGACGACGATCCTGCCCTCCTGGTCGACGCCGCACGTGACCGGAGAGGCCTGCGGGCCGCCGTCGGAGCGGGTCGTGAGCAGGATGGCCCGGTGCCGGGGCCGGATGAACTCGAGCAGCTCGTCTCGGTCGACGGCCGTGTTCGTTGCGATGTTCGGGCTCATCAGGCCACCTTAGACGGGTGAGATGATCACGACATGACCCCCATCGCCTTCCGCCGAGGCCGTGCGAGTGTCGCCGGGCCGTTTCTATGAGCGGCTGGGTTTCGAGGCCAGCCACCTCGGCATGAAGCTTCTCCTCGAGCCTTCCCAGGACTGATGCGCCGATTTCAGGCCCGGCCCGGCGAGCGGCCGTTGCCCCGGCGGCCGCCGGCGGTCTAGCGTGCGGTACGTGAACGTGGGCGATGTGGTCGAGGACTTCCAGCTGCCGGACGAGACGGGCGAGGCCCGCAAACTCAGCGAGCTCCTGCAGAAGGGGCCGGTGGTGCTGTTCTTCTATCCCGCGGCCCTGTCGCCCGGGTGCACCGCGGAGAGCTGTCATTTCCGCGATCTGAGCGCGGAGTTCGCCGAGCTGGGCGCACGGCCGGTCGGGATCAGCGGGGACCCGGTCAGCAAGCAGAAGCGGTTCTCCGACCAGCACGGCCTCGGCTATCCGCTGCTGTCGGACCCCGAGGGCGCGGTGGCCGAGCGCTTCGCGGCGAGACGCCGCTTCGCGCTCGCGCCGGCCAAGCGCCACACCTTCGTCATCGGCACCGACCGGCGGCTCATCGCGGTCGTCAAGAGCGAGATCCGCATGAGCGCGCACGCCGACCGCGCCCTGGAGGCGCTCCGCCGGCACCGCGCCGAGGCGGGCTAGCCCGAACCAGGCCGGAGACCGTGCCTGCCTAGCCGGCCACCGGGAGCACGATGGCCGAGGCGCGGCCCGGCTCGTGGAAGATCTCCTGGTCGGCGGTCACCATGGTGCCGGCCGTGCCCAGAGCGGCGCCGGTGCCCAGGTTGCGGGCGACCCGCGGATAGGCGCCGCTGCACACCTGCACCCGGATCCGGTGGCCGGCCCGGAAGCGGTGGCCGGCCGGCCACAGCTCCACGTCAACGCGCCGAACGCCGTCCTCGTCGGCCTCCGGCACGCCCGGGCTCAGCCGCCGCATGCCCTCGCACAGGTTGAGCGACTCGTCGCTTGGGCCGACGTCGCACAGCCGCACGACCACATCGGTGTGGACCCGGTCCGAACGGATGTACACCTCCGCGCTCACCGGCCCGATGATCTCCAGGTCGTGCTCCAGATAGGGGCCGGTGAAGGTCAGCACGTCCCGGCGGCTCTCGAGCCGTCGCTGGTCGGCCGGCTTGCCGTTACCCACGATCGACGGGCCGGAGATGCAGGGAGTCGGATGAGCCGGGTCGTAGCGATAGGTGTCCGGCGCCGACTCCGGGGGCTCGCGTGGCGCCAGCACCCCCTCGGGCTGCAGCCGCCAGCGCTGCTCGCGCATGCCCGGGACCGGCCAGTCGGGGAACTGCCGCCACTCCTCCGCCCCGGTGACGTACAGCCGTACGGGGAGCGGCCGCAGCTTCGTGGGGTCGTTGCCCAGGTGGGCGCGGAACCAGCTCAGCGCCTCTCCCACCGCGGCACGCATGACCCGGCCGTCGGAGTGGAACCAGGGGCCGATGGTGAGATAGGGCCGGTGGCCGGTCGCCCGGAGCGCCGCGTAGTCCTTGAGCTGCCAGGGCAGGAAGATGTCGTACCACCCGCCCATCATGTTCACCGGCGCGTTGACGGCGGCGACGTTGGAGCTGAAGTCGCGCTTGCTCCAGAACGCCGTTTCCGGCCCGTTCTCCAGCACGTCCTGGAAGAAGCGGCTCTGTGCTCCGGTGGCCAGCGCGTCCAGCTCCGCCAGCGGCCGGCCGGACAGCACCGCCCGGCGGGCCCGGCGCGGCGAGGTCAGTGCGGTCGTGATCCCCGACAGCGGATGCTTCATGCGGGTGGTCATGTCGACCCAGGTCAGGGTGGACTCGAGCGCGAACCCGCCGCCGTAGTACATGGCGTCGCGGAACTGCGAGGCGGTGACCTGGGTCGCCATGGCCTTGAGTTCAGGCCCCGCGTCGGCCGCGATCGCCCACTGCGCGAACCCGAGATAGCTCGGCCCGTACATCGCGAAGGAGCCGTCGAACCACGGCTGGGCCCGTAGCCATTCCACGGTGGCGAGCCCGTCTTCGTGCTCGTCCCCCAGCGGGTCGAAGACGCCGCCGGAGCCGAAGCCCCCGCGCATGCTCTGCACGACCGCCTGGAATCCGTGCTCGGCGAAGACATAGCCGCACATCATCCCGAAGGGACCGCGCCGCCCGTACGGAGAGCGGACGAGCACGGTGGGTGATCGCTCCAGGCCCATGGGGATGTAATGGTCGGTCAGCAGGGCGATGCCTTCGGCCACCGGCACCGGGATGTCGCGGCGTACGGTGACGTGGTGAGAGCCGCGCGGGAGACGCATCGCGGTGGCTCCGATCCGGCGTGCCAGCCCCAAAGGCTCCATACTTCGATGTTAACTACCTGGTAACCCGGGGCGGCGGTCTCACGTCCAGTGTTTGGTACCGCTTGTGCTGTTTGATCCCATGAGCCGCACCTGGCTGCCCAGCACCGCTGACAACTCGTACGTTCTCGGGCTCGGGGTTGACGACGTGCTGTCCCACGTTGACCGGTCGTGCGGCCGGGCTCCGCGTCGCTGACGCGGAGCCCGGCTGCCTGGATGTGCTGTCGGGTCAGAAGACGTGTACGCCGTAGACGCTGAGCGGCTCGGTGACGGGCTGGAAGTAGGTCGTGCCGCCGCTGGAGCAGTTGCCGCTGCCGCCGGAGGT
>JAOPYH010000273.1 GCA_025964715.1 Streptosporangiaceae bacterium | reverse complement strand
TGGCCCGTGCCCGGCCTCACCCAGCGGGTACTTCCGGCAATGGCACGCTGGGTCGATCGATCCCGCTCGAGGGAGTCTCGTCCCCATAGGTGCCGGGTGTAGGTCCGCTGGGGCGCCGGTCAAGGGCGGGCAGCGGCGGATCACCATCGGCAGCCGTGCACTGGCACCAACGATGACCCTGCGTTCCGCACGTGACCGGAGGGCGAAGTCGCCTTGCGCCATTGGTTCGTGACGAATCCAGGGCCTGTCTCGTTGACGGCCGAGGACGCGCCACCTACGCCGGGTAAAGCCGGCGACCCTTCGGGTGTGGCGGCACCCCTACCGGCACCGCGCACGCCGAGGCGTGACGGCGGCGACCGCTACGGGCTCGACGAGCTGCGGCGTCCTCGACCGTCCTCCGGGAGCGCGGCCCGACCTTGGGACCGAAGGGCCCGATCGTTTAGACGTGTCCCAGCTGTCATATCGACCTGTCCATCGCGCTGACCGACGTACTTAACCGCGCCGCCCTGTCGTGGTCGTGGGTTGGGTCAATAGGGACTGCACCGACTCCGGTTGACTGCTCGGGTCGAGTGATCACCCCCCCGAGAGCTACCCGGGGCTGGGAGTGACCGAGCCGGAGGCGGTCCCCGCCAACCGGCTGGTTAGCGCGGCCACCTATTACTAGGGCCGTCCTCCCCTGGGGGCTCAAGCGAGGCCGGATGAGCCGGCCGTCGTGGGGGCAAATTTGCTCACTCGACGAGTCGAGTGAACGCGCGGCTATGCCGTCGTGCCGCGTCGTGTCACCGGTTCGTCTGTCTCGTCGTCGACCGAGATCGCCGGCTGGCGACCGGGTCGGTATCTGGTCATGACCGGGCAAACCTCTACCCCCCAAAGTCAACCGAAGTCTGGTCAGTCAGTCCCATCCGTCCGTAACCACCTCGATCCGGGAGATCCGGTCGGGTACCCGCAGGTCGACGGGGCCGGTCTAGCCCGGGGCTTTCACCGCGGATGAGCTGAGCGCTCGCCGAGGAGCACGAAAGGTGCCTCTGACCTGCAAGGATGTTGCTTGTCGAGGGCAATATCCGTGCGGGCCAGGAGGCACCTTTCTGGTGAAGAAGCGTAGCGGGCTCTACCCCCGTCTGGCGGTCGACGGGTCCGGTCGCAAGGTCGTCTCCGGAGCCGGCGGTGTGCTACTGACCCGAACGGCGAGGGCGGTCGGACTGGATGCGGCGTTGAGCGTCGCGCTGGCCCGGTGGCGGCGGCCGTTCGCCCGCCACGATCCGGGCAAGGTCGTGCTGGACCTGGCGATCTCGCTGGCGATGGGCGGGGACTGCCTGGCCGACATCGCCCAGCTGCGGGCGCATCCGCAGGTGTTCGGGCCGGTGGCGTCGGATCCGACGGTGTCCCGGTGCCTCGACGCCCTGGCCGCCGATGCCCCGGTCGCGCTGACGGCCATCGCCGCCGCCCGGGCCGCGGCGCGGGCAACCGCCTGGGCGACCGCCGGTGAGCACGCCCCCGACCACCACGTGGATGCCTCGGCGCCGCTGGTCATCGACGTGGACGCCACCCTGGTGACGGCGCACTCGGAGAAGGAGGGCGCGGCGCCGACGTTCAAGCGCGGGTTCGGTTTCCATCCGCTGTGGGCCTTCGTCGACCACGGCGCCGCGGGCACCGGCGAGCCGCTGGCGGTCCTGCTGCGCGCGGGCAACGCCGGCTCCAACACCGTGGTCGACCACAAGCAGGTGATCACCGCCGCGCTGGCCCAGCTGCCCGGCGGGCACGCCCGGGGCAAGAAGGTGCTCATCCGCATCGACGGCGCCGGCGGCACGCACCAGCTGCTGGCCTGGCTGACCCGCCGCCGGCTGTCCTACTCGGTCGGCTTCACCCTGCCCGGGAACCTGGCCAGCATCCAGAAGACGCTGGCCGCGATCCCGGCCACGGCGTGGGAACTGGCCTACGACGCCGACGGGCAGATCCGCCCCGGCGCCTGGGTGGCCGAGCTGACCGGGATGTTCGACCTCTCGGGCTGGCCGCCCGGGATGCGGCTGATCGTGCGCAAGGAACGCCCGCACCCGGGCGCGCAGCTACGCATCACCGACCTCGACGGCATGCGGATCACCGCGTTCGTCACCAACACCCGCCGCGGGCAGCTGGCCGATCTCGAGCTGCGGCACCGCCGCCGCGCCCGCGCCGAAGACCGCATCCGCTGCGCCAAGGACACCGGCCTGGCCAACCTGCCGCTGCACGACTTCGCGCAGAACCAGATCTGGTGCGCCATCGTCGCGCTCGCCGCCGACCTGCTCGCCTGGATGCAGACCCTCGCGCTCACCGCACACCCCGCCCGCCGCTGGGAACCCAAGCGGCTACGGCTGCGCCTGCTGTCCATCGCCGGCCGCCTGGCGGTCACCGGCCGCCGACGCCTGCTGCACCTGGCCGCCACCGCACCGTTCACCGACCTGGCCCTCGACGCCCTCCACCGGCTCGACGCCCTGGCCGCCCCCGGCTGACCGCCGAGACCTCCTGTCCCGACGACCGACGCGCACCCCGGCCCGTGGAACCCGGCGACCACCCCGACGACACGGGCCGATCTGTCACACCCCGAAGCCAGAATCACCGCCCACGGCGGACAAGAACCCGCCGATCGGCAACCACGACAAGATCACGAAAGATTCGGGCTAGTGGCCCGGGGAACGAGCGGCGCGCCGGTGGTCTTTACCTCGCTCCGGGACGACAGCACGGGTGGCGATACGAACGCCGATGGCACGTCGACCAGGCCGGGCGCTGGTGACTGGTCGGGCATCTCGACCTCAGGAACCACCTCGACGATCGCTCTGGATCGCGTCGAGATCCGCTACGGATTCAACGGTGTCAACATTCCAGGTGCCGGGTCCGTTGTGCTCACGAACAGCACCGTAGAGAACTCTTCGAACGTTGGCGTCTTCATAGGCGACAGTGGTTGGCCCTCGGCGACGAACCAACTGGCCGCGGTCACCGTCACCGGCAACACGGTTACCGGCTCCGGGGGTGTGCCGATCCAGATCTCGGATTACAGCTACGGCCTGGATCTGAAGTTGGCCAATCTTCAGAACAACACCGGCTCGGGCAACGCCGGCGGCAACTACTTGCAACTGGATAACTGGCGGTTGCGCCAGAACGAGACCTGGGGCTTCGGGGCCGGCGCTCTACCGGTGGTGCTCACCTACGGCACTGACGTCCCAGCCGGCACCACCCTAACGATCCCCGCCGGCAGCCTTCTGAAGTTCGCCACCTACTGGGCCAACTTCACCGTCGAGGGCTCTCTGGTCGCCAACGGAACAGCCAGCTCGCCGGTGGTCCTCACTTCGCTGCGCGACGACACGGTCGGCGGGGACACAAACGGCGACGGAAATGCCAGCATCCCGGCAGCGGGTGACTGGTCGGGGATCTCGATAACCGGCGCCGGAACGGTCAACGCACAATACGCCAGCATCGATTACGCCAATACTGGACTAGCTGTGAGCGGCGGTCACGTAGCTGGTGTCGATCACTTGACCGTGAGAAACGTTAATACCGGCGTCGACTTGACGGGCGTTACTTCGGCACAGTTCACAAACATTGACATTTCTAGCGTGCCGGTCGGCGTCAGCTTGACCAACTCAACCGCGACAGCCAGCGGCCGTCTAGTCAACGACACAACGGGAGCCCAAGCTGACTCGGCGTCGACGCTCGACGCTCGGAACACTGACTGGGGAGATCCAGCTGGCCCGCCACCATTCGGCGCCGGGAGTGCGACCGTCGGCAACGTCGAGTTCTTGCCATGGGTTGGTTACAGCCAGCCCGCACCGGTGACGCCGCCCCCATCTGGGTGGGGTCCTAGCTCGCCAAGCTGCGCCCAAGTTCTAGTGATCGCTGTTCGCGGATCGGGAGAAGCGCCAATCGGTGATCCGTACAGCACGGCTGTGAGTGAGTATTCGGTCACCGATCGAGTTTCGGGCACCGGTAAAGCGGTCCTTGGAGGCTACGGGGAAGAGATGGCCATGGTGCTTTGGGGCGACCGGCTCAACTCCGACTTCTCGGTCACAAACACGGGTGATGGCCTAATTCAAGAACTAGAAAGTGCGGTGTGCAGGCGTCCAATATCAGAACCGAGTCCCTTGTATATCCAGCGGACACTACCGATGAACTCCTGACTGCAGTCTATGGTTCAGCAAATCCTTTCGATCCAAGTTTTGGTGTCCACGTACATGTCGACCAGGCGATGCATTACGTCAACAGCGTAGAATCCGGCCAATATGAGTAGAAGGCGAGTTGATGTCCGACGTGCAGCAATGCCCGTCCCAGAAGATCATCCTGGCCGGCTACTCCCAGGGTGCCATGGTGATTCACCGGGCGCTCCAAGACCTAGCGCAGAGCGGTTCCTCGGTCGTCTCGACTCAACATATCGGCTCGGTACTGCTTTTGGCGGACCCCGACTCTGTGCCGTCGCCGGGTGGTAGCCAATTTGGGACCAAGTCGGACGGTGGGGAAGGTGTCTGGACGTGGATTCCTGGCCATGCAAAGGGAGACATTCCGAGCGCGTTGCATGACGTCACGGGCGCATTCTGCGATGCCGCCGACATCATCTGTGACTTCCAAGGGATCGACTCGATCGTGAATAGGGTTCCCGACACCGCCGTACACGTCGGCTATACCTCCGGAGACGCCGCCGACTTGAGGAGCTTCGGAAAATGGGGGGCCGACAAGGCTACGATCGTCCTTCCGAAGTATTGATGCCTGCCGGCTCGTAACACGGTTGTGCGTGTGGTGATGTTTGTTCCCGTGTGCCGCGAATATCATTTCGGTTGACCAGGGATCGGCGGCCTGGTCGAGCGGAGCTGGGTACCGCAAGACGCGGATCGGTATCGATCTCGGTCATGAAGCGAACTTTTGATCTAGTGCTCCGTAACTGACGTGGTTGATGCCTTGGGGTGTCGCGGGTCGGTGGCCTTGGCGATGACTGGGTCGGGGTCTTTGGTCCAGGTGAACGGCCGGCAGCGGTCGTTCCAGGCGGCGATGAACCGGCCAATGGCGGCGATGAGGTCGGCGACGGTGGGGAAGCTGCCGCGGCGCAGCGCCTGGCGGGTGATG
>JAOPYH010000260.1 GCA_025964715.1 Streptosporangiaceae bacterium | reverse complement strand
ACCGACCCGACGGATACCTCCGTCGTGGCCTGGACGGTCGAGGAGCCAGCATGATCCGGAACTGGGCGGGGGAGGGGAGCTAGTTGCCTATCCTCGCGCCGGCCCCGGCATCCGTTCCGCTGCCCCCGGGCCTGCCAGACCCGGCGACCCAGCAAGTCCGGGCGAACGTCTACACCTACACGGCGACCGACCTGATCACCGGGCGGGTCCTGGCCGACACGCTGCCGCTGACCGTCTCCCAGTTCTCCCGGCAGCTCAGCGGCGCCGGGCAGCTCACCGGCTCCCTGTCGCTCCAAACCGACCAGGCGATCAACCAGCCGTACGTGGCGGCGCTTGAGGCGTCCCGGTGCATGCTGTGGGTCAAGCAGAACGGGTTTCCGGTGTGGGCCGGGGTCGTGTGGGACTGGCCGCACACCACGCTGCAGCCGCCGGCCACTTTGCCGATCCAGGCGCAGACGATCGAGTCGCTTTTCGATCACCGGATGATCACGGACACGCTCGACTATGCCCAGGTCGATATGTTCACCGTGTTCAACGACCTGGTCGTCTACGGCACCAGCAAGAATTCGCCGTTCATCACCAGCCTGTCGCCCGCCGCGAACCGGCTCCCCGCCTCGGTGATCGCGCGGATGCGGGTCGCCGGGCTCGTCGTGGACAACAGCAGCACCGCCGGGGTCCCGTGGTCGGCGACCTACGCCTACTCGGACTACCGCAAGGTCAGCGACGTCTGGACCGATCTGATCAACGGCGGGGACTTCGAGTACACCTTCGAGCCCGGTCTCGACGCCGACGGGAACCTGGCGATCTTCGTGCGGCTCGGCTACACCCAGCTTGGCCGGCCCGCCGCGGCCTCGAACCTCGTGCTCTCCTACCCGGGCAACGTCATCGACTACGGGTATCCCCGCACCGGCAGCCAGAGCGCGAACGTGATCTGGGCGACCGCGCCCCCCAACGGCAACTCCGTCGCATGGCAGTCCGTCTACCCGCACGGATTCGACCAGACCGAACTTGACGCCGGGTACCCGCTCCTCGAAGACACGGTGTCGTGGAATGGGTCCACGGTCACGCAGCAGGCGCAGGTTGACCAGTTCGCCGACAGCCAGGTCCAGTTGCGCACGGGGCAGATGACGCTGCCGCAACTGGTCATCGGCGGAGCTGGGCAGCCCGCCACGCAGGAAATCATCCTCGGCGACTGGGCGTGGTTCACCGCAACGTCGCCGCTGCATCCGCCGCGGGGCAGCGAGCCCGGTCTCGTGGTCCCGGTGCGGATCGCCGGCTGGCAATGCACCCCGCCCGGCCAGAACCAGGCTGAGCAACTCGTCGTATCGAGCAGCGGCGTCTTCGCCAACGACACCACCGGAGGCTGACGGTGGGCCAGCATCCCCTTCCGCTTGACCGCCGGTACCAGGCCGCGCTGCAGGACATACAGCGGCGCCTGCGCACGGTCGAGATGCGGACCATGGGCATCGACTCAGGTTTCCCGCTGATGGCCCTCGCGGCGCAGATCGACCCGGCGTACTCGTCCGGTGATCCCAAGGTGTTCCTGAACGGCGCGGCCACGCTGACCGGCCCCTATCAGCACCTCGCCTCGTACACCCCGGCCGCGAATGACCTCGTTCTCGCGGTGCCCGTCGTGGCCCTGCAGACCTATGTGATCGTCGGCAAGCTCGCGTGAGGAGGGACCTGTGACGGCATCCGTCTTCGGCGCGCAGGACGCCGACAAGGCCCTCGTCCCGACCGGGATCAAAACCGCCAGCTACACCGCGGCCGCCTCGGACCTCGTCCCCGTCGATACCACTGGCGGGCCGGTGACGATCACGATGCCGACCGCCCCGGTGGACCGGGCCCGGGTCGCCGTCAAGCTCGTCGCAGTCGCGGGCGGCCACACGGTCACGGTCGCCGGCGGCGGTGCGACCTTCAACGACGCCGGCGGCACGTCGCTCACCTTGCAGCTGCTCAACCAGGGGTTGATCGCCCAATACGACCTGGCGCTCAACGTCTGGTACGTCCTGGCCGACGATCTGCCCCTCTCGCAACTCGACCTGCGCTACGCGGGGCTTGCCGGCGCGACTTTCACCGGGCATATCGCACCGGCCGTGGTATCCCTGGCCGACGCTGCGACGATCGCCATCGACGCCGCGGCGGGAAACGACTTCCGGGTCACTCTCGGCGGGAGCCGGGTCTTGGGTAACCCGTCGAACCCGGTGGACGGGCAGAAGATCCTCGTCTGGGTCACACAAGACCCCACCGGCTCGCGGACCTTGTCTTACGGGACCGCCTTCGCGTTCGCTGCGTCCCTGGCCGCACCCACGCTGTCCACGGCCCCCGGGGCAGTGGACGTGCTCGGCTTCGAGTATTTCGGGCCGAAAAACAAATGGCTGCTAATGGGCTACAACCTCGATTACTGAAACGCGGAAAGGAACAAAGAATGCCTGACCAGGCCAAGGCCGACGAGGGTGCCTTCGTCCACAAGTACAGCGACGAACAGGTCGCTCACTCGAGGGAGCTCCTCGGCCGTGAGCCGGAAGGCGCGGACCTCCACGCTCACCACGACGCTCCGGTCGGCGGCATCGCGGGAGATCACCCCCACGCCGGCCCCGTGGAAGACGCACAGGACAGCGAAGGAGACGCCTGATGCTTGACGGCAGCAAGCTCCGTGCCCGCGATGGCATCAACTGGCACGCGCATGCCCGGGTGCAGAAATACTCCGACGACCAGGTCGCGTGGGCCCGCCGCGCGTCCGGGCTCCTGGAGCCGGAAGGCGCGTTCCTGCAGCGGCACTGTGGCGAGCCAGAGCACGGGTACGCCGAGGCGGACGGCAACGTGCTGGTCACTGTCGGCCTAGACGCCATCACCAAGCTCCTGATCGCCTCCGGGTCGGCGCAGGCGTTCTCCGGGCCGACGCGGGCGATCGTCGGGGTGGGGGCCACCTCGACCCCCGGGACGATCGCGGACACGGCGCTCGGCGCTGATGGCGGGTCCGCCTGGTATCAGGGCTGCGACTCCTCCAACCCGACGCAGGCGAACGGTGTCATGACCTGCGTCGCCACGTTCACCACGGGTAACGGGAACTTCGCGTGGAACGAATGGTGCTGGGCGACCT
>JAOPYH010000234.1 GCA_025964715.1 Streptosporangiaceae bacterium | reverse complement strand
CGATGTAGAGGCCCCCAGGCATGTTGCCGGGCTTGTTCCAGCTGCCGAATGGCTGTGTCCCCGACGACCCAGGCGCCGTAGCCGCATCCGTCAGGCTTATCGGACCACCCACCGCCGCAGGGTCCCCGTCGCCAGATCCGGCCACCGCGGCGATGCCCTCGGCGGCCAGTGCGGGCAGTCCGAGTGACTGCAGAGCCAGTTGCCGGTCAACAGGGCTCAGCGCCAGCAGCGCTTCGGCGTATCGGCGTATCGCTGGAAGATCGGCGTCGGTGAGGGTCCGCGCTCCGCGCCGCAGGCGTGTCGCCTCGATCGCGGCGACGACGCGCGGGTCGTGCGACGTTCCGCTGGCCGCGCCCACGGCGAGCAGGTCGAGAGGGCCGGCCAGTGCCGGCCCGGTTCCCGGCCCGGCCAGGGCGTCGAGGGTCGTGTGCAGCTCCCACCAGGGCAGCGGGGTCAGCACGCTGTACGACGCGTCGACCGCCGCGGCAAGCGACCCGCCACTGTTGAGCAGGCCGCGGATCGTGCCCTCGGGGGACTCCGCCATCGTCGTGATCGGCGCGAGGCCGGTCGCGGGCGCGGTTGTCCAGTCGGCTGGGGCTCGATCCGCCTGCACGGTCGCGAACAGGAACGAGAGGCGGTCCGCCCGCTCGCGGTCGGCCGTGGCCCCGTCCACGGCCCGCACGGGGAACCATTCCCGCGAGGCCGCGTCGTACGTGTGGTACGACGCCGCGGGATCGGTGAGACGTGTCCAGATCTCCCGGTTCAGTTCGTCGGCGGACAGCGGCTGGAAGGAATGACCGGCTGCCAGGGCGGCCGACCCTTCGTCGTCGAACGCCGCGGTCTGCGCGAGCTGTGCGCGGTGGTGGAACTCGCCGATGTTGGCGCGCCAGTTCCATTCCAGCTCGGTCGTCGGCTGGAGGAGACCGGTGAGACCGACGCGGCCGTTCCGTCTGTAGGGATAGCTGAGGACGATCCTGCCGAGCGCGGGCATGTCACCGCCGAACTGCCGGAATCGGGAGGCCTCGTAGGCGACCACCTCGAACGCCAGGCCGCCGACCGCATCGCGAGCCTGGCCCGGGTCGGGATTGCCGCCGAGTACCGGGGGTGCATCGCGTTTCTCCCCGGTCACCTTGACGCCCTTGTACGTGACCCGCGCTTGCGCGGTCAGCTCACCGCCTACCGTTGCGTCAGGCGTGACCGTCCAGCGCGACTGCCCGACCGGCAGCGGATTCCAGTCCGCCGGTGGCACCTGCACGATCTTCGTTTGCCCGTCTTGCTTCCACGCGAGCAGCAATCGTGTCTCGATCGGCAGCGCCGCGATTTCCCGGTCCGTCGGTCCGCGGACCGTCACGACGACGGTGAGGGTCGGCATCGTCGGGCCGACCGGCTGGATTGGGAAGGCATCGAATGTGACCGTGGGGCTCCCGAGACCCCCACCGACCGGCCCGCCGACCGGCCCGCCGATCGGTCCGCTGGGGCCGGGGCCGATGCCCGGGCCCGACCCCCCGCCTCCGGAGCTGCCGCCCCAGGGGGGGCCGCCGGACGGACCGCGGACGCCCCCGCCACTCGTGCCGCTGCCCGCCCCACCAACGAACAGCGACGGCGCCGTGCGCCCCTCGACGGCGACCTCCACGTGAACGACGTCGATGTCGTGGGTGTCGCTGGTGACGAACCAGGTGCCCTCCGTGTAGCCACGCAGCCGCAGGCCGAACTGTCCGGGGCGCGCGTAGGTCCCCGGGCCGGCCGTGCCGTCCCAGACCACCCTGTCGTCGATCTCGGCCTGCTCAACTGGGCGGCGGAAGAGGCTGACCGCCGGGAAGTTCGCACGGTCGAAGACCTCCAGCTCCCAGCTGTCGGCCTCGACGAGGTCGGGATCGACCGGCGTGGTGATGTTCACCGGGAGCCTCATCCCGTCAGCGGCGAGCTCGTCGAGGGCGATCACCGGGGGCGCACCTTCACCCAAAGTGACCGTGGGCCTGATGACCTCGAGAGTGACGACGGCGTCGTCGGTCACGGCGGCACCGGCAGGGTCTACGACTTTGACCTCCATGACAAACCTCGTCCAGGTGTCCGTGGTTAGTCTCTGGCCGGCGCGTCCGAGAACGAGGACAGGATCGGCCTGGGTGACAGGTTGGGGCAGGAGCAGGACTCCGCCCGAGGCCGGTGCCAGCTCGCGCCAGGTGAAGGTCAGCGGTTCTCCGTCGGGATCGCTCGAGGCGCTCGCGTCGACGACGACGTCCTCCTTGAGACGTGCGCCCCTCACGATGCGGACGGTCCGGTCGGGGCCGGCGTTCGCCGTGGGGGCCGAGTTGACGTGCACGATGCTGTGGGACACCGTCGCGTTCGCGGTGCCGTACGTGCTGCTCACGGTCAGCTGGAAGATGTACGTTCCGAGGGCCCCGTTTGAGATCGGGGTGCCCGCGGGCAGCGCGACCGGTGTTGCGCCAATCAGGGGCTGCCACGGCAGCTGTGCACCTCCCGGGCCGCTCAATAGGGACCAGGTGTACGTGAGCGCGCCTCCGTCGGGGTCGTAGCTGCGGCTGCCGTCGAGACGCAGATCTGACTGCAGACGGTTGCCACCTCCTGCGGTGACAAGCCACGCGGCTGCCGGGCCCGTGTCCGCGACGGGGCGGTGGTGCAGAATCGGCCACGGAGTCGCCCGGCCGGCACTCCAGAGGAAGAGGTGCCAGAGGTCCGCGTACTTGACGCCGAGAGGAATAGATGTCCGGGGGCCGCTGAGAAGAAACCCGTAGACCTGCGGCAGCGATCGGATCCTTGCCCATGCACTGGCCGTCATCGCGATGTGCCCGCTCGCCAGCGCCATGTTGACGAGGTAGTCGCCCACAGGGTCCGCGGGGTATGGCGGCCATAGGCCGCCGTTCGGCCACCGTGCAGGGTCCGGGTCGGTCGTGAAGTGCGGGATTCCCAGCATGTCGACGAACGTGTTCTCCGGCAGGAACCCGCCCGTAGTCACGTCGTACGTGGAGTACGGCAGCACGGGGGGCAGCGACGACGAGGCGTCGAGTGTGAATGTCCCCCATTGGTTGGCTTGCTGCTGCGGCATGGCGCACCCTCTTCAAAGGCAGGCTTCACGCAGTCTCATCCGCGATGTCCGCCGCCGACAGGGTCTGGTGCGCGACGCGTGCCGAGGAGGTTCGGGGACTCGGAACGACGACGTGGTGACGACCGCGACGCCAGCTACGACGGCTCCGCACTCCACCTGGTAGCGACGGTCAGTCTCAAGCATTCCGGATTCCCGAACCACGTACGGTGGGTAGCCGATGTCGTTCTCCAGCGGCAGCAGCGCGCCCTCGCGATCACCGAGGCCACCCCGCGGCCCCGACCACCCCGACACCGCGTCGAGTCGAGTCGGGCCGGTCTAGAAGGGGATTCCCGCATCCGCTGCCTTGTGCCACGGCGCATGCGTCCGGTACGGCCGAAGATGGTCAGAGGGGGGCACGATGTCTGACGACCAGGTTCAACGGCCAGATGCTGGGGACTTCGCCCAGTCGACGGATGGGGGGGTGGACCTAGCCGCAGCGATTGTGGTTGCCCCGAAATCGTGGAGGGTTCCTTATGCCGCGTCTCGGTCGAGCGCGGTGGTCTCGTAGTTGATCGGTGACAAGCCCGCGGCGCCGCTGTGCCGGCGCTGGTGGTTGTAGAAGCCGTAGCACCAGTCCGATCACTGTCGCCCGTGTCTGGGCGGTGCTGGCGAACTCGTGCCGGGACAGCACCTCCCACTCCAGGCTGGACCGGCGAGTGCTACGACGCGCTCACCCTCGGGCCCGAGCACGTGAGCCCAGGTCGGTTCGACCGGGAGGGCCGGGTGCTCAGCGCGTTCAGTCTCTCCAAGACCTATGGGGACTGCCCCGGGTTCGGTTGACTCGTTGGTGTGCCCCGGGTTCCGTGGAGTTCGGTTGCTGGAGTTCATGCCACGGTGATTGATGTCCGGTTCTCGAACTCTATGGGTGTGACCCAGCCGAGGGCGGAGTGTCGACGGCGGCGGTTGTGGAA
>JAOPYH010000233.1 GCA_025964715.1 Streptosporangiaceae bacterium | reverse complement strand
TGGTCGCCGCCGCCCAGCGGCCGGACGTCGCCGGGCTGCGCGTGGGGGTCGTGAAGGAGTTCGCCGGCGAGGGTTACCAGCCCGGGGTGCTGGCCCGCTTCCATGAGGCCGTCGAGCTGCTGGAGTCGCTCGGCGCCAAGGTGGCCGAGGTGTCCTGCCCCAACTTCGGCTACGCGCTCCCGGCCTACTACCTGATCGCGCCGTCGGAGTGCTCGTCCAACCTGGCCCGCTTCGACGCGATGCGCTACGGCCTGCGGATCGGCGACGACGGGACCCGCTCGGCCGAAGAGGTCATGGCGCTCACCCGGGCCCAGGGCTTCGGCCCGGAGGTCAAGCGGCGGATGATGCTCGGCACCTACGCCCTGTCCTCTGGTTACTACGACGCCTACTACGGCAAGGCACAGCAGGTCCGCACGCTGATCACCCGTGACTTCGACCAGGCGTTCGAACAGGTCGACGTGCTGGTCTCGCCCACGACGCCGACCTCGGCGTTCAAGCTCGGGGAGCGCACCGACGACCCCGTCGCGATGTACCTCGCCGACCTGTGCACGATCCCGTCCAACCTCGCGGGCAACGCGGCGATCTCCGTGCCGTGCGGGCTTGCCGACGAGGACGGCCTGCCGGTCGGCCTGCAGATCATGGCGCCGGTCCTGGCCGACGACCGGGTCTATCGCGTCGGCGCGGCTGTGGAAAAGGCCCTGGAGGACCGCTGGGGCGGCCCATTGCTGTCCAGGGCGCCCGAGCTGTGAGCGCATCGACCCGGGCATTGAAGGAATGGGGATTGCTGTGAGTGTCGAGACTCTGATGCCCTACGACGAGGCCCTTGCGCGGTACGAGCCGCTGCTGGGCATTGAGACCCACATCGAGCTGGGCACGAACTCGAAGATGTTCTGCGCCTGCGCCACCGTGTTCGGCGCCCCGCCGAACACTCAGGTGTGCCCGGTCTGCCTCGGTTTTCCCGGCTCGCTGCCGGTGGTGAACCGGGCCGCGATCGAGAGCACGATCCGCATCGGCCTGGCGCTGAACTGCTCCATCGTGGAGTGGTGCCGCTTCGCCCGGAAGAACTACTTCTATCCGGACATGCCGAAGAACTATCAGATCTCGCAGTACGACGAGCCGCTGTGCGTGGACGGCTATCTTGACGTCGAGATCGAGGGCGAGGACGGTCCCGAGGCCTATCGCGTCGCCATCGAGCGCGTGCACATGGAGGAGGACACCGGCAAGTCGCTGCACGTGGGCGGGGCGACCGGGCGGATCCATGGCGCCGATCACTCGCTGGTCGACTACAACCGGGCCGGCATCCCGCTGGTGGAGATCGTCACCAAGCCGATCGAGGCCACCGGTGAAAAGGCTCCGCTGGTCGCGAGGGCCTACGCCACGGAACTGCGTGAGCTGATGCGCGCCCTCGGCGTCTCGGACGTCCGCATGGAAGAGGGCTCCATGCGCTGTGACGTCAACGTCTCGCTCATGCCGCGCGGCTCCTCGGAGTGGGGAACCCGGACCGAGACCAAGAACGTCAACTCGCTGCGCTCGATCGAGCGGTCCGTCCGGCACGAGATCGAGCGGCAGGCCGCGGTGCTGGCCGGCGGTGGCCGGATCGTCCAGGAGACCCGGCACTTCCACGAGGACACCGGATCCACCACGAGCGGCCGGAGCAAGGAAGAGGCTCAGGACTACCGCTACTTCCCCGAGCCCGACCTCGTGCCGGTCGCGCCGGCCAGGGAATGGATCGAGGCGCTGCGGGCGGGCCTGCCGGAACAGCCCGCGTCCCGCCGGGCCCGGGTGCAGGCGGACTGGGGGCTCAGTGACAAGGAGCTGCGGGACGTCGTCAACGCGGGCGCCCTGGACCTGATCGAGCAGACCATCGAGGCGGGTGCCGACCCGGCCGCCTCGCGCAAGTGGTGGATGAACGAGCTGTCCCGGCGGGCGACCGAGCTCGCGGTCGAGCTCTCCGCGCTGCCCATCACCGCCGAGCAGGTCGCCCGGGTGCAGGCGATGGTGGCCGTGGGGGACCTGAACGACAAGCTCGCCCGGCAGGTGTTCGAGGGCGTGCTGGCCGGCGAGGGCACGCCAGACGAGGTGGTCGCCGCCCGCGGCCTGAAGATCGTCAGCGATGACGGCGCCCTGGCCGGGATCATCGACGAGGTGATCGCCGGCAACGCGGACGCGGCGGACAAGGTGCGCAGCGGCAAGGTCGCGGCGGCCGGCGCGCTGGTCGGCGCCGTGATGAAGGCCACCCGCGGCCGGGCCGACGCGGGCCGGGCCCGTGAACTGATCCTGGAGAAGCTCGCCGGCTGACCGGCACCGGTCCAAGGTGAACCGTGGCCGGGCGCTCCGCTTGTCGGCGGCGGCGCCCGGCCACGGCGTCAGGTGGGCGGGATCACCATGAGACGGCCCGCAAACCGGCAGCGGCCTTGACATACCAGGCCGACATGCCCTGGCCGGACCGGACGGCGCCCGTGAGTTGTCGCCGGGTGGACGCTGAGCCTCAATCGGTCCGTGACCTATGGACCGTACATTGATTCACAGTCACACCCGCTCGACTGTCCTCGGCTACGCAGGGGCATCCCTGCCGGTACAGGAACTCCACCGTCCGACTCTGCGATCCGCGACCGCGGATCAGAGCCCGCACTGAAGCGACATTGCCTGTCTACAACCGGCAACGCCGTTCTCGCCCCGGCGGATGGCGCCTGCCCGACCCGGCGATGGCGCCGGGGCTCGCTGTCCCGCACCGGGCCACGCGGGTCGTGACGGGCAGGGGCAAGGCCGCGGATTCCATTCATTGGGGGCAGAGAGCGAGCATGCGATGAGTTCCGACGCCACACGGCGGCTGGTGCGCGGAGCGCTGCCGGCCGGTGCCATCGTGGCCGTGGGCCTCATGTTCGTGGTGAGCTCGCTCGTCGGCGAGGTCGGCTCCGCACTCCCGTCGTGGGTGACGGCCTTCACCGCCGCGGCGGCGGCCGGGTCGCTGATGCACGCCGCCCGCCGGCCATCCGAGGCCGAGCCGTTGCGGGTCCGCAGGGAGTCCTGGCGGTGGTTCGGCATCGCCGCGCTCTGCTGGTGCGCCGCGGCGGTGATCAACGGGGTCTCCACGATCGTGCTGAACGACGCCGTGGTGTCGCTGTCGCTGTCGGACCTGTTCCAGCTGGCCGGGGTCGTCGCAGTGGCGACCGGCTTCGTGATCGTGGTGCGGATGCCGGGCTCCGCGCGGCAGTGGCTGCGTTTCCTCGCCGACACGTACGTGTGCGTCTGTGCCGTCTTCGTGCTCGGCTGGGTGATGCTGTTCGGTCGTCTCTACCACGATTCGGGCGAGTCACCACCGGAGTTCGTGTTCGAGCTGCTCTATCCGCTCGTGGACGTGGTGGCGGTGTGCGCGACGCTCCCGTTCGCGCTCGGAGTCCTGCGACAGAGCCGGCGCTCGACGGCGGTGGCCTACGTCGCTCTGCTGGCGGTCGCGGCGGCGGACCTCGTGGCGACCGTGGTCCGGCTGCACGGGGGCGTGACGCCAGGTTATCCAGGAGAGGCCATCCGGCTCTTCGGGCTGGTGCTCCTCGCCGTGGTTCCCTGGGCGCACAAGCCGTCCTGTTCCGCGCACGCCGAGACGGGAGCCGAGGGGACCGAGGAGCAGGGCGGGGACCTGCTGTCGGACCCCCCGGCCGCGGACGAACCGCGTGGAAGCATGAGCGGTCTCGGCATCGCCGCGGCCGCGTCCGGCGCCGCCGCCACGGCGGCCCTCTTCCTGGCCGGCCGTTCACTCGCGACCTCGCACGGCCTGGACTCCGTGGTCGAGGTCGTGGCCGGCTCCGCGGTGGTCGTGGTGCTGGCGAGGCTGGCCGAGCTGCTGCGGGAGAACGACTGGCTCCGCCGGACGTTCGACACGGGGGAGGCGCACTTCCGTGCCCTCGCCGAAAGCATCCACGACGTGGTGCTGATCTGCGGCATGGACGGCAGCCTGCAGTACGTGAGCCCCGGCGCTCGCAGGGCCCTCAGCTACTGCCCCACGGAGCTGCTCGGCCGCCCCGTGCAAGAGATCATCCATCCGGAGGACGTGCCCAGCCTCGAGAGGGTCTTCGCCTCCTTCCGGGACGGAGATCCGAGCGACCACGATCCGCTCGAGGACGACTCCGACGGCCGCGCCGGTGACGACGCGGAGCCCGCACCGGTGGACCCTGGCCGGGAAAGCCTACGGGTGGCCTACCGGGTGCGCGCCGCCGACGGCACCTGGCTCCCCACAGAGTCGACGATCTCGCGCTATGCCCGCTCGAGTGCGGAGAGCGGCGGCCGGCTCCTGATCACGACCCGCGACCTGAGCGAGCAGGCGGCGCTGCGGCGCCAGGTCACGCACCTGACCTTTCACGACGGTCTGACCGGCCTGCCCAACCGGGCCTACTTCGAGGAGCGCGCCAGCGAGGTGCTCTCTCACCAGCAGGAGGCCGGGCGGGTCGCGGTGGTCTTCGCGGACCTGGACGGCTTCACCGCCGTGAATGACTCGGCCGGTCACGCCGCCGGAGACCAGGTGCTCGCCCAGGCCGCCCGGCGCCTGCGTGCGACCGCCCTGGCCGACGACACCGTGGCCCGCTGGGGCGGGGACGAGTTCGCCGTCCTGATCGAGAACGCCACCGAGGGCCAGATCGTGGTGGAGCTCGCCGAGCGGCTGCTGTGCGCCCTGACAACCGAGCCCTACCGCGTGGGCGACAGAGGCATGGCCCTCACCGCCAGCGTGGGCGTCGCCTTCGCCGGTGAGGACGGAGACCAGGAGCAGCCAGGTCCGGACCCGCGCGGTGGGATGAGCACCGAGGCCGCGGAGCTGATCCGCAACGGCGATCTCGCCATGGCCCGGGCCAAGGAGCTGGGCGGCGGCCGGGTCGAGGTCTTCGCCGCGCACATGCACGCCGACGCAGTACGCCGCCTGGAGCTCGGCAGCGACCTGCAGCGGGCCCTTGCCGAGGACCAGTTCTCGCTGGAGTTCCAGCCGGTCGTCGAGCTGGCGACCTCGCGGGTGACGGGGGTCGAGGCGCTGGTCCGATGGTCGCGCGGCGGCGTGTCCGTGCCGCCCGAGGATTTCCTCGGGCCGGCGGAGGAGTCCGGCCTGATGATCCCCCTCGGCAACTGGATCCTGCGCGAGGCCTGCGGCGAGGTCGCCCGATGGCGCAGGGGGTCATGGGACATCGGCGTGTCGGTCAACTTCGGTGCCCGGCAGGTCGCGGCGCCGCGCTTCGTCGAGTCGGTGGCCGAGGTCCTGGAGGAGACCGGGCTGCCGCCGCACGCCCTGACGCTCGAGGTGCGTGAGGAGGTGATGGTCGAGGACGCCGGTCAGAACGTCGAGCGTCTCTCGGCTCTGCGCGACCTCGGCGTGCGGCTGGCCATCGACGACTTCGGCACCGGATACGCCTCGCTGGCCTACCTCGGCCAGCTGCCCGTGGACATCATCAAGATAGACCCGTCCTTCGTCGCGGGCCTCGGCCGCGACGACACACTGAGCCTGCTGACGCGCACGATCGTGCGGCTCGGCCACGACCTCGGGCTGACCGTCGTCGCGGAGGGCATCGAGCGGCCCGAACAGCTCGAACTGCTCCGCGAGATGGGCTGCCCGAGTGGCCAGGGCTACCTGGTGGCCCGGCCCATGCCGCCAGGCCGGGCGCGGGCTCTGGTCCGCACCAACCTCACGCCCGCGGCCGGACATGACCAGGCCGCGATCCCGTTGGAGGGCTCCGCCATCACCAGCTGAACCGCCAGCACCACGCACCCCCGTGAGCAGCGCCGGGACCTCGGACGCCGTCTCACAATATGGGACATCGTGTCCATAGATTTGACCTGGGCCGAGAAGTCCGCCACTGTGGAGCCGTGCAAAACAGTCCCGCGATCCTTCTCGTAGTACTTGGTCAGCGCGCAAGCTGACTCAGTACGGTTTGCGCGCGCCCCTCATTCGCCGGCAGGCGAGGAGGGGTTTTTTGTTGGACTGACCTCTCCTCCAGAAGGAACGAGCAGATGACCGAACAGATGACGGGAGCCCAGGCGCTGGTCCGAGCGCTGGAGAACGTGGGTGTGGAGATCGTGTTCGGGATCCCCGGCGGCGCGATCCTCCCCGCCTACGACCCCCTTCTGGACTCCCGTCGGGTGCGCCACATCCTCGTACGGCACGAGCAGGGCGCGGGTCATGCCGCGCAGGGATACGCGCAGGCGACCTGCCGGGTCGGCGTGTGCATGGCCACGAGCGGGCCGGGCGCCACGAACCTCGTCACCCCGATCGCCGACGCCTACATGGACTCGGTGCCGATCGTCGCGGTGACCGGCCAGGTGGCCAGCGGGTCCATCGGTACCGACGCCTTCCAAGAGGCCGACATCTCCGGCATCACGATGCCGATCACCAAGCACAACTTCCTTGTGACGGAGCCGGAGGACATCGGCCGCACGATCGCGGAGGCCTTCCACATCGCCGGCACGGGCCGCCCTGGGCCGGTGCTCGTGGACATCTCCAAGGACGCGCTCCAGGCGAGCTTCGGCTTCGAATGGCCGCAGGCGCTCCAGCTGCCCGGCTACCGTCCCGTCACCCGGCCGCACTCCAAGCAGGTCCGCGAGGCCGCCAAGCTCATCATCGAAGCACGCCGCCCCGTCCTCTACATCGGCGGCGGAGTGATCAAGGCCGGTGCCGCCGCCGAGCTGCGGGTGCTCGCCGAGCTGACCGGGGCACCGGTCGTCAACACCCTGATGGCCAAGGGCGCCTTCCCCGACAGCCACCCGCAGCACATGGGCATGCCGGGGATGCACGGCACCGTGGGAGCGGTCGGGGCGCTGCAGAAGTCCGATCTGATCGTCGCGCTCGGTGCCCGGTTCGACGACCGCGTCACCGGCCGGCTCGACGGCTTCGCGCCCAACGCCAAGATCGTGCATGCGGACATCGATCCGGCGGAGATCTCCAAGAACCGGCAGGCCGACGTCCCCATCGTGGGTGACTGCCGCGAGGTGATCGCGGATCTGATCGTCGCCGTGCAGGCGGAGCACGCCGCCGGGCGCACCGGCGACTACGCCGCCTGGTGGCGGCAGCTCGAGTCCTGGCGCGAGACCTATCCGCTGGGCTACGACCATCCCGCCGACGGATCGCTGTCACCGCAGCACGTCATCCGGCGGCTCGGCGAGCTCGTGGGGCCGGAGGCTCTGTACGTGTCCGGCGTCGGGCAGCACCAGATGTGGGCCGCGCAGTTCATCGGCTATGAGAAGCCGGGCGCGTTCATCAACTCGGGTGGCCTCGGCACGATGGGCTACGCGGTGCCGGCGGCGATGGGCGCCAAGGTGGGCCGCCCGGACACCACCGTCTGGGCGATCGACGGCGACGGCTGCTTCCAGATGACCAACCAGGAGCTCGCCACCTGTGCCATCGAAGGCATCCCTATCAAGGTCGCTCTGATCAACAACGGCAGTCTCGGCATGGTCCGGCAGTGGCAGACTCTGTTCTACGAGGGCCGTTACTCCAACACCGACCTGCACTCCCGGCGTATACCGGACTTCGTCAAACTC
>JAOPYH010000211.1 GCA_025964715.1 Streptosporangiaceae bacterium | reverse complement strand
GCCGCCGGCTCCCGCGCCGGCACCGGCACAGCCGCTCCCGCAGCCGCCGGCACCGAACACCGCGCCGGCAACACCGGGCGTCCCGGTCGACCCCTTCGCCGCGGCGCGCGCTGACACGGTCCGACATGGCGGCACCGTCACGCTCGACGACTGACGCGCCTACACCAATCGGCTTCGGAACACAAGCCATTCGGCGATCGTCGAACTCTGAGTCGCCTTCGGGCGCGTCTCCCCCAATCTGGCCGTCTGACTGGCAATAATCCAACTTATTGCCAGTCAGAATGGACCAGGGGAGAGGCCCTTGATTTCGAGCCAGCTGGACCTCATCGGAGCGTCCTCGCTCACTACGGCGGACCGGGCGGTGAGTCAGTCGACTCTCGAACGCATCCGCCGGTCTGTCGCGGACAACACCAACACCGCCTACCGCCGCCAGTGGGCAGACTTCGCCTCCTGGTGCGAGACCGAGGGCCGGCTCGTTCAGCCCGCCACACCAGAGACACTCGCCGACTACATCAACACGCTCGTCGAGCGCGGACTGACCGTCTCCAGCTGCCGGCAGGCCATCGCAGCCATCCGCACCCGCCACCGCGTCGCCGGCCACCCGAACACCCCAGACCTCGAGCTGGTGAACGCCGTCCTCCGGACCGCCGGCCGCGACCGAGCCCAGAACGGCAACGGCGGGACCAAGAAGGCCCTGCCCGTCATCGTGGACGCGCTCCGCAAGATGATCGACACCTGTCAGGGCGGCACACTGATCGACGCCCGCGACCACGCGATCCTCACCCTCGGCATCGCCATCTTCGCCCGCCGCTCCGAGCTCGTCGCCCTGAACGTCACCGACCTCCGCGAGGTCCCTGAGGGCCTGGTGGTCCGCATCCGGTCCTCCAAGACCGACAAGGCCGGCAAGGGCATGGACGTCCCTGTCCTCAACGGCGCCTACCCCGGCACCGACCCCGTCCGGGCGGTGAGCCGCTGGAACGAGACCCTCGGCGCCTGGGGCATGGACCGTGGCCGCCTGTTCCGCTCGATCGACCGGCACGGCCGCATCGCCCAGTCGATGTCCGGCAACGGCGTCAACCTGATGCTCCAGGGCCGCGCCCGGCTCGCTGGCCTGGCCAATCCCGAGGGCTACAGCGCCCACAGCCTCCGCGCCGGAGCGGCCACGATCGCCTACATGAACGGCGCCCCGGTCTCGGAGATCTGCCGGCTCGGCCGGTGGGCTGAGGGCTCCAGCGTCGTACTCGGCTACATCCGGTCCGTCGACCAGTGGAAGAACCACCCGTTCCGAGGCGTGCTGTGAGCGCGGGCATCGGCTACGAGGGTCCGGGCTTCCCCGAGGGGTACGACCCGCCGTCAGCCTCAATCATGGCAGCGAGCGATACAGGGCGCCCTGAGATCGCGCCTAACAAGATCAGACCGCCCGCCTGGGATGCGGAGTACCTGAAATACTGCAACCCGGCGCCCCTGCCGTCGCCCCTGGACCCCGACGCCCGGCTCACCTACGCGGCGCTGATGGAGCTGCGCGACGCCCTCCTGCCGGCCCCTGGAGGGGACGGTATGACTAATCCACCGACCGACGACCAGGTTGCCACGGCCGTCGAGCTGATGTTCGACGCGTTCGACGCCGCTGGAATGGCCGAGCGCGGCAAGTACTCGGTCGGCTTCTACGCCCGCCCGCTCGATGACATCGAGGCGAGTGTGGCGAACATGGCCCGCGCTCTGCTGGCGGCTGGCTGGCGAATGCCCGTGACCCTGCATCGCCCCGCCTGACCTCTCTCTCCAGCACGACCGACCCCCGTCGCACTCGGCGGGGGTTTTTTCATGCCCGCCCGCCCTGGAGGTGGCTGTCATGTCTGGACGTCATCGGAAGCCCAACCACACCGCGCTGAACATCGCCGCGATCAGCGCCTCCGGTGCGTTCGCCGTGGTCCCGGCGCTCGCTATGACGGCAGGTACCGCCGAGGCCGCAATCCCCGAGCCGGCGGCACCCGTCCCAGCGGTGAACTGGGACCCGATCATCCACTGTGAGTCCGGGGGCAACCCCGCCGCGCAGAACCCCAGCTCGACCGCATCGGGGCTGTACCAGTTCCTGGACTCGACGTGGCGGTCCCTGGGCGGCACCAAGTACGCGGCCCGCGCGAAGGACGCCACCCCGGAGCAGCAACGGGAGATCGCCGAGCTGGCCTACTCGCAGTCTGGGCTGACCCCGTGGGATGCGTCCCGGGGTTGCTGGGCAGGTCAGGAAGGTCAGGTGCGCAACACCGCCGCCGAGACGCCGGCCAAGCACCGCAAGCCGACCCCCAAGCCTGCGCCCGCGCCTGCCCCGACGGCTGGTGACTACGTGGTCAAGGCCGGCGACACGCTGGCCCGGATCGCCACCGGTCACGGGGAGACCTGGCAGCAGCTCTGGGACGAGAACCGCTCATCGGTGGTCAACCCCAACCTCATCTACCCAGGTCAGCACCTGCATGTCGGTGGCGCCCACACCGCGCCGCCCGGCACCGCGGGCACCCCGGCGCCGGCCCCGGCCGGTACGCCCATCCCCTCCGGGGTGACCGGGCAGAAGCTCACGATCGAGCTGACCGGCTACTCCTTCCAGGACAACACCCCGCCCGGGTCGGCGACCGTCTCCCATCCGATCCTGCACAAGCAGGCAGGGGGGACCGGGACCTTCGATGACCCGATCACCGTGGCCGTGCCCAATAGCGGCAAGGGCAGGTTCCCGGCAGGTACGAAGTTCTACCTGTCCTCGGTGCAGCGGTACGTGATCGTCGAGGACACCGGCGCCTCGCCAGCAGGTGGCGGTGTCGATGGGCACCTGGACATGTGGATCGGCGGGCAGGACGGCACCCGGGCGGCAACCGACGCCTGCATGTCCGCGCTGACCGGCACCGTCCCGGCTGAGCTGAACCCACCGAAGGGCCGCCCCGTCATGGCCGGCCCGATCTTCGCCGGTGGGGCCTGCCACATCCCCGGCAAGCACTGATGCGGCCACGTCTCACGGAGTGCCCGCCACCGGTCACGCACCCGGACCAGCTCGCCCCCGGCGATGTCTGGGTCCGGGTGTGTACCCGGTGTCAGCACCCCCGCCCCCAAATCCAGGGAGGCCGACCAGGGATGCGAGCTCACCTGTTGACCGTGCACCCCGAGCTGGCCGGCCCGCCAACCAGCACGGCCTGACCGGGGTGTTCCTCACCGCCCGACTGAAGCGGCGGTGCACCGACCCGAACTGTCCGGGCCGCCAGCTGCGCCGTGACGCGCTGACCCAGCGCCGACGTCCCGGCCGTGCCGCGCTGCGCCCCGTGTCCCCTCTCCCGCCGCCAGAAGACGAGTCCCCGCATGGCTGAAGCCCGCAACAGTCCGCGTCGTATCTCAGCGCGCGTGAAGCGCCTACGTGCAGTCCAGCTGAAGATCGCCGGTGCCACGTACCAGCAGATAGCCGACACCCCCACCGATGCCGCCAACGGAGACATGCGAGCCCTGTACCCCAACAGGCAGCGTGCGTTCGAGGCCGTTGATGCGGCGCTGAAGGAGACCGCGAAGGAGACCGAGGGCTCGGCCAGTGAGCTACGGGAGCTGGAGCTGCAGCGCCTCGACAGCCTGCACATGAGCCTCTGGCCGGCGACCCGGCCCTCCCGGGCGGTGAACTGCGAGCAGTGCGGATCGACGCTCTGGCGCGACACCGACCTGCAGGCCATCGGCCGGGTCCTGGACGTCATGAAGCGCCGCGCCTCACTGGCCGGCCTGGACGCCGCGGACACCACCGACGAGCGCCTGGTCAACGTCCTGCAGCAGCAGGTCGATCTGGCCTCCCAGGCGATGCTCGGCGCCATGGAGAAGGCCGGTATCCCCGCCGAGAAGCAGCGAGAGGTGATGGGTCATGCCGCCGCTCTCCTCCGCGAAGCAGACCAGGCCCGGGGGTAGGCGCCGCCGGGCGTCGTTCGGCTCGATGCTCGCTGACCGGTGGGACCCGATGGGCACCGAGGGCGAGGACGTCTTCACGACCCTCGGGTACACCCCGACCGAGCGGCAGCAGGAGTTCCACGAGGCCACCGAGTTCGACGTGCTGTACGGAGGCGCGGCCGGCGGCGGCAAGAGCAAGGCCCTGATCATGGAGGGCATCCGGGCCGCGATGAAGTACCCGGGTATCCGGATCGGCGCGTTCCGACGCACCTTCCCCGAGCTCGAGGAGTCGCTGCTCGCGGAGCTGGCCCAGATCGGCTACTGCAAGACCCTGGGCTGCCGCTACGAGAAGATCAAACACGACCTGGTGTTCCCCAACGGGAGCCTGTTCATGTTCCGGTACGCGCGGAACATGCCCGACGCCACCGTCCGACAGGGCGGCCAGTACCAGCTGCTCCTCTTCGACGAGCTGACCCTGTTCCCGCCGGATGTCGTCGCGTTCCTGGCGTCACGGCTGCGCTCCGGGTCGCTGGTGCCCGTCCTCGGGCTGCGCGCCGGCTCCAACCCCGGCGGCCTCGGTCACGGTGCGGCGCGGAAGAAGTACATCGACGCCACCGACAAGGGCGCCAAGGTCGTCATCGACTCCCGAGGTCGGACCGTCCGGTTCATCCCCTCCAAGGTCGATGACAACCCGCACGTCAACCCCGAGTACAAGTCCGACCTCGACGCGCTGCCGGACGCCATGCGCGCCGCATTCCGTGACGGCAGCTGGGACAGCTTCAGCGGCCAGGTCTTCACGGAATGGTCCGACGACCGACACATCGTCCCGCGCTTCGCCATCCCGAAGTCCTGGCGCCGCGTCGCCGGCATCGACTACGGCTGGTCCGCCCCCTGGGTGGTCATCTGGCTGGCAGTCGATCAGGACGACCGGGTCTGGGTGTACCGGGAGATCACCCGGACCAAGGTCATCGAGCGGGACCAGGCCAAGGCGATCCTCGCCGCCGAGGGTGACGGCGAGGAGGTAGGCGTCCGGGCCGCCGACCCGGCCATGTGGGCGCGCACCGGTGAGGCGCTCTCCGTGGCCACCCAGTACGCCGCCGAAGGCGTACACCTCACGCCAGGGCAGAACGACCGCCTGATCGGCAAGCAGCGCCTGCACTCCTACCTGGCCGATGGTCCGGCCTGCGCCCACCACCGGGCGCTGGGCTGGGAGACCTGTCCGATGCTGCACGTCCTCGCGGGCACCGCCCCCGAGCTGACTCGGACCCTGCCCTCACTGCCGTACGACCCGCGCCACCCCGAGGACGTCGACACCAACGCCGAGGACCACCAGTACGACGCCCTTCGGTACGGCCTCATGACCCTCGGCGGCGGCCCGGAGTTCCTGCTGGTCGACGACCAGGCGGCCCGCGATCCCGGCTACGAGCTGGGCCAGCCGATCGCCAACGAGTTCGCCGTCCGACCCAGCACCGAGTACCGGGACCTGTACAGCGACGACGACGAACCGGAGATCAAGCGGGGGGCCGTCGTGCAGATGCCCCCCGCCCAGTGAGCCCACCGGGGCGGCCACCGCGGCGCCCACCTGAAGACCCGTTCCGGCTGGCGTGCATCACGACCGGGATCGCCCTGGTCTACCTGCTCGCCATCTGGGTGCTGCTCACACACATCCCGCTCCACCACCACTGAGCCAGCGAGGAGGCGAACAGTGCCTCTGACATGGTCAAACCTGGGCGGGACAGCGGTCGAAGAGGCCAAGCCCAAGGTGATTGCCGCACCGGCCAACACGCCCCGTGCCGGCTTCGAATACGGCATCCCGCCCTCGGGGCTCACCGAGTACTCCCAAGCTGTTGGTGACGCCACCCAGACCGACCGCCGGGCCATGCAGACCCAGCTGTACGAGTCGATGCTGGCGTGCCCCTGGGCGGCCGCCGCGATCCACGCGGTGTCCCGGACCATCACCGGTGGCGGCCTGGTGTTCGACTGGGACGGCGACGACCAGCAGGGCGACGAGGGGGCCCCGGAGAAGCCAGCCGAGGTCCTGGCCTGTGAGCGTTTGTTCCGCTACACGAACCAGCGCGAGGACATCCGCCAGCTACTCAGGTCCACCATCGAGGACCTCGAGGTCTTCGGCGACGCCTACATCGAGGTGTGCTGGCTCGGGAACATGCCGGCCGCCATGTACACCCTGGACGCGCCGTCGATGTCCCCGCTGGCCGACCAGCACGGCAACATCACCGGCTACGTCCAGCTGACCGATCTGGGGCAGCGCGCCGAGTTCGAGCCGCGCGACGTCATCCACATCAGCCTGGACAGCCCCCGGTCCGGGATCTTCGGTGTCTCCCCCACCCAGATGGCGCTCCTGCCCATCACCGCATGGCTGTTCGCCTCAGCGACGCTCAAGGAGATCTACCGCAAGGGCGCCCCGCCGAACATCCACGTCGACCAGCCCGCCGGCATGCCACAGCCGGAGGTCAACCGGTGGCTCGCCCAGTACAACACCCGGAACATCGGGCCCCGGAACATCGGGAACCCGATCGTCACCAAGGGTGGCGCGACGATCCACGAGCTCCAGGCCCAGAAGGTCCAGGAGATCCTGCACACCCTGGATCAGAAGCGCGACGAGATCCTCGCCTCCTACGGTGTCCCGCCGGCAGAGGCAGGGGTCATCGAGTCCGGGAACATCGGCTCGGGTACCGGTGAGGCACAGCGCAAGACCTTCCTGATCAACACCTGTCAGCCGATCGCCGCACTCGTCCTGGAGAAGCTGAACTTCCACCTGGTCGCCCGCGGCTTCGGCATCACCGGGTGGCACCTGAAGTTCGAGGAAGTCGACATGCGCGACTCCAAGACCGTCGAGGACATCCGCGACCAGCGCCTCCGCAACGGGGCCTGGACGTTGGACCGCTACCGCGCCGAGATCGGCGAGCCCCCCGTGGACGGTGGCAACACCGCCGTCCTGGTGGACCGCCAGAACCTGGTCAAGTGGCGCGACATGGATGCGTTCTCCAAGTCCATGATCGCCAAGAATCTGCGGGGTACCACCCTGGAGCCCGCCGAGCCTGGCGGCGAGGAGACCCCCGTCAGCCTGGTCAAGTCAGCACCACAGCCGGTCCCGGCCGCACTCCAGCCGGGCGCGGTGCCCGGTGACGACCAGGAGGAACCACCCGCGGATCTCAACATGGAGCCCACGGGGGACGCGGCGACACCACCGTCCGAGACCACCGACCCGAACCGACCGGTGAGGGGTCGGCCGGACCGGGAGACGTGGCGGGCCTACCGGTCCCGCATGCGGGAAGCGCTGAACGAGTTGCCTGATGAGCAGCCTGGGGCCTGAGTTCCCGACGCCGCCACTGCCGGCACACCCACCGCAGGGTGTGCCGGTAGCGCGCGAGCCGGACGACCTGCCGAACCTGCCGCTGCGGGCCCACGACGTGTCCGCGCTCCTCGACAAGAAGATCGGCTAGAGGCCGAGGGGGGCGAACACGCGCGTGACTATCGCCTACGCCTCCTCAACCTCCGCCCCCGCAGCCAACGCCGCCATCAGCAGCGCCACGATCGCCATCGCAAGCCCACCATCGGGCACCGCGAACGGCGACTTTCTGCTGCTGGCGGCGGCGAACGCCGCGCCGGACGCGTGGAACAGCACTACTGGGTTCACCGCGCTGGACTCGAACGGCAGCATCTCCACTGACCTGGGGTACGCCAGCTGGTACAAGATCGCCAACAACGAGACCAGCTACAGCGTCTCCCACACCACCGCGAACGGTCAGGGCGCGGTCATGCTGCGCTACAGCGGCGTCGACACCGCCGCCGCAGTCACCTCGCACAGCTTTCAGGTCACATCCACGTCCGCGGCGTCCCCGCCGAGCTGCTCGGTGACGGGTGTTCTCGCAACGGACATGGTGGTGGCGGTCTACGCCTACTCCGCCGACACGGACCCGTTCACCGTCACCACCCCGCCCAGCGGGGCTGGCTGGAACAGCCGAATCACCTACGGCCCCACCACGCAGACCGGCTCGGCCAGCTTCCAGATCTGGATGGCGGTTCTGGACATCACCGGCCAGACCGGCACCGTCGCGGCGCCAACCAACGCCGTGATGTCGAAGTCCGGCGGCTGGGCGGTGAGCGTCATCCGGCTCAAGTCGACGGCGCTACTGCTCCCGCACACGAACATCGCGCTTCAGGCGGTCGCTCGCGCCGCCTACCGCTAAACCCCGCCTCGCCACCCGGAAAGGGACCTGCCATGGGTGCCCACGAGCTCGAACCCGACCAGCCGACCGGGCCGTTCAGCCAGGTCTTGTCCTGGCTCGAACTAACCATTGATCTTCACCAGGCTGGGCTGCGGGAGAGCCGCGCCGGCAATGGCGAAGCCCGGGAGCGGCACGACGAGCTGCTCCGGGAAATCGGCAAGAACCAACACAGGATGGAGAGAATGATGGCTGACCTGAATGTCGCGTTCGGCGACCTTGACCAGTACTTCGCGGACGTCAAGTCCCTCGTGGGTGGCCTGTCCACCCAGCTCCGTGAAACCCACCAGGTCGTTGCGGACCTTCAGACTCAGCTGGCGGCGGGGCAGAGCGACCACGCCGCTGTGGCGGCGGCCGCTGACGCCATCGAGGCGAAGCTGGCGGACGCGCGGGCGTTCCTGGCGGACAACCAGCCGGCGGCCCCCGTGGCTGTCGACCCGGCCCCCGCTGACCCGGCCCCTGTGGCCGACCCGGCGCCCGCCCCGGTCGCGGACCCCGTGCCGGCTCCGGCGGACCCGGCGCCTGCCGCCGACGCCGCCCCGGTGGTCGACTCGGCCCCGGCCGCTGCCGACCCTGCTCCGGCTCCGGTGGACCCCGCATCCGCACCGGCGCCCGGCGCCGTGGTCTTCCCCCCCGGCGCCACCGCCGGCTGAGACCCGGTCAGGGGCCGGCTGGGGAGCCAACCTGGCGGCTGGTGTGACCGGCCCCTGACCGATCTACCCACCTGGGAGGCTCGGGCACTGGCCACCTTCCTGGACACCGAGGCGATCCTGCACGAGCTCGGCGAGGTACAACGCCTCCTCGCCGCCGCCCAGGATGCGGAAGCGGGCACGTGACTCCTGGTCGCGGTCGCCCAAGACTCAACTCCCACCCCAATGACCAGCCGGCGGCTAGCGCCCACGCGCCAGCCGCCGGCTCGGTCACCTCACCCCTCAGCGGGGTGCACGCAACTACCAGCCCGCTAGGAAAGGTGCACTCCCGTGCCCGCTCCCTTTGCAGTCCCCTACACCCAGGCCGCAGTTGACGGCACGATCCTCCCGCCCGCATTCGCCGGGCACCTCATCATCACCGGGGCCCTACCGACCGTGGCGGCCGGCGCGGCCAACGGCACCGCTCCGCCCGCGCCCACCGTCACTGGCAACGACACCCGGGGCGCCCTGGGCTTCGGCTCGGGTGCCACCCCGGGGGCTGGCGCACAGGTCGTCGTGACCTTCGCCGGCCCCTACTCGGTCGCGCCCGTCGTGACCGTCGCCGCCGGCAACGCCGCCACCCAGGCCCTCGGCCTGTTCGTCTCGGCCGTCACCGTAAACGGCTTCACCCTGTCCAGTGCCACCGCCCCGACCGCATCTCAGGCGGCCACGATCTACGCGGCGGCATTCCAGGTCATCGGCTGACGGATGCCCACCCTTGCGCAGCGCGCCCGGCTGGCCTACGCGCAAGGGTGGGCCCTCTCGGGCGGCCCCATGACCGACCGGGTCCGCGCCGGCTGTGTAGCGGCGATGGGCTTGGCCGAGACACACACCGGTGATGACGAGTCACTGATCGAGGTCACGCTCCACCTGGGCCAGCTCGAGGGCAACTGGGCGACGGTGTTCGCCGACCGCGAAAAGGTCCACGAAGAGCACGGGCCCGCCATCACCAACGCCTACCGGGCACTGATGGCAGCCGCCCTGGATATCCCCGCTGAGGTCGCCCGGTTCCGCCGCGAGCTCGAAACGTCACCCCGCCAGCCCGGCGAGGACCCGGCCGAGCTGTACCGCACTCTCGCCGGCGTCGCCTCCGTCCGGATCGCCCACGCGGCGGCAGCGCCCGCCGAGCCCGCCTACCAGCTCGCCGTCCAGACCATCGGTGATGGAATCGCCGCCGCCGAGACAGCAGGACGTGCCGCGGCGCAGCTGATCGCCGGGCGCACCGCCGAGGCCACCCGCTCAGACAGCGACCACAACGCCGTCGCAGCGGTCGCGCTCGGCCAGATGGTCAACGGCACCGCCACCGACATCGAAGACGACCTGGTGGACCTGGCAGGCAGCGGCGCGACCGCCGATGAGATGCAGGCCGCGATCGAGGACGACACCTCGGGTGAGCGTGACCGCTCCTCGGTGGCGTACGGGGATCTGGCGCTCGGCCAGTCCTTCGGTCAGGGCATGGTCGCCACGATGGTCGTCCTCGGCCTACGCAAGGTCAACTTCGTGACGGCCGGTACCCGGGTGTGCAGCACCTGCGAGGACTACGAGGCCCAGAACCCGTGGGCGCTACTCGAGGTGCCCGTCCCCGCGATTCATCCGCATTGCGCTTGCGTTCTGGAGCCGGCGTAGACACCTGAAAGGGCTAGCTGTGCCACAGAACCCCGTGTTCAGCATCATGGACGAGAACAGCGCCAACGTGTACGGAGCCGCCACGGCCAACGTCCCCGCGGGTGCCGCCACGACCGTCATCAAGAGCCGCCCCGGCCGGCTCGTGAGCGTCCTAGTCACCGCGGCGGGGACGGTCGTGACGACCTTCTACGACAACACTGCTGGCTCCGGCCTGGTCATCGGCGTGGTACCTGCGAACGCTGCGGTCGGCAGTACCTACCCGATCCAGATGCCCGCCACGATCGGCATCACCGCTGTCGGATCGGCCGGTTCTCCACAGCTGACCGTCTGCTACTCCTGACCATGCCTCCCGAGTCCCGGATGCTCCGCGAGCTGAGGGAACGCCGCGTAGCCGAGGACGACTTCGAGGAGTTCGTCGGGATGCTCCTGGACGCCCTGGAGATCCCCGAGGTGCAGCAGGCCGTACGGGAAGCCCTCGGCCCCGCACCAGCGCCCCAGTCGCCCCCACAGGTGGCGCGCGCACCCATTCCGCCGCCGGCCGTCCCGGCCCGTGGCGCGGCCCGCAGACGCGGCGCCCGCACCTGAAAGTCCGCACGAACCTCCCGGCCGCAGCACCGTGCACGGCCAATGCACCCCTGGAGTACCTCCATCATGCGCAGTCGATCTCTGATCGCGGTTGTGTGCGGTGCGGTTGCCGCGCTGACCCTCGGCGTGGGCACCGCCTCCGCCACCCCCAGCCTCTCGGTGGACACGGCGGCCTGCACTAACGCCAACAGCACCCTGGCCGCCGACCAGTTCAAGCTCTCGACCGATCAGACCACGCGGGACAACACCCTGACGAAGATCCCGGACGAGGCGAACCCCGGCCAGTTCATCGCCAACCCGGCGTACACGGTCGCCGTCGACAAGGTCACCGCTGACAACGTCAAGATCGCCGCCGACCAGGCTGCGGTCACTGCCGCCTGCGGTACCGGGTCGAACTCCGGGACCTTCGCCAACTGTGCTGACGCGCACGCCGCGGGTGTGTACGACATCCCCTCGTCCGACGCCCGCTACCGCACCTGGCTGGACGCGAACCGGAACGGCATCGCGTGCGAGCGCAACGAGTCGTCCGGCAGCAACAGTGGCGGCAGCGACAACGGCTCCACCTCCTGCACCGACGCGAAGAACGCCCAGAACGACGCGTTCACCCGCCTGGAGGACTCCATCCGACACCTCAACGATGTCGACGCCCAGGTCAGCCGGAACAGCAACGGCAGCGGCAACGTCTCCCAGAGCGACCAGCAGCTCGTGCGGAACGCCTCCCGGGACGAGAACGTCCTCCAGCAGGACTGGCAGCGCGCCCGGAACCACCGGCGCGATGTCTGCCGGGACAACGGCGGCAACGGCACCACGACCGTGATCGTCCAGCCGGCCCCGGCGGGCACTACCTACGTCAACATCCCGCCCCCGGTCAACACCCCGGCGCCGCCCACCTTCCTGGGCTCCTCCAGTGGCTCCGGTGTCGTGTCCTCGACACCCAAGGGTGCCCCGCCGACCGGTGACGGCTCGCTGTCTGCGCTCGTCGGCTGATGCGTCGCCCGCTGGGCGCTCTGTGTGGCGTTCTAGCGGCGGTTCTCCTGGTGGCCGGGTGCGGGAGTCTTCCCTTCGCGCCCGGCCCCAGCCCGCAGCTGAACTCCCCGCAGCCCGCCCCTCTCCCCAGCACAGCGAAGCCCACCGGCATCGACGTCCCGTCCATCAAGGCGCACTCCAGCCTCATCCCCCTCGGCATCCAGGGGATGGGCGGTGTCCCGGTCACCCCGCCGAGCAAGGCCGGTGAGGCCCAGGTGCCTGACGTGCACCACCCGCAACAAGCCGGGTGGATCCAGGTAGCGAACAAAGACACCCCGGTGGCCAATGACCCGCTGGTGATCCTCGGCCACGTCGATGGCAACAGCCAGCACGGCGTGTTCTTCGACCTCAAGAACATCGAGATCGGCGCCAAGGTCCACATCAGTCGAGATGACGGCACCACCAGCACCTACACCGTGACCAAGTTCCGACAGATCAAGAAGACCAACTTCCCGACGCAGGACGTCTACGGCCCCGCGGTCGGCAACCAAATTCGCCTGGTCACGTGCGGTGGCGACTACGACGCCGTCCACCGCAACTACCTGGACAGCGAAATCGCCTACGGCACCGAAGACCCGGCGCCCACCAACTGAAGGAGGACGATCCGTGGCCAAGGTCATCGCCCGCGTCTCCGGTGTCGCACTCCGGCCCGGCGTCTCCAAGAACCGCCGCTGGTACAGCCCTGAGATCATCAGTAGGGCTGTGTCCAGGGCCCAGGAACGACTGGCCGGCGGCGGTGAGCCGATGTCGATGCTCACCCACCACGCCGCCGAGGACGACTCGATGCGCATCGTCGGGCGCCTCACCAGCGTGACCCTCGGTCCAGCCGGCGAGGCCCTCTACACGGCCAACATCGCCGACACCAAGCACGGCCGCGACCTGCTCGAGCTGATCGACACCCAGGGCAACGGTGAGGCCTTCCTGGAGGGAGTGTCGATCCGGGGCCAGTGGCTCGGCGACGTGACCCGCAAGACGGTCAACGGCCAGCTCGCGGACGTCGGCGAGGACCTCGAGCTCGACGGCCTGGACTTCACCAAGAGCCCTGGCGTGGACGGGGCCCGGGTGAACTCGGTGGTCCGGGTCGGCAGCGGCTCCCCCTCGGAGTCGACTGACCGGCACCTCATCCGCGAGTCGGTCGAGCCTGTCCAGGTGGTCCGTGAGGACACCGACGAGGACATGGACGAAGACGACACCGAGGACGCGGACGAGGACGACACCGAGAACGCCGAGGAGGACGACGAGGCCGGCAAGAAGGGCGCCAAGAAGGCCCCGGCCGGCCCGTTCGCTGACCCCGGGTACCAGAAGGACAAGGTGAAGCGGTACCCGATCGGCGACAAGAAGTCAGCCAAGGCGGCCTGGTCCTACATCAACCAGGCCAAGAACGCCGCCGACTACACCGCGCCGCAGATCAAGCGCATCAAAGCCCGGATCACGAAGGCGCTGACCAAGTTCGGAGTCGCCGTGAACACCAAGGAGGGCTACCTCATGGAGCCCGCCACGGTGCTCGCTGAGGGCATGTACTGCGACTGCGGCCGGGACTCCTGCGGCCCTGGCAGCGGCGCCGTGTCCCTCACCCTCGACAACGGCATGTTCACCGTGTCGATCTACAGCTACAAGGTCGACCCCGCCGACCTCGATGTCATCGGGCGCGCCGCGATGGACGCCGCCTGCGACGCGGTCCTGGCGATCGACCCCGACATGGATGGCGACATGGACGTGCCTGGTGCTCCCGGCGAGGACACCGATCACGGCATGGAGTCCGCCACCTCCCACCTCTCCCCTGAAGCTCCGGCAGCCACTCCGGCCGCCGGTGACGCCACAGAAAGCGAGGCACCGGCCATGGCCGAGCCCACCACCCCGGCGGTTGCCCCGGCTGCCTCCCCAGCCGTCGAGTCCGCCCCCGCCGAGTCCGCCCCTTCCGGCATTGACGTGCTGTCGGCGAAGTTCGACACGCTGACCGACGCCATCTCCGGTCTCGTGTCCAAGCTGACCCCGGCAGCTGCCCCGGTCGAGTCCGCCCCGGCAGCGGATGCCACCGAGGCCACTCCCCCGGTCCAGGAGACCGATGAGCAGCGCATCAACCGCCTGGTCGAAGCCCAGGTGACCGCCGCGCTGCAGGGCCACGTCGAGCGGAACGGCGTCCAGCGCAAGGGCCTCGTCGAGACCACCACCGCCGCGTCGGCAGCGGCCGCCGAAGCGGACGAGTTCCCGGCCGGGTGGCCCCGCACTGACGGCGGCGAGCCGAAGCCGGCGCACGAGCTGACCTCGGAGCAGTGGAAGACCGTTCGCGGTGTCCTGCCCGGCATGGTGCTCGGACAGCGCCGCCGCTGACCACCCCGTACCCCCGGGGTGACTGGGCCTTACACGGCCCGGTCACCCCGGTTCTCTCCACTCACCAAACTGACCGCCAGCCCCGGGCTGGTGCCGCTTGGCAGCGATGGTCGCACCACCAATTCACATCTGGCCCCCGCGCAATTCCGTGCGGGGGCTTTTTCGTGCGACCAATAAAGGGACATCTGCCATGTCTAACGACCTCCGCGAGGCATTGACCGCCGTAGGCGCAGCGCCGCTGATCAATAAGATCATCTCCCCGATGCTGCTGGAGTATCAGCGCCGGTACGCGCCGCTGGTGCGTTCGATTCCCTCTATCAAGTGGGGATCTGACACCTACTACTACAACCAGCGCACCGTGAATCCGAATGGTGGATTCGTGGTTGATGGAGGCGCCCGCGTCGTCTCTAACAGCACGTACGTGCAGAACTCGTTCGCAATGAAGCACTTCCAGACGGTCGGAGCAATCACCGGCTACGCCGAGGAAGTTACCCGCCAGCTCATTGGCGACCTGCGAGCGCGCGAAATCGAAGGAACCATTCAGGGGCAGTACTGGGACATCGAGCATGCCCTTTGCTGGGGCAACGCTGGCGCCACCCAGTTCGGCGCTTACCCGCAGTTCGACGGATTCGACTCGCTCGTTTCCACCTACTCGGGCACCAACCAGAACGCCATTGACTACGGCGGTCAGGCCATGACCACGCTCGCGCCGTTGGACCAGCTGGCGGACATGGTCGAGACGAACAGTGCGCAGTCGGTATTCGACAGCTCCTGGATGTTCGTCCTGTCCAACTCGGCCGCGTCGAAGGTCGCGCAGCTCCTGCTCAACCAGCAGCGCTTCGTGGACCAGGTGGAGGTTGCCGCAGGTCTGCTGGTGCCGACCTACCGGGGCATCCCGCTGGTCAAGACGAGCTTCCTGTCGAACCGCAGCACGGCGATGGGCACCGTCACCGGGGCCACGTCCAACACGGGCACTCCCGTCCCCGGTGTGATCGCCACCGCGACCAACTTCCACTACCAGGTGTCCGCGATCATCGCGCGCCAGGGTGAGATCGGTGTCTGCGCGGACGTCTCGGTGACCACCGGCGGCGGCGCGAACAACATCATCACGCTGTCGTTCTCCGCCCCGACCGGCCTGGACGGGCTCCAGCCGACCCTTTACAAGGTCTACCGGGGCAGCGCCAACAACAACCAGAGCCTCCTGGGTGTTGTGGACGCCACCGTGGGCCTCGCGGCGGACGGGATCACCCCGATCCTGACCACGTCGATCATCGACACGGGCGCGACCTTGGTCCCGGCGAACGGCTCGACGCTCCCGGCGACCTACCCGGCCAGCTACCAGGGCACCAACGCCAGCAAGCTGCCGCCGCTGACCTACAACGCCGCGGGTAGTGCCGCCTCCGGCACCAACACCGCCGGCAACACCGAGTCGATCTACCTGATGAGCCGGGATGAGAACTTCCTGGTTCGTCCGTACGTGCGCGAGCTCGAGCCGCTGGACATCTACCCGACCACAGCGAGCCCGGACAGCCTGCCGTACGCCCTGGTCACCGACACCACGCTCGCTCTGCGGGCACCTAAGTACATGGGTGTCCTGACCCGGATCGCCACGAAGGTCTAGGCGTTCCTGATTCCCGCATGAACGCCGGCTGGGCGGCCAGACCGCCCGGCCGGCGTTCGGCGTTCCCCTCTCCTCAACGCTTCCAAGGAGTCGATTTCACCGTGGTTTTGCTACGGAAGGAACTGGCCGGTTCGACGTCGCACGGCCACGAGTGGTCCGAGGACGGCGCCGTGCTCGATGTGCCCCAGGACCACGCGAATGAGCTGCTGGGCATCCAGGACGGCGGATTCAGTGAGGTCGTCGAAGAGGACCAGTCGTCTGTTGATGAGGCGCCAGCTCCTCGCCGCCGGGGCCGTGGCAAGTCCGATGAGGACGAGCCGGCCGGTGACCAGAGCGAAGTCACGGAATAGGCCCGTCCCCTGCATGGAGGTGAGCTCGCGTGGCCGCTGACAATCCGATCCCGCTAGCCACCTCCGCGCAGATGCAGGAAGGTGCGTTCGCTGACCTGGCCCGGGCGTTCTCAGGCCAGGCGTTGACGGACATCATGATCGAGGCGACGCGGGCGTGCGAGACCGAGTCTGGTCGCCGGCTCGTGCCGTTCACGGTCACCGAGTCCCACAGGGCGGAGGGTGTCGACCCGGACGAGCTCGGCGACGCGACGGACCTGCCGATCGACCTCATGGGCGCCCTCGGCCGCTCGTACGCCTCGGCGCTGTCAGGCGGTACGTCGTCGCAGGTGCGGCACTGCTGGCTGAACGAGTACGCGCCGCTGTACCAGGACTTCTGGGCCTACTCGAACGTCTCGCTCACGGTCATCCGGTCCTACGGCGGCAGCCAGCAGTTCTCGGCCACGCAGATCATCGGACCCGAGCCGGACACGGGTCATGTCTGGTTCTCCCTCGGGGTGTTCCTGCCGATCGCCTCGCTGATCCGGGCGACCTACAGCGGCGGGTACACCACCGTCCCCGCTGACCTGGTGCGGGCCTGCAAGTACATGGCGGCGGCGATCATCACGCGGGAGCTGGATCCGCTGAGCGCACCGCACGGCCACTCCCCGGACGCCCTGGAGGCGCTCGCGGTCAGCTGGTTGAGCCCCTACACGCGCGGATAGCGGGGTGAGCCGTGGCTGGCCATGCGATCAGCGACGAAACCCGCCGGAAGATCAGCGAGCCGCTCAAGCGGGGCTCCAAGAAGGGCTCAGGGCGGCTCAGGACGCCGAAAACGGCCCGGCGGAAAGGTGTGCAACACCCCCGGGTCCCGAAGACGTCACGGCGTCGTGGAGTCCGGCATCCGCGCATCCCAAAGACGTCCCGCCGCAAGGGTGTGCGCCACCCGTACGTCCCCACGACGGCCCGGCGGAAAGGTGTTCGGCAGCCACGTCCCACGCATCAACACGGGATGTTTCACCCCGGCGGCCGCCACGGGCAGACCGCGCTCCGGCGGCCACGCAAGTCCAGACGGTCGCTGATCTCGGCGGCGACCCACCACACCTATCGCGGCTATGTGCACACCAGCACCCGGCACCGCCGCACCCGGATCGTGGTGCGCCACACCTCCCTGGTTCGCGCGCATAGGGTCTGGCGCCGAAATCCCGGCTCGCGCCGACGGAGACGCCTCTAACCCCTCACACCCTCGGAGGTTGTCGTGCCGACCACCAGCGACGCCGTCGACCGTGAAGTCGCCTGGCTCACCACCTCCGGGGACGGGCTGCCCGCGCTACTCAAGGCCGCCGGTGGGCCATGGGATATATGCCAGGCGTACGGGCCGCGCACCCAGACCGCCCGGAAATCGGGCATCTACCTGCTGCGGAGCAGCCTGACCGAGGTGCGGTTCAACAACCACCGCAAGATGGACAGCTACGACTTCCGGGCCAAGCTGTGGTGGCCGATCGGCTCGACCACCGTCACCGCCCCGATATGGGAGCAGGAGCAGCGCGGGTTCGACGCCGCGATCGACCTGCTCATCCAACGTCTCCGGGGTCTGCCCCAGGACCACACCCACGGCGGCCGGTTCCTGACTGTGGGCGAAACCCCCGGGAACGGCCGGATCACCGTCCGGTTCGAGGACCCCGAGCGCACCGCGAACGCCAACCCCGCCGCGCTGATCGCTGAGGCGTTCTGGCCGGCTGACGATAACGACTTCACCGCCTAGACCCGCCCCTCTCGCCCCCCCTGGAATCCACTCGGTATTCGGAGGCACGCGTGCTCCAGCGCAACGCAACCAACTACACCCTCGTGCTGCCTACGTTCGAGCCCCCGGTCGAGGTGCCGCCCGGGTGGGAGATCGACCACCCGGTGCTGCTGGCCGGGTTCGAGTCTGTCGACCCGGCTCCCGCCCCGGTCGACCCGCCCCCCGCGGACCCTTCCACCCCGGCCATTCAGGCCCCCAAGCGCTAGGAGGTCTGACCAATGACCCAGCTTTCCAAGCTCGCAATCCTGGGCATCGCCAAGGAGACCGTGGCCAACACCTACCTGGCCCCGACGGCTTTCATCCCGTTCAGCAAGGCTGACTTCGAGGACCACTTCGCCGAGATCAAGGACAACTCCTTCCGGGCGAACGACACCGATCTCCAGGGCATGTACCAGGGTGTCAGCGAGGCCGATTGGACGATCGACCTCATGGCCTACCCGGACGTGACCGGGCACTTCCTGCGCGGAATGATCGGGCCCGACACGGTCACGGCCGGTGTGTCCACCACCATGTCGTCCGGGTCCACCGCCGGCGCCACGACGATCTCGACCGCCGCGAGCGTCACTGCCCAGTCGATCATCATGATCGACACCGGCATCAACCTGGAGTACGCCAAGGTCACCAATGTCTCCGGGGCCGGCCCCTACGTCCTGACGGTCCAGGGCCTCGGCACCGCCGGTGGGTTGCAGTTCACCCACGCCTCGGCCGCCACGGTGGTTTCCCAGACCACCCACACGTTCAAGCAGTCCGCCGCCCGCGCGACCTACAGCCTGACGCTGTACGACACCACGCAGACGCTGGGCTACGCGGGCGCCGCGTTCTCCGACCTGGACATCAAGATCGACCCGAAGGCCGCGGTCACGCTGGCCGCCAAGCTCAAGGCCTTCCCCGGTGTGGTCCAGTCCACGATGACGCCCACCTACACGGCGCTGCCCCCGGCGCTGGGCTGGCAGTGGAACATGATCAACGCCGGGGCGTCCTCCACTCGAGGCCTCAGCTACGACCTGAAGATCAAGCGGAAGATCGACGTCATTCACTCCTCGGATGGTGTGCAGGCACCGCGCGAGATTTTCCAGGGCGCTCTCGACGCGGAGGGCACCTACTCGGCGATCTTCGAGAACCAGGTCGACATGAACCTGTATCTCAACTACACGCAGTCCCCCACCACTGCCACCCTCGCGCAGCCACTCGGCGCTGGCGGGTCCTCCCTGGCCCTGACCATGTCCAAGAGCGGCTACTACAAGGGCAAGCGCGACCTGGCGAAGGACTACGTGGAGGCCCAGTTCTCTCTGTCCGGCATCTACAACACGACCGACGGCGGCGCGGTGCAGGCCACGCTCGCCAACTTCGTTACCGCGGCGTACTGAGCTGCAAACCGCGCGGTGACTCCGAACTTCACATCGGTGGCGCGGCTGCGCTGGACCAGCGTCGCCGGTTCAGCGGCCGCGCTGCTGGTCGCGGTCGGCCGGTAACCACTCATCCCTTCGATTCGAGCAGGAGTCCCCCGTGGCTGGGTACGCCAACAGACTCATCTCTTTGACATTCGACGACCTCACCGACGACCCGAAGAGTGACCCCGTCTGGGTAAGCATCCGCAACCCCAAGCTGATGCCGCCCGGGGAGCTGCAGGCCCGCAGCGTCCCCACCAACGAGGACGGCACTCCGCTGGACAGCGATGCCGCCCTGTCCTCGATGTATGAGGTTGTCGCCAAGCTGGTGGTGGCGTGGCGGGTGTACGACGCGACCGTGCTCGAGGTTGACCCGGACACCAGGGAGCCGCTGGATCAGCCGTTGTTGGGCTTGCCGGCCACTCCGGAGCTGATAGCCAAGCTCCCGCTGGAGATCATCAACCGGATCAGCGAGCAGATGTCGGCCGCTGTCAACCCTGCCTAGGCCCAGGCGAGCCCTACTTTGAGGATGTTCTCCTACCCGCTGAGTCGGTCTACAGGGGTACGTGGGCGTCTGGGCCTATCCCGCAGGAGATGTTCGACTTCGAGCTGATGTTGGGCATGTCCTGGTCGTGGCAGGAGCTGGAGGCGACGCCGGCCTACGTCCGGCGCTACTGCTGGGACCTACTGCAGGCCCGCCGGACGGCGGAAGAGGAAGCCAACGAACGGGGTAGTCGTGGTTAGCGGACCCCTCGCCCCGGGCGTGTTCACAGCGATCGCGGCCCGGCTGAGCGTCGAGCTCGAGGCGCGGGCAATCGTCTCGCTGAACGGCGTCGGGTTGCTGGTGGAGGATCGGGCGATCCAGTCAATTTCGGCGCGCTCGCATGCGTACCGAACCCCGACCCCGGCATCCAGGGGCGGGCCGCCGGCGATGGTGTCGGGCACGTTGGCCGGCTCGATCACCCACGACCTCACCGGGTTGTCCATGAGGGTGGGCACCGCGGCGGGTCGGTTCCCGCCCTACGGGAAGGGTCGCACCCCGTCATCCCTGTACGGGCTGTACCTGGAGAAGCTGGGCGCGGGGATCAACCACATCACCTACCCGTTTCTGAAGCCCGCTTTCGAGGCGGTGCGACCGGGCATGTCCACGGTGGTGCGGGCCGCGTTCGTCGGGTTCGGGGCGGGTTAGGCGACTTCCCGCACGTGCATGTCGCCGGACAGTTTGGCGGCCTTCACCAGGTGGCGGTACTCGGCCGAGGACAGTCGACGCTGGTATGAGGCCATGGTGAGGCGTTTGGCCCGATTCCTGGCCTTCCACGGCGCGAGCAGTGCCGCGCTCAGTATCAGTGCCATCGGCAGCGCGAGCAGCGCGAGCGGGTAGAGCCCGGCGAAGGTCAGCACGTAGACCACCGCCGTGGCGATCGCCCACTGTTTCAGCGCCCGGTTGCGCTGCATCACATAGACCGGTGCGTGCAGCTGCACCGGGGCGAGCGCTGGCCCGAGCAGCGGTGGCGGTGGCGCCGGGCGTCGGGCGCTGAGGTTGGTTCCCACCCCGACACGGACGCCGTGACCGAGGTTCTTGCTGGCGTAGACCCGCATGGCCATCCCCCCTGCTCTGGCAACACATCATCGCCGAAGCCACCCCAACCGTTACAGCGCAACGCTAGTGAGACGGGGGTGGTTCCGGTTTCCGAGTCCATTGCCGACCTGTACATCGAGTTTCGGGCCATCACCGAGCCGGCGATCGCCGGGTTCGCCAAGCTGGCCGCCGCCGGCGAAGGCTTGGCGGCCAAGATCGATGCCTCTCTGGCCGCCATCGACACCGCCACCAAGGGGCTGGGTGCGGGGATGACGGCGGCCGCCGCTCAGTTCACTGCCGCCGCCAACGAGATCGTGGCGGCCAACCAGCGTGCCGCCGAATCATTCAAGGCCGTAACCGACGCGGCGACGGCCTCAGCCACCGCGGCCGCCTCCGCCGAGGAGAGCCTGGCGGCGAAGATCGCCGCCGACGAGGAGAAGATCTCCGCCGCCCAGACCGCCGCCAGAGACAAGGCCATCGCCGGCTACGAGCGCGAGGCCGCCGCCCAGGCCGCTATGGCAAACAAGATGGCGGCCGACCAGGTCAAGATGGAGGCGGCCACCACGAAGGCCGCCGCAGCGGTCGACGCCACCGGTCTCGCCATGGCGGGCATGTCCACGAAGATGTCAACGGCCTCGGTGGCGGGTGCGACGTTCAGCTCGAAAATGAGCGACGTAGCCGGCAAGGTGGGCCTGACCAGCGGCCAGCTGGGGCTGCTCGGTGTCGCCGCCGCTGGTGTCGGCTACGAGACCGTGAAGATGGCGAGCACCTTCGATCAGCAGATGGAGCTGATCGCCACCCAGGCGCACGCCCCCCAGGCTGAGGTCGACAACCTCAAGCAGAAGGTGTTGGAACTGGCCCCGGCGGTGGGGATCGGCCCGGACAAGCTCGCCGAAGCGCTCTACCACCTCGAATCGGTGGGGTTGCGCGGCGACCAGGCGATGACGGCACTGGCCGCGTCGGCGAAGGGCGCCCAGATCGGCATCGCCGATCTGGACACGGTGGCCTACGCCATGTCCGGCGTCATGTCGGTGGGGATGAAGGACGTTCAGGGCTACGCCGACGGCGTGGCGTTCCTGAACACCATCGTCGGCCAGGGCGACATGAAGATGCAGGATCTGGCCAAGGCGATCGGGACCGGCGTGCTGCCGGCGTTCAAGGACGCCGGGCTCGGCATGAAGGATTTCGGCGCCGCGCTCACCACGTTGACCGACAACAGCGTGCCGGCGGAGGTGGCGGCCAACCACCTCAAGACCTCGGTTCAGTTGCTGCAGAACCAGTCAGGGCCAGCAAAAAAGGCCCTGGCCGAGCTCGGTATCGGCGCGGGCCAGCTGGGCAAGGATCTCGAGCAGGGCGGACTGCAGCAGGCCCTCATCGACGTCCAGTCGCACATGGAGAACTTCACTCCAGCGGGCGGCAAGGTGAGGCTGTCACTGGAGCAGGTGCAGACCGCATCCAAGCGGTTCTATGACTCGCTCATCCAGGACGGCGCGACCACGGATGAGGCGACCAAGGCCACCGCCCGGTACACCGACGGCCTGAATAAGAACGGATCGGCCGCCCAGCAGGCGGGCGCACTGCTGTCCAAGGCGTTCGGCGGTGCCCGGTCGGCGGCCACCATGGAGACGCTGACCGGAGAAGCGGCGCGGTTCACCGGCAAGCTGCGCGATATGGGCACGGCGGAGCAGCGGGCCGCGCAGCTTCAGGCGGACTGGGCGCACACCCAGGAACAGCTCAAGGTCAAGATGGCGGAGGCGAAGGAGGGCGTCGCCTCACTGGCCATCCAGATCGGCAACGTGCTGATGCCGGCGTTCAGCGCCATCGCCGGGGTCATCGGCACCGCCACCACCTGGATGGCAGAGCACAAGGCGGTTGCGATCGCACTCGCGGTGGTGATCGGCGCGGTCCTGCTGTTCGCTATCGCGGCGGTCACCGTAGCTCTCTACGCCATGGTCGCCGCTGTGGTCGCCGTTGAGGTCGCCGGGGCGCCGTTGATCTTGATCGTGTTGGGAATCATGGCAGTGCTCGCGTTGTTAGCGGGCGCCGCATATCTGATCATTCACAACTGGTCCTCGATCTCGGCGTTCTTCTCCGGGTTGTGGAACGGCGTCAAGAGCATCTTCAACTCGGCGGTCAGCTGGGTGGTCGACAAGATCCATGCGATGGCCGCTGGGATCGAGAGCGCCTGGGCCAAGATCAAGGCGTTCTTCTCGCAGTCGCCGCAGCAGATCGCCAGCCAGATCGGCCAGTTCTTCGGCCACATCGTCGGGCTAGCGATCGTCGGGATGGTCAAGTTCGTCGCGGCCATCGGCAAGGGTGTTCTGGCCGCGATGCAGTGGTTTCATGAGCTGCCGGGCAAGATCCAGGCGGCGCTCCAGGACGCGGCGTCATGGCTGGCGAAAGCGGCCGTGGACATGTTCCACGGCTTTCTCCAGTGGCTGACCACCACCTGGACCGGGACCGTCCAGCCGTGGCTCAAGTCTCTCCCCGAGAAGATCAAAACCTTCTTCGCGGACGCACCCAGCTGGCTGATGCAGGCCGGCTCGGACATCCTCAACGGGCTACTGAACGGCCTCAAATCGGTGCTCAGCGCTGTGTGGGCCTTCCTTAAGGGGTTCGTCACTCAGGTCATTCAGACGGTCAAGTCGGGCCTCGGGATCTCCTCGCCGTCGACGATTTTCCTGCAGATCGGTGTGGATCTGCTCACCGGATTCCTCAATGGCCTAAAGAACACGTGGAACAGCGTCCTGTCGTTTTTCCAGGCGCTGCCAGGCAAGATCAAGGGCTTCTTCTCCGGCGCCGCATCTTGGCTGGTCGAGGCCGGCAAGGCGATCCTGAACGGCCTTCTCAACGGACTGAAATCCGCCTGGGGCGCTGTCCAATCGTTCGTGTCTGGGATCGGCTCGTGGATCTCGTCGCACAAGGGGCCGATCGAAGTCGACGCCGTACTGCTCGTGCCGCACGGCACCGCGATCATGGGCGGTTTGGATCGGGGCATGCAGGACCGGTTCGAGCGCACCAAAGAGTGGGTGCGGGATGTGCACCACCAGCTCGCCGGCGCAATGGGCCAGGGCGGACTCGGCGGCGCGGGCAGCGTCTCGGGTTCGCCGGGACTGTCGTCGAGCGCCGGCCTACAGATCGTGGCCCCGATCCTGACCGGGATCGGGGCGTCGAGCTCGGCCGGCGCCAGTGGTGCGGCGAGCAAGAACGAATTCCACTTCCACGTCCAGGGCAACATCTGGACCGCTGACGATCTCGTCCGAGAGATGCAGCAGGCGTTGCAGCGTCACGGCATGCGGAACACCAGCAGCGGCGTCAACTACGGGTTCCGCTGATCCCTCTCTGATATCGGCCCGCGCGGGCCTCCCCCCTTCCCGCCTTGACTAAGGAGGCCCGCGTGGCCCTTCACTCGACCTACACCATCCCGAACATCGCCGTGTCGCTGACAGCGTCAGCGACCAAGACGCTGATCCTGATCACGCCGATTTCGGTCGACTTCGTGATCAGCGAGCTGTGCGTAAGCATGGATACCGGCGCCGCCTCGACGAGCCCGGAGGTCGACCTCTACCGGGTCACCACGATCGGCACCCCGGCCGGAACCAGCACGACACCGGCGAAGTCCAGCGGCCCGGATAGCGCGGCGGCACCACAGACCGGCACGAACGCGCTAACGAACCTCACCGCCGAGCCCACGGCGGTGACGGTGATCAAGCCTTGGTTCGTGCCCCAGTCCGGGCTGCTGCTGATCCAGTTCCCACTCGGGCGCGAAACCGTCGGCTCGTTGACCGGTGGCGCGGCGCTCGGACTGCGGGTCATCACGCCCGCCGGCGTCACCCCCAAGGCCCTCGCCTACTTCGAGATCGAGATCTAATCCAGGCCCTGACCTGGGCGTTCGCACGGTTCGCGGCGCGAACCCCACCGGCGAATCGCCACTGAATTCGCGCCAACGATTCGCACCTTCCCGGTGCGCCGTTGCGATTCGCCGCCGCCGGGCCGTGGCGAATCGCCTGACGAATCGCCTGACGAATCGCCAGGCGAATCGCCAGGGTTCGCCGCCCTCTCCCCTCTCCAATTCACCCCCGGTTCGCAGCGCGAGCCGGGGCTTTCGCATGCCCAAGGAGCAGTCACAGTGCCTGTCGTTCAGCTCGGCAACCCCGCTCCGACCGAGCGCGGTGTCCTCATGCCCGGCGGCCCCACCATCACCGAGGTCGTCGTCCCGGACTCGCACTCGATCGACCAGGCGGTGCGGGACATCGCCTACGTCGACCCCACCGGCGGCGGTAACAGCGGGCTATGGGCGTCGCATTCGGACGTGCCCGCCCCGTCGTGGGTGTCGTGCCCGGACGACCCAGACCTGCAGGCCGCGCTGGCGGCCCGGTACGGCTGCCCCGCCGGTCGGCCCGCTCAGTAAGGAGCAACCCATGAAGGTCAACTCTGGCCAGGACAAGCAGGCCTTGTGCCTGGCCGGCGGGACGCAGTCCGGGTACGTCAACACCTCCGGCGCGATCACCTACGCCACCACCACCGTCACCCCGACCACTTCGCCGGCCTGGACGACCAACCAGTGGGCCGGGAAGCTCGTCGTGGCCGGAGCGGTGTACGGCGTGATCGTGTCGAACACGGCGACCGCGCTCACGATCGACCGCTGGTACAACCCAGCCAACCCAACCGGCACAGCGGGCACCACTCCGGCGGCGAACACCTCGTTCCTGATCTTGGGGGCGGCCGCGCCGGTCAATTACATGGCGATCACCACGAACAACACCGCACCGGCGGCGACGGATACCGCGCTCGCCTCTGAGTGGAACGTGGCGAGCGGCGGGCTGAATCGCCAGGTGTGCACCTACGCGCACACGCTCGGTGCGTCGTCCTACACGCTGACCGCGACGTTCACGGCGAACAGCACTGACGTGGCGTCGGGGCCGCTGCCGGGGTCGTTCAACAAGATGGCCACGTTTGACTCGGCCACTTCGGCGACGGGCGTGATGTTGCACGAGTCCTCGCTGCCGTCTCCGGCGACGCTGTCGGCGGCGGGTGACGCGGTCACGATCACTCAGACCGTCAACACATAGTTGATCTTCCGATGACGGGGGTGGCTGGTGGCTAGGTTCGGGCGCAGCTTCCCCACCCGCCCCAAGTTCATCACCGGCCTCACCCGCCTTGCGGTCGGGCGAAGCGTGACCGATTCGGCGCTGGCATCGGACAGCGTCACGCGCACCCTCACGCTGGCGACGCGCGCCGTGTCAGATTCGGCGCTGGCGTCGGACACGGTCACCAAGTCCACCCCCCGCTCGCTCTCTGACTCCGCGCTGGCGTCCGACACGGTCTCGCGGGGCGCGCTCGCGCTGACGCGGGCCGTGTCCGACTCGGCAGTGGCATCAGACACCATCGCCCGCACCATCTCCCTAGCGGTGCGAGTGGTGTTCGACAGCGCCCAGGCTGTGGACACGCTCGGCGAGAGAGTCCTGCACGTCATCACGCCGAGCTCGAACTGGCCGCTCCTGGGCATGGAGGTGGACTTTCAGTACGGGCCGCCGTACATCCCCGGCTTCGGCCGCCAGTCGATCAACTCGGCGTATCGGCGGCTGTCGGTGCGGCGCTGGTCGGTGCGGCGCGGCCGCCAATACGAGCTCGACCAGGTTCAGGCCGGCGAGGCCACTCTTGAGATCCCCGACCCGGGCGAGGTGCTCAACCCAGACAATCCGAGTTCGCCGTTCAATCAGAACGGCAACCAGGTCACCCCGTATCGGGCTATGCGGATCTGGGGCATGTGGCCGAACCAGCCGGGGTCGGGGAACATCTTCGCCACGACCGTGACCCAGGGGATGGGACTTCCAGACCCGATCGACCCGGAGTTCGAGCACGGCACCGGGTTGATCGACGGCGGGTGGGATGGCACTGCCGTCGTCGCGTGGTCGACGGAGCAGGCGTGGAACGGCACCCACTCGGCCAAGATCATCCAGCAGGCGGCGCCCGAGGGTGCGGGTGGTGGCACTGGCAGCGCGAGCGGGTTCAACAAGGGCGTCTACATCCAGTCCGCAGTCACGACCGCGCCTCGGGTGACCTACACGGCGAGCTGCTATGTGTATCCCACCGGTGGCTGTTCGGTGCAGATCGCGGTCTATGACGCCACCGGCTACGTCACCTATAGCGCGACGGCGACCGCGCAGAACACGTGGACGCGCATCCAGGTCTCGTGGACCACGGTCGACACTCTCGAGTACATCAACATCTTCGGGTCGGGGTCGGCCACGCCCACGTTCTACGTCGATGGGGCGCAGCTGGAGTTCGGCGGGGTAGTGAACCCCTTCACCGCGTCCGGGCCGACGCTTTACCCGATCTACACCGGGTACGTGGAGCGGTGGCCGACCAAGTACGACATGTCGGGTTTGCGGGCGAACCGGCCGCTGGTCGCGGTGGATGCGCTGGCGATCCTGTCCCGCACGGTGATCGACCAGAGTTACCACCAGGCCGTCATGCTGGACGGTCCGTCCGCGTACGCGGCCTACGACGAGCAGTCCGGGCCGAACCTGTTCACCTCGCCTGACGGGATGAAGCTGCTCGGCAGCCAAAACCCGGCACCGCAGGGCGGGCAGATCAACTTCGCGGGGGACACGTTCCTGGACGGCTCGGCCGCCGTGTCGTTGTCGCAACAGATCCAGGATCCGGCGCAGACCGCGTACGCCAAGCAGGTCACTTCCATCGACATCCCGCACACCAACTCGTTCAGTGTCAACACCGGCTCGGCGACGTTCGAGTTTTGGGCGCGGTGGGTGGCCGGCAACGCCACCCTGGGGATGTTCCAGGCGAACAGCTCCGGCGAGTTCGTCGACTTCTCCGCATCGACGTCGGATCACACCAGGGACACCGCGTTCGGCGTGAGCTTGGTGTTCGGTGGCCTCTACATCGGGTCCTCTGACGGGAGACCAGGCACCGCGAACGGCAACATCTATGGTGCGCCGGCCACCAAGACGTTCGCGCTGGACGGCTCCGCGAACCTCCCTGACGGGCAATGGCACTACTACTCGATTGGGCTGTTCCCCGGCGGCGGCAACTACTCCAACCAGTACGTCATGCGGCTGGTCGTGGACGACCGGGTGTATTCGTTCGAGGTGCCGGCCACGGTGGGCGCCTCCTCGATCCGGCACCTCGGGTTCAATGCGATCACCAACGCCGTGTCGTCACGGTGGGGTGATCAAGTCTCGGCGGCGTCGGTGGCGAAGGCGGCGTTCTATCCGACCTACATCGGGTCGGATAGGCAGGTCGCGCACTACCAGCGAGGCGCGGGGTATGTCGGCGAGTACTCCGGTGCGCGGGTAAAGCGCCTGCTCGAGCAGTACTGGAAGGGCGGCGGCGCCACCGTGGCCGATGGCTACATGGCGATGACCGCGGATCATGACTACAGCACGCGGGTCGTGTTGGACGTGCTCCAGGAGATCGAGGAGTCGGAACGTGGTCTGACCTATGCGAGCGCGGCTGGCTGGGTGGTGTTCGAGGACCGGTTGTCGCGGTACTACACCAATAACGACACGGCGAAGTGGGTGTTCGGGGAGAACCCGGCCGGGGCGAACCCGACGGAATACCCATACGAGGACTACGCGGCGGACCATGATCCGACGTACACGTTCTCTCAGGCGAACCTGAGCCGGCAGGGTAACTCGAACTTCGCCCCGATGATCAACGCGGCCACCCAGGCGAAGTATGGGCAGCGGATCGTCAGCCAAGAGATCAAAACCCTGACAGATTTCGACCTGACTCAGGCGGGGATCTTCTACCTGGGCCGGTACGGGACACCTAAGACCCGGGTTTCGACGCTGAAGCTGAACCCGACGGTGAACCCGAGCCTGTGGCCGGCGATCTTGTCGTTGGAGGTCTCGCAGCGGGTGACGGTTACGCGTCGCTCGTCGAGCGGGCTGGTCTTGACCAGCGACTACTACGTGGAGCAGATCAACCACCAGGTTGACGGCGAAACGTCGTCTTGGTCCACCACGTTGCAGCTGTCCCCGGTGTTCGTGACCACCTCGTGGGTGTGCGGCAGCTCGACACGAGGGGTACTGGGCACCTCCACCGTGCCCGTCTACTGATCACGAAAGAGGGGCCATTCGCCCCACCGAAAGGGGGGGTGAGCTGTGCCTGCATCTGTCGCGTCGGCGACACAGAGTTTCCCGAACACGGCCGCCACGTCGATCACTCTCACCTGCCCCGCCGGCACCCAGCCCGGGGATCTGCTGCTGGCGTTCCCGTGCAACAGCCTCCCGGCGCTCTACACCCTTCCGACCGGGTGGAAGCTGGTCGCTCAGCCCGCCTCGGCGAGCTCTGACGTCGGCTCGGGGGCGTTCTACCGGATCGCCGATGCCACCGACATCGGCGCGGACGGCGCGACCCCCACCACCTACACGTTCACCCGGTCCGGCTCTGCGGCCGCACAGGGGCACGCGGGGTCGATCCTGCGGGTCATCGGCGCGGACGTGTCCTCTCTGGTGTCGGCGTGGCCGGCGCAGCGAGTCGGGTTGACGCACGGCACCACCGCGAGTTCGGGCAGCTTCCCGTCCGACTCGCCGTCCAACCCCGCCAAGTTCCTCGCCAATGACCTGTTGATCCGCGCCTACATCGCCGGCGAGGAAGCGGCCGGCACGCCCAATCTGTCGATGGGTGCGGTGCCGTCGGACTGGACGTCGCGGGTGTCGGGCGCCACCGCCGCCGGCACCTCGAGCAGTGGCGGGTACGACATCGGCCTGGTCGTGTGCGATCAGCTGTGGGTTCCGTCGTCCGCCGGTGGCGGCACCACTCCCCCGCCGTCCGGCTCTCAGTCGCTCGGTGTGGGCGGCATCGGCACACCGGCGGGGGCGATCCTCACCACCGCCGACTCCAGCGCAGTCCTGAACATCACCACCAGCGGCACCTCAAGCCAGCAGCGGGTCTACGACGGTCAGGGTCACACGATCAACGGCCAGATCAACATCGCCGCCGATTATGTGACCGTCCAGAACTTCTACGTCCGAGGCGCCGGTGGCGCCGGTATCTATTCAATGGGTACCGGCGTCATCATTCAAAACTGCGACATCGCCCAAGTGATCGAGGGCGGCACCGGCGACATTAACGGTGTTAATTTCTTCGGTGACAACACCCATATCCTCTACAACCGCATTGGCCCCAGCCTAGTGTCGGGCGCCCTCAATGGCGCCCGCCCCGATGGTATTCAGACGTGGGACACGCCGTCGACGAGGTCCAGCTCGAACGTTCTGATTCTGGGGAACCGCATCGTCGGCCCCACCGACATCAATGATGCTACGCACCTTCATCAAGGTGTCGTGGCTGAAGGGGCGGCCTCGACCAGCGGCGGCGGAGGCGGCTCGGGCCAAAGCCAGAACTGGCTGATCGACTCGAACTACTTCGAGTCCGCGTTCGGGAGCCAGTGCCTCAAGTTCGACGGCATCAACGGTGCTCAAATCACGAGGAACACCTTCGCCGGTAGCGCGACCAACGTGGTGGCCTCGACGTCTGTTTCCAGTGGGACGGCGTACTACTCAGACAACACCGTGGTCGGCACCTACAGCTCCGGTGTCGGCGTTACCACCACCAACGGCAGTGGCCCTTCCCCCAGCGGCTGGGGCTACTCCGCCCCCGGCGGCACCCCCGGCGGCACCCCCGGCGGCGGTGGCGGCGGCGGCGGCGGCGGCGGTGGCGGCACCGAGACGACGGAGACCGTCTACCTCACCGGATACTCCTATCAGGACAACACCCCTCCCGGCTCGGCGATCATCTCAATGCCGGTTATTCACAGCGTGGCGGGGGGCACCGGTACGTTCAGCGACCCGATTACGGCCGCTGTCCCGGGTAGCCCGGATACCGCGGAAACCCCGGCCGGCACAAAGTTCTATGTGGCCGTTCTGAAGCGGTACTTCATTGTGGAAGACACCGGCGCGTCGAAATACAACAACATTCGGCATTTCGACTTGTGGGTCGATGGGCAAAACTTCGCCAGGTCTGATTCGGATGCCTGTATGAATTCTTACACGGGGAATCACCCTGTGATTTTCAACCCGCAAGACGGGCATCCGGTGACCGTTGGCCCGCTGACCGGCGCTGGCGGTTGCGTGATCTAGGGAGGAACCTATGACCACCCCGGATACCGGCACCATCACGGCCAACAAGTCGGCGATGTGGGATATCTACACGCTGGCTATCCCCTCGGCGGGCACGAGCGGCGGCGGCGGCGGCGGTGACGGTGGTACCGGCGCCATCTCCACGCTGACTGACGACTTCGCGGGCAGCGTGATCAACACCGCGAAGTGGCCCAACGTCGCCAACCCGACAGGAGTGAGCCAGAACGGGGCCGGCCTGGTCGCGGCGGTCAACCAGGCCAGCGGGTTCGGGTCGGCGGCCGCGTACGTGCTCAAGGAGTCCCACGCGGGGGTCCAGGTCACTCCGCCGACCAAGGTTGTGACCACGCCGGCGAACCCGGGTGAGGCGCTCTGGATCGGCAGCGCGTCGGGGAAGAACCACTTCTACGAAAGCATCGGCAACACAGGCGCCACGGGCACCAACGACCACACACAGGCTGACATTGAAGGCGGGTATTCCTCGAACCCGCAGTTCATGCTGACCGGCGCCGGGGACACTCAGTTCCGCATCGGCGTCGGCGACGGCACCACGTCCGGCTCCAGCTATCCGCGCTCGGAGCTGCGCGAGATGCAAACCGACGGCGTCACGCATGCGGCGTGGGACCCGACCACGGGCACTCACTACATGAAGTGGCGGTTTCGGGTCACGCATGTGGCGGCGACTAAGCCGTGGGTGTGTGTGGGGCAGATCCACGACGCCAGCTCCGACGCGTGCCGGTTGCAGACCGAAGGCGGCGGGACCGGCTCGACAGGGTTGCAGCTTCGGTTCCGCCACACGCCACCGGGCGGCAGTGAGACGACCTACACGGTGATGTCGGCGTACGAGCTCAACCAGTGGGTGAGCGCCGAGCTGCGGGTGGTCAACGGCCAGCTTTCACTGATTCTGGACGGCAACACGGTCAAGTCCGGGTTGAGCGCCTCCGGCTCGGCCTACTACTTCAAGGCGGGCTGCTACGCCCAGTCGAACACGTCGACGGAGAATGGCGACACCACCCAGTTCTTCTCGGTGGAGCTCGCTAGGGGCTCGTTGCAGGCCTGGCACACCGGCTACGCGAGCCCGACCACGCCCACCTCCAGCGGTGGCGGTGGGAGCGGCGGCAGCGCCTACGCGGCGTTGGAGCTGCTACCCAACCCTACCGGCTCCCCCAGTGCGAAGCTGTCGGTCCGCGTCTCCGACGCCAACAACCTCAACACCCTGACCTGGTCTTACACTGCGGACGGCACCACCTTCCCGCTCCAGCACAGCTTCACCTACAACGCGTTCAACCACGCCTGGGTGCGAGTACGTGAGACCGGTTCGACGCTGTATCTGGAGTCCGCGCCTGATGGGCGGACGTGGGCTGTCGTCGACACCTACGCCACCCCCGCGCTGGTCGGCGGCAGCACCACCGTTCGCGCGAACCTGGTGGCGTTCGACCCGAGCAACGGCGGCGGGGTCGCCGTATTTGACAACTTCAACGGCGGGGTCAGCGGTGGCGTCATCGGCGCCTTGTCGGCGCCAGCCACGTTCACCGACGGGACGATCCCCAGCGCGGCTGACCTGAACTCGGTCTCGACCGCGATCGAGGGTCTCTACCAGGTGGCGTTGGGGATACCGACGTCGTTAGCGCGGGATTCGCAGCCGTTCTGCAAGGTGTATCTGACCGCGCCGATGTCCGTGCCGAACGCCTCGACGGTCCCCATCTTCTTCAGTTCCGCTCAGGTGAACGGCGACGGGATGTGGAACACCTCGTTCCCCTACATCGTGTTGATCAACCACGCCGGGTTGTATCGAGTGGAGGCGCAGGCGTCGTTCGACACCGGCGCGGTCAACACCGATCGCCAGCTGCTGATCAGCGTGAACGCCTCGACGTCGTACGTCGCGGGGTCCAACGGCCACATCTCGTCATCTGTTGCGATCAACCATCGGATGCAGGCGACGGCGCTCCTGCGGCTCAACCGGGGTGACTACGTCGGCGCCTACGTCTATCAGAACTCGGGCGCGGCGATCAATCTGCTGGCCCAGGCCGCTACGTCCGCGTCGGCGACCTGGGGCACCTACCTGTCGGTCATCTTCGAGGCCCCGTACGTGTAGGAGGCGGGTCGTTGTCGAACATGATGGTTCCCCCGCAGTTCGTGGACGGCAGCATTGTCCGCCAGGCCGATCTCAACACCCTCTCCACCGACGTGGACACGCTGTGTCAGCTGACCACGGGGAAAACGGCCGCGTCCGGTGTGTCGCTCAAGCCGGCGGTCCGGGTGACGCTGTCGTCGGCTCAGTCCATCGCTAACCAGGCCGGCGGAACCCTGGAGATCGTCAAGTGGGGGACGCGGGTCTACGACTCGGACAGCATGTGGTCATCGTTCGCTCCCGACCACATTGTGATCAACACGCCGGGTTGGTATCGGGTCATGGCGCACGTGTGGTGGGACAGCGCCACCGGCGCAAACACCACGTCCGAGCGGATCGTCCAGCTGTTTCTGAACGGCATTCTGGACTGGGCCAATGTCACCGCGTCGTCCTCGGAGAACATCACCGGTTCGGGGGCGTTCATCCAGACCGTGACCGGAATCGAGCACCTCGGCGCCGGCGCCGCCCTCTACGTGGGGGTGTGGCAAACCAGCGGGGCCGCGCTGAACATGCTCACGAACGGCACGTGGGGCACGAGCCTGACCGCCGTGTGGGAGGCACCCTACTGAGGAGGTGGACTGATGCCCGCGATGACAGGGTTGACCCAGTTCGCGGACGGTGTACTGGTGCACGCGGCCGACCTCAACAACATCGGCAACAACATCAACACGTTGGCGACGCTGGCGGCCGGGAAGAACACCGCCTCGGGGGCGAGCGCTAAACCGCTGGTGATGGTCAAGCAGACCACCAACCGGTCGGTGACGAGCGCGACCACGACGGTGATCCCGTGGGACACGACCGTGGCCAACACGGACAGCATGTGGGCATCCGCGGCCGCGTCCATGATCACCGTGCAGACAGGCGGCTGGTACGACATCACGTTGCAGGTCGCGTGGGCGTCCGGGGCCGCCGGAATGCACTCCTCGATGATCTTTGTGAATGGGACCGCCTACCCGACGAACCTGGCCGCCCAACAGGACCGCACCATGGCGGCCTCCGGAGCCATGTACGTCCAGGCGCATCTCCTCGAACGTCTCGCTCCCGGGGCGACCATCGCCGGCGGCTACTACCAAAGCTCCGGGGCGGCGCTGAGCACCGACTCGGTCACCAACGGCGGCGTCTGGATGTCCGCCGCCTGGAAAGCCCCCTACTAGCTCCGGAGAACGAACGACTGTGGCCACTGAGATTCGGATCGTGTTGCGCCCCCAGGTGGAGAACGGATTCACCCCGACGAGCTTCTCCGATCTGCTTCAACAGCAGGTCAGTTTCCCCGGCCTCGATCAAAGCTATGTGCACACCCTGGTCGGGGTTGACGTCGCGCCGGACGGGTCGCGCGCGGAGCTGATGATCCACTCCGAGCCGATGCATCGGGTTCAGCTGGGCGCGGCGATGCGGCCGTCGTTCGGGGCGCCGCCGGCCCGAATCAAGGCGTTCGACACGGACGGCAACGAGCTGCACATCGGGTCGCACCCGTCGCCGCTGCGCGTGTTCGAGATGGTCGCCATCGGCGACCTGCACTACCGGGTGGCCGCGACCGACTGGCCCAACCGTGACCCCAACACGGGGGCGTGCGTGGGCGACATCGACTGGCAGCACGTGGTGTTGCAGCCCATCCCGAACCCCGTCCCCGAGCCGGCGCCGTTCACGGCCCCGGGCGGCGCCCCTACCCCGTAAACATCGAATCTAGGGGGCCGGCGGTTGACTGAAGCGGCGCAATTGATCACCGCTGTGGCCAGCATGGTCGGAGCCTTGACGGGGGTGTTCGCGCTCGCGTTGACGTCGCACCGGGTGCTGAAGCGCGAGAAGAAGGGTGCGGCCGAGCGAACCGTGGAGCTGCACGCCACCGATCCTGAAGATCTGAGGGAGCTACTGGAGATCGCCGAACAGATTCGGCACGTCACTGAACACCACGGCGACGAGCACTCCAGCCCCAACGCGGGAGGCGCGTGATGTCCCCTATCCACACCGATGAACGAACCCGGGACGCTGTGGTCAGCCTGGCTCAGGATGAGTCGGTGGACACGGCCGGGCGCCGGGCAGTGGTTGCCCTGGCCGTGTTCATGGTGGCGTGCGTCGCCGCCTTGGGGTGGGCATTCTTTGAGTCCCGGGCCACCGTGGACCAGCAAAAGGGCGACCTGGATTCACTGCAGGGCACGTTGAGCTCGGTCCGTGTCCAGCAGAACGATGCCGCGCAGAAGTCGCAAGTACTGGCTGACCAGGTCAAGTCGTTGGGGAGGGTCCCGGCGGTGTCGCCGGCTATGCCGATTCGGGCCCCGGCCCCGGCGGACGGCAGGAACGGCGCGGACGGTGCGCCGGGTGCGGCGGGTGTGGCCGGGCGGGGGATCGTGTCGACCGCGATGCGTGGCGGGCACCTCGTAGTGCAGCTCTCTGACGGCACCACGAATGACGTCGGGCAGGTCGCCGGGGGGAGCGGGCTGGCTGGCGCGTCGGGGGTGTCGATCGTCTCGTCCTCGCTGTTCGGGGGGCACCTGGTGCTCGCCTACTCGGACGGGCACAGCAGCGATGTCGGTCAGGTCGTGGGGCAACCCGGCAAGGATGGGCTGGCCGGGCCTCCCGGGCGCTCAGTGAGGTCCGCCGGCAACGCGAGCGGGCACCTCGTCATCACCTACTCGGACGGCACCAGCGACGACCTGGGGCCCATCCCGGGGGGCAAGGAAGGTGCGCCCGGCTCACCGCCGGCTGACTTCACGTTCAGTGTGGACGGCGGGCCCCTGGCTGGCCCCCAGGCATTCACCTGCACCCCTGACCCGCCTGGCGCTGTGCCCGGGTCGACCCCGCACTACGGCTGCCACCCCACCAAGTAGGAGTCACCGTGAACGCCAAGCTGTTGGATCTGATCGAGCGGGTCTCGTGGACGTTTATCCAGGCCCTGGCCGGCAGCTTCGCGGCTGGTGGCACGGCTGTGTCATTGCAGACCTTCGACTGGCGGGCCGCGCTGGTCGGCGCGGGGACAGCAGCGGTGCTGTCGCTGGCGAAGGTGTCCTTGTCGAACGTCGCGGTGAGGGCCGGTCAGTCGGCCCCGGTGGCGGACTCGCTGGACACGTGGGCCACTGAGCTGCAGCCGGAGCATCACTACGCCGACGACCCGCCCCCGGCTCCGGCGCCAGCTCCAGCTCCGGCGCCGATCCAGGCGCCGCCGTTCGTGCAGGCGCTGATGGACCAGCCGCCGACCCAGGCGTTCTCCGCTATCCCGCCCAGCATGCCGCCCGCGCCGCCCGCACAGCCCGTGGAGCTGTCGGCAGGGTCGCTGGCAGCTGCCGGGGCCGCAGACGCGGCAGGCTCGGTCACGAGCCACTAGAACCCCGCTGGGTGTTGGGCTGGAGAGGGACTGGCGCCCAGCGGGCCAACACGTGCTCCCCTCATCCGACTGGCCCGGTAGCTGTCGCCGCCCCCCACAAAGGGCTGGCTGCGCACCGGGCCGCACCGCGCGAGGCCCCGGCCCCGACCCGTCGCTACCCGGGCGGGTCGGGGCCTCGCGCACCCTTAGGAGGTTCCCGGTGGCCGTCCTCGGACTGGACTACTCGGCTGGTGTCATCTCTGGCGCGGCCATTCGCGCCGCCGGCTACTCCTACGTGATCCGCTACGTCGACAGCCCGGCGTACGGGCTGCACTCCAAGCACATCCGCCCAGATGAGTACCGGGACCTGATCGCGGCCGGCATCCAGGTGCTACTGGTCTTCGAGGTGAGCATCGACGACATGCTCTCCGGTCACGACGGCGGGGTCATCAACGCGCGCCGCGCCGCCGCCGGTGCCGATTGGATCGGCTACCCCCGCGACGGCCTGATCTTCATGGCCTGCGATGAGCACCTCCACCCCGACGAGATCCCGACCGTGCTGGCCTACCTGGACGGCGCCGCCTCGGTGCTCGAGCTGGGCAGGACCGGTGCGTATGGCTTCAGTGACCTGATCGAGCCCGCGCACGCCGGCGGGCACGCCAGCGCGTTCTGGGTGTGCGGCTCGAACCCCCCGCCGTCCAGTCCCGCGCACGTGTACCAGCGCAACACCGGCAGTACCTCTGTGGCGGGTGTGGCTTGCGACATCAACGAGCTTCGCCGCCCTCTACCGAAGCTCACCCCCCGCCGAGGCTCGGAGGATGCCGTGGCCCTGCTCAAGTTCGACCCGACCCCGATGCCGGCGGATGTGCCCGGCGGCTCCCGATGGCAGGACCTTGACGTCCAGAGCTGGCCCCGTGGCCCGGAGGAGAAGACGGCGCTGGTACCCGCCGTACCTGATGGGTGGCGCGGGAAGGGCTCGATTGCATCGCTCACCTGCGGGTGGGCGTACGGCAAGACGGGCGGCGTGGACGCCCTGGCGGATCACCAGGTGACTCCGCAGGACGGCCCGGACCAGGCAGGGCTGATGAAGCCCTCCGGGTGGATCGACTACGTCCGCTGCTTCTGGTTCGCGGACGGGCCCGAGCACAAGGACTGGCGGGTGTCCGAGCTGTACAGCAACGTGCCGCTCATCGGGAACAAGAGCCTCCCGCAGGTCGAGCTGCCGATCTTCTGCGCGTTCCTGGTGGTCCGCTACTCGGCCCCGGGCGGCCTGTTCATGGGGATCGAGTGGGAGAGGTGAGGCGCTGGGCGTGGTGGGCGGCCGGTACAGCGACCACGTTCGCCGTACTCGAGGTCGACGCGCTGCGGTCTAGGGCTCAGCCCACCCTGTCGGTTGCGCTGCGGCACTGGTTGGGGATCAGCCCTCACCGCAGGTGGGGTGCGGTCGGTGCGGCGGGGTTCGCGGCGGGGTGTTCATGGCTGGCGGTACACATCGCCTTCGATGTCCTCTCGCCCTTCCGTGACTCGCCCGCTGGCAGCGCGCCAAGCGGCCCACAGCATCCGATGCGCCGGTCGAGCTAGCGCGGTTGCGCCGGCCGCGCTTCGGTCACGTTTTAGATGTGAGAAATGTGAGAGCGAGCTGTGAACGTTAGCCTTCTTGGGGTTGCGGGTTTGCCGAACACCGTTCAAGACTGTGTGCCGGCAACCGTCCCCGACCCGCCCACCCCTGGTGAAGCACCGGGCTGATCGCCCACACGTCGCCCCCCAAGACCTCGGGTGGCATGGTCGACCTAGCTGTAATAACGAGGAAGCCCCCTGGCCTCCTGGATCGCATCCTGCGATCCGGGAGACCAGGGGGCTTTTTTTGTGTGCCCGGGGTCAGCCTCGTGCGCCCACCACGGAGAGCTGCGGTGCCTGCTCTTCCTCTGTCGTGGCCGAGCCCGCTGGCGGGCAGTCGCCGGTCTCCCTCATGCGCCGTAGGACGACGCCCGGGGTGGAGCGGTGGCCGCCGAACCTGGCGTGCAGCTCCGCCGGCTGCAGCTCGTGGCCACGCCCGGCGGCGACCTGCTCGCGGATGTAGTCCTGCATCTGCTCCGTCAAGGTCGGGCCCTTGACCTGCGGATTCGCCGGTGCGCCGTTGCGATTCGCCGCCGCCGGCTGTGGCGAATTGAGTGGCGATTCGCCTGGCGATTCGTCGGGGTTCGCCGCCCTCTTCGCCGCCCTCTCCCGGGCCTTGCGCACCCGGTCCTCTTCGTCACGGCGCTCCTGCTCGGCGGCGTCGAGGCGGTCCTGGCGGCGCTTCTGCTCGGCGGCGATCCGGTCGGACTCCGTCTCCGCCTCCCAGCCGGACGTCATGGTGTTCAGCGCAAGGCCCATCAGGTACAGCACGACCGGGACGACACCGGCCACGACCGCCACGGTCGGGCGGGCCCAGTCCGGGGGAGCCCAGCCCAGGGGCATGGACTCGATGACGGAGTTCAGGGCGTTGAAGGCCACGATCGCGGCGAACGCCGAGGCGGTCGTGGCGCGGGCGAGCCGGCGGATCGGCCACTTCTCCGTGTTCGGCAGCGTCCCGTCCGTCGAGGCCGGCATGACCAGGACGACCAGGAGGTCCACGATCACCGGGTACAGCAGAGACCAGTGCTTGTCCCCGCCAGCCCAGACCACGGTGTCGTAGCTGCCCCGGGAGACGAAGATCAGGGTGATGATGCCGATGAGGTGCAGGCCGTGGCGGCGGCGCTCTCGGCGCTTCGCTAGGGGATCGAGCTCCATCTCGGGGGATCGGTTCAACCAGCTCATGCCGCTGTCTTCCTCCGTGCTCGGCCGTGTCCGATGCGGGTCTGGACGTTCGAGCGCTTCAGTCCGGTGAGGTGGACCTGGCGCGAGAGGGAGATCCCGGCGTCCTGGCCGTCAGCCATGGCGTCCTCCCAGAGGTGCAGTGCGTCGTGCCAGATGTGCTGGAGGCCGACGATCCGCTGCTCGCGGTCCTCGCGGCTCTCCCCTTCGACGGGGGTCGCATAGTCTTTGACCATGCGGAGCAGGGTCGCTGCCAGGCGGTCTGGCTCGTGCGGGGACTTAGGCAGTGGCCTCGCCACAGCTTCCACGCTCCTCTCGATAGCCGGTTTAAGGGCACGGTAGGCGCGATTGGCCGATTGGTCGATCTCCCACGCCGCCCGGAGAGCGTTCTTGCGGCGGCCTTAACGTGGCCTTAGCCGAGAGCCCTGTATCGCTCGGCGAGCTCGGCGAGGATCGCGCGGGTCTCGTCCTCGCCGACCGTGAACGAGGCGATGTGCTCGTACAGGCGGCCGTAGGAGTCGACCTCCGGGCGGGCGGTGAGCCACGCGGTGCGGGTGTTCGTGCCCACGATGACCAGCCGGTCGTCGAAGATGGCGAACGCGCTCATGGGTAGCGCCGATGCCGGGCGGCCCCACGGGATGATCCTGATCTCCACGTTCGGGCGGGCCATGGCTGCGGCGAGGTGGTCGACCTGCTCGGCCATCCCCTCCGGGGGCAGCAGTGCCCAGCCGAGCGCGCCCTCCGGGAGCAGGAAGCCGTACTCGCGGTCGGTGTCCAGTACGGCCTGGCCCCGAGTGATCTCGGCGGAGTTGGCCGCGGCGAGCTCGGGGGTGAAGTTCGGATCGGCCAGGCCCATCGCCCGGGTGTAGGTCGGGGTCTGGAGCAGGTTCGGGACGATACCGGGGGAGAAGGTGCGCTCCTGCTCCGCCTGGTCAGCGAGGCGGGTGATGCGCTTCTGGGGCAGCGCGGTGCCGCCGTACATGACGACGCGCTGGGTTCCGGCCTTGGCGTCGGCCGCCATCTCGACGACCTGCCGGCGCGGGGCACCGGACACGGCATAGATGTCGCAGAGCGTCTCGACCTGCTTGGTAGTGGGCACCTGTCGGCCGGTCTCGAACCTGGCGATGAGTGCCTGGCTCCAGCCAGCGCGGGTGGCTGTCTCAACCTGACTGGGCCCGGCGGTGAGGCGCAGTTCTCGCAGCGTCCGCGATAGCGCGTCACCGCCGGTACTCCGGGCAGGCATCGGTTCCTTTGGTCAGGCCGCGCGCTGAGTGCGCCGGTACTCGGGGTGTGTCTCCAGTGCGGTGGCCCACCAGGTGGCGAACGGGGTGGCGAGCTGCCAGGCCATCTCAGCGGCGGCGACGTAGCCGTGCTTGGCCTGGTCCTCGACGGCAACCTCACCGAGGTGACGGTTCTCCCCGTCGTACTGGACCAGCACGACGTGGTCGCCCTCGACAACCCAGAAGTCGCCGAGGCGCAGGAGAACGGCGGCCGCCGGCTGTGCGGCCACATCGAGGATGCGGATGTCCTGGCCTGCGGCGACGGCGTCCTCACAGACCCAGTCGAACCCGTACCGCTGGTAGTCGGTCAGTGGACCGTTGACCACGGTGAGGTCGCGCCAGGTCATGCCCTTGGCGCGCTCGTCGCGGAGCTGCTGGAAGAACGGCTCGCGGTCAGGGCTGGTCGGCCCCGGGCGGCCCTGGACGTAGGCGGCGAAGTCTCCGCCATCGGACTCGACCTCGTAGGAGTCGAGCGTCTGGACGCGGAGGATGTCGCCGGGCGCCTTGCGGTGCTGCTCGAGCCAGGCGTTGAAGTCCGGGATGTCGAGCCCGGCAAGCTCCGGGAGCATGGTGGCCGGCACTCGGATCTTGCGCTCGTGGCCGGGCAGCTCGCCGTCAGGGACGTTGGTTCCCACGATGTCGTAGCTCCCTTCCACGTTCTGCTCGATCCGGGGGCAGGTGTTGCCGATCCGGCAGCTGAAGTCTCGTAGAACCTTGGTCACCGGGTTCTCCCTCCCGTGGCGATCTGCCTCGGTCAGTGTCCAGCCCCCAGGCTCGTTGGTCAATCTCAGGGCTAATACTACTTGACTCTATTAGCTCTGACAACTAATACTTGTGGTCAGCTCGGAGCCGCCGGGATGGCCCAAGGCCATGGAATCTCCCTCCCCGCTGGAACGCCCTCGGCGGCTCTGAGTACCCAGACGAAACCTCTCGGGGGAGCACGGCGATGCATCTGACGACCACAGCGGTCCTGTTGATCCTGTGCTTGGCGACCGTTCGATGGGGCTCCCACAGGCTCCATCACCTGGCGCTCGGCACGCTCCTGGGCGTGGCCATCGGCTCGACCGCTGTCGGAGTGATGCTCATGGCAGCTGTGACCGGCACGTTTACCGTGGTCGGTCAGGCCCTCGCGGCGATGGGGCACTGATGAAGACGAAGCGCCGTCGCACCGGGCCCCGAATCATCCAGGTGACGCTGCCGAAGGTCGGGCTGGTGAAGAAGCCCGCCAGTCGAGGCGCCGGCGCCCGTGTCGGCTCGAACACCGTGGCCCTGGTCAAGTGGGGTGGGCGCTGGACCTGGCGCGGTACCTCCTGGGCTGCGCCGAAGGTCGGGCGGTCCGTGTACCGGGTCGCCCAGCACACTGCCTACCCGCCGGTCCAGCGCGTCGTGGCGATGCGGGACAACATCCGCGAGCACGGCTTCGGACACACCTTCGTCACCGACCATGACCTGCCGGCGGTCGATGGCAACGGCACCCAGCTCAGTCAGGTCCGGACGATGGTCGATGTCTCTGAGGTCCACGGGCCAGAGGCCGGCGACACCGCCGCGCTCGTCCGGCAGGCCCGCCACGAGCACGTCCTGCTGACCCACCAGCTACGGCGCGACTCGGGTCCGCTCGTGACGCGCGCACTGGACCGCTCCGCCGAGCGGCTCCGGCAGTACGAGTTCGAACACATGAAGGCCCTGGTCGCAGCCAAGAAGGCCGCCGCCACCACTGATCCCAACGCCGCCCCTCCCACCCCTGGGCCGACGCTCGTCCCCGTCCCGACCCAATCGAAGGAGCCCGTGACCGTGGCCAACAGCATCAATGACTTCGCCGACCTGGGAGACCCCGGGATCGACCCGATGGAGTTCCAGGAAGAGCTGCCCGAGTGGCTGGCCGGTGTGGCCGTCCTGTTCCAGAAGGCGGCGGACGGTGCGGGGGAGATGGCTGAGCACTTCTCCTCCGTGCCCGGCCTGGAGGGCTCCATCGTGGTCGCCCTCAACGCGGCCGCTGAGGCGGTAGGGGACGCCGTCACCCAGGTCCAGCAGGCCCACCAGGCCGCCGAGGCCGCGTACAGCGACTTCGCCATGCCGCGCTTCGACAAGGTCGGCTGAGTACCCGCATGCCAGCCAAGGTGGAGAAGCAGCCGGCGCCCATCGAGAAGTACCTGGAGAGCTTCGACAACGCGGTGATCTACCGGTACCCGCATGTGGTGGGGCCACCGGCGCTGGCCGCGTCGGCGTTCGCCATCACCGGCGCGGTGAACCGGTGGCTCCCGTTGACCGGGCTCGTCGTGTTCGGGGTGCTGCTCCTGGTGGTGCTGCTCCTCGGCCTGGACTCCGCGTTCCGGCTCCCCGAGGGCCGGGAGCGCACGTACGGGCTGTCCTGCTGGGCGGCCGGTTCGTCCTGGGTGGCGCTGGCCGCCTGGTTCGGGCCGCTCTGGGCGGTGCGCGGGCTCCCCGTCCTGGCGCTGGGCTGGGCGGTGATCCTCGTGGGTGCGTGGCCGCCGTGGTTCAAGCACCGCCGCGTCCGCCGCGCCGTCGATGTCTCCCGGGAGATCGCCGCCTTCGATGGTGAGGCCGTAGGGCTGAAGGGTGTCCGGCTGTCCAAGGCCGGCACCAAGGCCGACGATCACGCCTGGGTGGCGCCGCTCATCCCCGAGGTCGCCGGCACGTACACCCTGGACAGCCTCCAGCGGGCCATCCCGCGCATCGCGGCGAGGCTCGGGGTAGACCAGTCCTCGCTGACCATCGAGAAGGTCCGGGGCGATCGGGAGGGCAAGTACCAGCTCCGCCGCGACTACGGCACCCGCGACCCGGAGGGCATGCACTTCGAGGTGCCGCTCGAGGCGGTGTCGATGCGGAAGCCCTTCACCGTGGGCGTGCTCGCCGACCAGAAGACCCCGATGCAGATCGAGGTCTGGCGGAAGGGCCACGGCGGGGTGGACAGCATCGTCGCCGGGCAGAAGGGCTACGGGAAGACCACCGGCTACAAGCGCATCGGCATCCATGCTGGCGCCGCACACGACGGCCTGTTGATGATCGGCGACATGAAGCCCGGTAGCCCGGACTACGACGTCCTGTCCCGGCTGGCCTACGCCTACGGCCGGTCTGCCGATGACATGGACATCATGATCCGGGCGCTGCACATCATCTGCCGGGTGCGCGGGGAGAACAAGCGCAAGGACCGCATGGTCATCGTCGCCCTGTTCGACGAGACCTCGCTGTACTTCGCCCCGACTCAGGCTGACACCACCCGCCAGGCGTCGTCCGAGGCTGCCCGGAAGGACATGCAGCGGCGCTACCAGTGGGAGACCCTCTGCGCCATCTCCCGGGCGTTCGACATGGCGCTGTACGCGGCGACCCAGCGGTGTGAGCCCCAGACGATCGGCGGGAACAACGCCAGGGCCGCCTTGCTCGCCGGTCAGGTCGTCGGGTTCTACTCGCCGAAGGCCCGCGACTCCGCGCTGCTCTCGTCGGACGGGAAGCTGACGATGCACACCCTGCCGCGCGGGCGGAAGGGCGAGTGCTGGATCTCCAACCAGATCCACGGCGAGCCCGTCCGGGGCCGGTGGCACAACGTCACAGACGCCCAGGAGCTGGAGACCGTGGAGCGGTTCGAGGGGCTGGAGAAGGACCTCCACGATGACGAACTGGCCGCGCTCCGTGACGAACTGGGCGACGCCTGGAACCGGCTCCGACCTGCCATTCGTCACGATTCGTCAGTGACGAACGGCGGCGAGCAGGGCGGCGATTCGTCGGCGAATTCGTCAGCCGGTTCGCCAGGCGAATCGCCACTCACCGTCGTCCCGGATTCGCCGGAGGAGGCCCCGGCGAATCGCCAGACCGAGCCCGCCGAGGTTCGCCCGAAGCGCGCCGCGTCCGCCGCCGATTCTCAGCTCGAGGTCTGGAACGTTCTCCGCGCGCTCCGGGGGCCGGCGATGGTTTCGTCAGTCGCCGAGGCGTGGGGGAAGAGCGAGCAGATCACCCGCGCCCGCCTGAACGAGCTCGTCGACATGGGCTGTGTCGACCGCACCGGGAAGACCCGCTGGATCAAGTACCGGGCCATCGTGTCCCCGGCCGAGACGCCGGCTGACGTCGATGCGTAGTTGCGTTGCGGTTTGCTTGCGGCCCCCTGCCGGGGCGCTTGTAGGCGTTGCAGCTCTCTGCGGGCCCCGTGCTCATAGGGCTCTTGTAGGCGCTCACGCGTGCGCGCGTACACGCGTACACGCGCCTGCGCGTAGGGCGCCCCTCAGTCCCCGCTAGTCCCGGTGGCCCCCGAGCCACCACATGACGAGACCCCCGCCGGCTGGCAGCCCCGGCGGGGGTCTCGTGCTGTGCTGGTCGGTCAGCGGTGCGAGCGGTGCGAGTAGCCGGGGTCCCAGCCCCGGGCGAACCGCATGTAGAAGCCGAGCGGCCCCCGGAAGTACCAGCCGCGGCGGGTGTTCCAGGTGGCGATCCCGAGGTGGAACGACCAGGAGACCCCGGACCTGGAGAGGTTCGCCCAGATGAACGGCGGCAGGACGTAGAAGCGCTCGCGGAATCCCCAGCTCGCCCGGCGGCGACGGCGGCGGGCGTTCACCGGATCTCCTCGAGCTTGGCGCCGTGGCGAATGAGCAGGGCGATCGCGTCCTCCGGGTCGAGCGCCGGTGCCTCGCCGGTGGCGAATCCCGTGCTGTCTGCGTGCAGCGGTGCGACCGTGCCGGGCGGGTGAGTCTTCGCGCAGAACACACAGAGCAGTTCGTCGGCGAGCAGGTCGACGTAGAGGTGGTTCACGAGTTGGGTCGAGCAGTCGGGGCAGGCGATGTAGGGCAGCGCCACCCGGACCTTGTTGAGCCTCATCCGCTCGCCGAGAACTGGGCGAGGGCGGCGATCAGGTTGGTGTTGCGGTCCCAGTCCGGGTCGATGATCGTGACCTGCCAGGCGGCGCAGGCCTGCCGGACCGCGTCCGGGTGGTGCGACGAGAAGATCAGCGTGCGCATGTGGTGGCGGGAGATCCCGACCCCGAAGCCGGTGTACTCCTGCACGGTGCCGTCCGGCCTGTCGATCACGGTCACGGTGATGGCCGTCGAGTAGTCCATGCGCCGCGGCGCGAGCCTGCTCTGGCAGATGAGGCCGTGGAGGTCGGCGGCGGCCTGCAGGCGGTGTAGGTCGGCGTCGTACAGGACGAGGCCCTCCACGGCGGCGCGCTGCCGCCAGGCATCCTCCGTGCACCCAGGCTGCGAGCCGGTCGTGACGTAGCCGGCGCGGTTCGCGGCGGCCAGCGGCAACGCCAGGGCCTCGGTCTCGGGGTCGGGGCCGTCGCCGGGGTAGCTCGGGTTGTGCCGGATGTGCCCTTCGAGCCACTGGGCGGTCAGCTCGCCCACGTCATGCAGGGTGGATGCGTTCCACCAGAGCTGCTCGTCCGCGCGGCGTAGTCGCCACTCGGTCAGGCTCTCGCGGATGCGGGTGGCGATGTTCATGACAGGTTGCCTCTCCGTGGGTCGGCGGGGGTGGTCGCCGGAGCGGGTCAGTTGG
>JAOPYH010000204.1 GCA_025964715.1 Streptosporangiaceae bacterium | reverse complement strand
GAGGTGACCCACCATGTCGCTTCGGGCCCTGGCGCGGAAGAAACTACGGTCCGCTTTCCGACGACGACTGCGCCGGTTGACCTTGGTAAGGCTACCGGAGAACAGCGGCGTTCCTTATTGTTTTGTTGGCACAGAACACTGCATCTATTAAAGAAGTGGGGATAGGACCGGCAGGTGCCGCACCTATCCCCACTTCTCACGGCCAACGGTCCTATCTCGGCCGCGGACCGGCCTGGTCAGGATTCCCCATGCCCACCCGGCTGCGGAGACGTGCCCTCAGGAGCCTGGCCCGCGGGCGGGTAGAACTGGGGCCGCGCACCAGGCGCCGGTGGCTGGGCGGGCCCGTAAGGCTGGCCGCCGAAGGACGGCGGGCCTTGTGGAGGATACGAGGGCCCCGCCGCGGGCTGAGAACGACCACGACGGAGAAGGGTCACGATGGTGGCGACGATGATGGCGATCACGATGATGAGTCCGACGACCAGCATCGCGATACGGCCCCAGTTGGGACCATCGCCCGTCACGGACTTCCCGCTCGAGTTCGACGCACCCGCGCCACCATTGGCCGCCGCCCATTTGTCGTAGGCATCGAAGACCGGGTTCGGCGCGCTCTTCGATACATTGTCGGCCAAGGCGTGGTAGGGGCGCACGACACCGTATCCGGTCTGGTCGTCCTTGCCCTTGGGACCCGCGTCCCTGGTCGAGGCGATGAGACGCTGCACCACCTCACGAGCCGACATGGTCGGATACTCGGCCCGCACCAGCGCGGCGGCCCCGGAGGTCAGCGCGGTCGCGCCACTTGTTCCTCCATTAGAGGTGTGAAGCTGGCCGTCTTTGAGAACGCTGCTGACGCCCACGCCCGGAGCGGCAACCGTTACATAAGGCTGCCGCTCGGATTTGCTCCACGGAACCATTTGGCCATTGACAGCACCAACAGCTAGCACGCCAGCACAGTTGGCAGGGGTCATAGACTCGTTCGAAGTGTCACCACTATTACCCGCGCCGGCCACGACAAGGACATCATGCTGAAGCGCGTAGCCTACGGCTTCCTGCACATCAGGCTGGCATGGCATCGGACTTGCTTGCGAAATATTGATAACCTTGGCACCGTGGTCCACGGCGTATCGGATTCCCGGTGCGGTCGTACTTCTCGTCTTGGTTATGACAGGCAGGATTTTGACCTGTGGGGCTACCCCGAGAAACCCCGTTCTTCTCGCCTGCGCGGCGATCAACGACGCCATTCCGGTGCCATGTCCCGGAACCGCCGCGTCATCGAGGTCGGTACGACCGTCGCTACCGCCGTTCCCAGCGTCGATACCGGGGAGGACGACCCCGGCCAGGTCTGGGATGCTTGCTTCAACTCCAGTGTCAAGCACCGCGACCGTCACGCCGTTACCTTGGCTGAGGGGCCAGACCTTGTTCTGAATGTCCCAGGCCGTGAACCACCATTGCTGCGGCAGCGGCTTTGGATAGGCCGCCGCCATACCGGGTGTCGCCGACGCCCCTACCATGAGCAGAGCGAGAGACGCCCCGACAACTGCTCGATTCCACCGCCACATCGACATACCTCGCATTGCCTGGGATGACCTGCTTATAGAAGCACAGGCAGGCCGGGCATGGCCCGGTCTGCCTGACTTTCGCACTCTCAACGGCTCTGTCTCGGTTGTGGATCAGCCGATGACCGGGGGGGTCGCGTCACCGTCGGCACCCCAGACGTCCTCGTCCTCGACCAGCCAGGTAGTGCGCTCGCGCTCCTCTTCGTCTCCGCCGCGGCCCTGACCGGCACCCGCGCCCATGGGCATACCCCCTGGACTACCTGGGCCGTTCTTACCGGCCAGGCCGCCGCCCATGCCGGGCATGGCGCCGAGACCGCCGGCACCGAGACCTCCAGCCCCGAGTCCGCCTGGACCTGCGCCTGCGCTGCCCAGGCTGCCGGCGCCACCTGCACCTAGACCGCCGCCGAGGCCGCCGCCACCTGCGCCCAGGCCACCGCCGCCAGAGGAGGGGAGTCCCGCAAGCTCAGTTCCACCGCCGTGCGGGAGGTGGCCGCCATTCGGCCCGCCGGGCAGATGCCCCGGACTGTTACCTCCGCCGGGCAGATGCCCCGGACCGTTACCTCCGCCGGGCAGATGCCCCGGACCGTTACCTCCGCCGGGCAGATGCCCCGGACCGCCACCACCGCCGGGCAGATGCCCCGGACCGCCACCACCGCCTGGGAGATGGCCACCACCGCCGCCACCAGGCGGATTGCCGCCCGGTCGGCGATTATTCGGGTTGTAGTCGTCGACGTTGGGGTTGGCCATGTCTTGCCGAATGCCGTCGGGGAAGTTGCCGTTGGACTCGACCGTCTGGTTCTGCAGCTTCTCCATGAGCTGACGGCCCATGGCGCTCTCGCCCTTCAGCCAGTCGCCGGTGTCGGTGCCGCCGGTTCCGACCTCTACGCCGTACCAGTGCTCACCGTGCAGGGTATTTTTCCAGCTGGTCAACATCGTCGCGTGAGCATTGAGTGCGTTGCCGGTACCGGAGCTCTTCGTGGAGATCTCGTTGGCCTGCTCGTAGGCCTTCTGCATCTGCTTCATGGCGGCATCGGCGTCCGCACCGCCCCAGTTCTCGGCAAGCTTCTGCGCCTGGCTGTAGAGGAGACCGACAGTCTCATTCATACGATTGAAGATGGCCAGGTAGGCGGCTCCAGCCGAGGCTACGTGGCCGGGGTCCGTGCTCCTGACGATCTTCAGGAGTGCTTCGTAGTCGTTCTCCCAGACCTGCCAGCCGCCGTGGCCCCAGTGACTCGCGTTGGCTTCCGCCCGGATGTGGTGGTCCTGCCCAGGAACCTGTGGAGTCATCGCCTTACGTTCCTCTCCCCTGCCTCGACGGCCTAACCCCAAGACCCGTTCTTCGGGTGCACGTTGTTGACGGCCTGCTCGTTGGCCTCTTCTGCCTTCTTGTGGTTGTCGGCCGTCCTCTTGATGGCATCTATCAGCTTCTGATAGCCGTCGAGAAACTCTTTGTACACATTGCCGATGTGGTTTTCGGCATTCTGGCATGTCTGATGGAGGCCTTGGCCCGCCGGGTAGTCGCCGAGGTGGTGCTGCTCGACGCGCCCCTTGGCACTGCCCTGGAAATCACGGAGAGTTCCCGACCCTCCTTTATCGAACAGATCCCGGTCGTTTTGCAGCTTCACGTAGACATCGTGAAGCGCATCATGGTTGACCCGGATTTCCTTGCCCGCTGAGGGGAGATTCGGCGGGTAGGAACCCCCGCCATCGTTGATCGGTGCCATGACTTCCTGCCTCCTGTTCGGCCGCCCCACTGTCGCTGTCTTCATCTAGCCTTGAGATGTGACGGCTCAGCGGTCCCAGGTCCCACCGGCCGCTCTCGGCGACACCGCGCCATGCGACGTTCTGCTCGTCGAGCTCTTTGATCTCTCGTGCGTCGCCCGGCCCTCGCCGGCGATCACCATCGTTACCCGAGCTGGGTCCGGTGCTCCTTCCGGATCACCGGACCCGGTGCTCGTGGTGTCGAGCGTCAGCCGCCCCAGATGCCGGTGTTGGCCTTCTCAGCCGCCTTGTAGTTGCCATGCACGTCGCCGATGGCGGCGCCGAGCCCCTGCACGACCGTCTGCATGTCGTTCGCAGCCTTGTCCCACTTGGCCTTCGCCTGCCAGTAGAACCCCTGGGCGTCGCCCTCCCACCGGCTGAGGCTGCTCTTGAGCTTGCCCTCGAGGTCGTTCAGCTCGTCCCGCAGCGCTCGGGCGGCCAGCGAGAAGTTCGCCTCGCCCGAGGTCAGGGAGCCGAAATTCGCCCTGGTGTAGTCGTCACCGCTCACTGTTCCTCCGTCGTGTGATGTCGTCGTCAGGATGCGCTATGAAGCTCAGGTGCTGCCGTTGAGCAGCTGCTGCACCTTGCTGACCGCCTCGTCGGCCATCTGCTCCTTGGCCTCGTAGGTGATCTTGGTGTCCGAGAGCTTCTGGTGCATCTCCTCGAGCTGCTTGAGCACGACGGAGAAGTCCTCATCGAAGCGACGGAAGACGTTCTCGAACGCCATGGATGCGCTGCCTTCCCAGCCGCTCCGCATCTCGTTCTTGTGGCCCTCGAGCTGCGTCTGCAGGCCCTTGATCACACCTGCGGAAGCCTCGAGATCCTGAGCGGCCTTGGCCATTGCTTGCCTATCGACAGCGGACTGTCCTGACATCCGTCACCTCCCAGTGAGTATTTGCCGACACGGCCCGAAGTCTGGTCAGGGGAAAGAGCGCCGGGCCCGGCGCCGTGCCCCCGCTTCGCGCTCGCGGCTCTCGTCCTGTGTCCACATGAGCCCCTCGTACACAGACCAGATCGCCCTACGCAAAGATCTCTTTACCATACGAACTCGGAAGGGTATTGTCCATACCTTTCCGCTTTTGCCACAGCACTCTGACGTCCAGGTCTCAGCCCCCGTTCCCACTGCCCGGAACATTTGCGGCAACCTGCTGATTTGCCGCGTTCGCGTCGAGCACTGGACCCAGTGGGATGAGGTCGAGCACACCCGCCGGCACCTTCGCGGCATTGGCCGGCAGCTGATAGCCGAGTTTCCCGGCGGCCTCGGCCGACTGGAAAGCGAAACGGCGGCCTTCGGCGACCAGGTAATACGTGCTCACCGCGTCGGCCTTGCCCGGGCTCGGCACCAGCCCGGCCAGCGCGGCGCCGCCGGGCGGGAACACGAACTGGTCCGCGCCGGCAGGCGCCGGGGCGCCGGCAGCCGGCGGGAGCGTACCGCCGTTGGTCAGCCGGGCACCGGAGTTGCCGCTGGGGTCGTCATACACCGCGCACAGCGGGCTCGTGTCGGTGTACTGCACCACCGTTGGAGTTTGCTCGGGCAGGTCGCTGTTCCACAGATTCGTGGCCGACATCCGGGTCCCGTTCACCGACGCGGGGTCGACCGGGATGGGGTTGACCGGCTGGTTCCCGTAGGCCTGCCGGGAGCCCGGGTCGGCGCGCAGCAGCTGCTTCTGCAGCTCACTGATCCGCGCGAGACCATCGCTCAGCAGTACGTACGACGCCCCACCGGACGCCTGGTCGACTGTGAAGATCTGCCCGATCCTGGCGTTCCCTTGCGGCCCCCGCGCCGACCCGCCTCGGCCGGGCACCGGCGGTGCCGTGTAGTCCGGACCCGCGGGAAGCGCGTTCAGCCACTTGCCGGCCACCTGCGGAGCGCTCGGCGTGAGCCCGGTGACGGCGTACTGGGGCACGCGCAGCCGCTTGCTGCGCCACAGCAGCCAGGCCTGGTGATCGTCCGCCTGGACCACGATGGCCTGGTCGTCACGGATGGGCTGACCGCCGACCGACCGCCCCGCCAGCAGCGTCACCAGGGAAGTGCGCCCGGCGAATCCGGAGTTCACCGCCCGCACGCACACGGTCCACGGCGTCTTTACGAGCTTCTTGGGGTCCGGGAGCGTGTCCGGCGCGCCGGGGATGCCGATGAGCGGCCCGCGTTGGAACTTGCTCAGCGAGTCACGCGACACGGTACGTCTGGTCTTGTCATCCGCTCCGGCCAGCAGTCGGGCGGACACGTAGTTGGCGACCGGACAGAGCTTGCCGCTCTCACACCAGACGTAGCGGGCCCCGGTCTCCTTCTCGACGATCAGCATCCCGGCCTGTTCGAGCCCCTTGGCGCCACCGGGACGGATGATCCCGAAGATGCCGGCTCCGGCCGCGATCAGCACGGCCACCATGATTCCGGAAAAGGTCGCGATGCTGACCCGGCGCAGCGGCTGCTCGGGATGGTCGGGCTCACCGAGGATCAGTGCTTGTGAGGCCCGCTGGGTCATCAGCCGATGGGCCTGCAGGAGGTCTTTGCGCGTCTGCATCTGTTAACCGCCAAGCCCGCGTACGTACGAGAATAGGCCGACCTCGCCGAGCGCGAGAGGGATCAGGGTGAGCATCATCAGCAGATCGAAGATGTCCGCGGCACGCGCCCAGAACGGCGAGGGCCTGTGGCCGGGCAGCCAGAGGCTCGTGGCGACCACGATGGCGGTGACCGCCAGCAGCGGCAGGATGACCGCTACCAAGATGACGGCCTGCCCGGCGTCCAGGGAGCTCGCCAGCGCCAGTACGCCGAGGCCGGCCATGCCGGGCACCATCAGCGCCAGCCGCTGAGCCCGGCCCCGGAAGATCCGCGAGCGGAGCAGGAGCGACACCGCCACCGCGGCGCACATCGCCGGTCCGACCCAGCCGCTGGCGAAGGCGAGGGCGATCGCCGCGAAGAACCCGACCAGGCCGAGCCCCAGCACCATCGCGGTGACGTAGCGGTCCGCCTGCACCGTCTGGCGCAGCACCGCCTGGCCGTCCACCATGAGCGTGTCCCGTCGCAGGTCCTCGGCACTCTGCGGTACGGGCGGGAGGGTGACGCGCGCCAGCCGGAAGGCGATGGCCGGGGTGAGCGGGGTCAGAGCACTGGTCACCGCCACAGTGATCGCGGCGACCCCGGCCGCCGAGACGCCAGGGAAGATCACCGCTATCGCCGACCCGGCGGTGCCCATCAACGCGGCGAAGCCCGCGCCGAGGAACACCGGCAGCCCGTCGGTGACCCCGAACGCGGCCACCGTCGCCACGAGCACGAGAACGGCGAACCCGGCGAGGGCGTGCACTGCGCCGAGGTCGGAGAGCGCGGTGCTGCGTGCGGGTGCGAACAGCCCCGCCAGGAACGCGTGCGGAAGCGCACAGAATCCGAGGACCGCTCCGGCGCGCGCGTCGCCCGCGAGCCGCGAGACCCCCACGGCGGCCACCAGGGCGAGCAGGCTGATGACCCCGGCGGCGATGGAGGGGAGGATCCACGAGGGCCCGGAGAAGACCAGGACCGCCGCCGCGATGAGCGATGCCGCCGCGGCGGTGCAGAGCCCGAAGTTCCGCGTCCCTTCCACCCGCCACCGGTCGGGTCTGTCATTGACGCCCGTCGCGACCACGTCGGCGACATCGTCGAAGGACAGTTCCGGCAGCTGGGACAGCGTGGGCCGCAGGTAGAGCACCTCGCCGTCTCGCACTGTGGCCTGCGCGGGCGTGGTGCCACCCTCGAAAGGCGGCTCGTCGAGACGTTGCAGCACCCATCCGCCGTGGGCGAGTCCCGCGTCGGCGAGGTTGTCGCCGGAATAGTGCAGGATTGCAGGCCAGAGCTGGGCAAATGGCACATGGGCGGGGAGTGAGATGTCCACCCGCCGTTTCGGCCCCACAATCGTCACCCGGCAGAGCTCTGCCCCAGTGGTCGGGCTCACGTCACTCCTCATGTGCTTCTGAAAACACCCTGGGTTCCCCCCGTACGTCTAAACCGTTACAACATAGACGTGGCATCCCTAGGATGACCATCTATCTACACGACTGGTACGAACCCAAGGGGGACTGCGGCGGTGAGCACCGTGCTCGTACGGCGTAAGGAGCGCAGGAAGCCGCCGGAGTTGCCCCGGGGCGAGATACTCCTGGAGTCCCCTCCGGAACTGCCCGAGGTCGTTTCAGAAGGCTTCCGAAATGTTTTGACACTTCTTCCCATGGCCGCCGGTGGCGGTGGTATGGCCTTCATGTTCCTGAACCCCGGCGCGGCCACGATGCAGAAGGTCGCCGGCGGCATGCTCGGCCTGTCGATGGTCGGGATGATGTTCAGCCAGCTCGGCCAGCGCGGCGGTGAGCGCAAGACCAAGCTGAACGGCGCCCGCCGCGACTACCTTCGCTATCTCGGCCAGGTCCGCAAAAAGGTGCGCAAGGCGGCGCGGGCTCAGCGGGAGTCGCTGGAGTGGAACAACCCCAACCCCGCGACCCTGTGGTCCATCGTCATGAGCGCGCGCATCTGGGAGCGCCGTGCCACCGACCCCGACTTCACCAACGTACGGATCGGCACCGGTTCACAGCGACTGGCCGTACAGCTCGTCTCACCGGAGACCAAGCCGGTGGAGGACCTCGAGCCGATGAGCGCCGGTGCGCTGCGCCGCTTCATGCGCACGCACTCCACCGTGCCCGGGCTGCCCGTCGCGATGGCGCTGAAGTCGTTCGCCCGCGTGTTCCCGGCCGGCGAACCCGAGGCCGTGTACGGGATGGTCCGCGCGATGATCATGCAGATGGCGACCTTCCACTCGCCGGACGACGTGCGCATCACCGTCTGCGCCTCCCGGGAGCGGATGGCGTGGTGGCAGTGGGTGAAGTGGCTGCCGCACGCGTTGCACCCCACCCAGCACGACGCCGCGGGCCAGATCCGGCTCATCACGCAGTCCATGTCCGAGCTCGAGACGCTGCTCGGCGAGGAGGTCAAGGACCGGCCCCGGTTCAGCCCCGGCCTGTCCTCTGACGACCTGCCCTACCACGTGGTCATCGTCGACGGGGGCGCCGCCTCGTACGACTCCCAGCTCGCCGCGGACGGCATCGAGGGGGTGTGCGTCATCGACCTGGGTGGGTCGGTGGCGCCCACGAGCGACACCACGACCCTGCGGCTGCAGGTCACCGCCGACCACATCCAGATTCTCAAGCGGGACCGTACGGGCAAGGACGTCGCGACCCCGATCGGCAAGCCCGACCACGTCTCCATGGCCACGGCCGAGTCCCTGGCCCGCCAGCTCGCGCCGCTGCGGTCCAGCACCGCGAGCAGCCCGGAAGAGGACGTGCTGTCCGGCACCATGACACTGACAACGCTGCTCGGTGTCGAGGACGTGTTCAACGTCGATCCGGCCCAGGTGTGGCGGTCCAGGCCACAGCGCAACCGGCTCCGCGTGCCGATCGGCATGGACGCCTCGGGCCGGCCGATCGACCTGGACATCAAGGAGTCGGCGCAGGGTGGCATGGGCCCGCACGGCCTGTGCATCGGCGCGACCGGCTCCGGGAAGTCCGAGCTGCTGCGGACGCTCGTGCTCGGGCTGGCGATGACGCACTCCCCCGAGGTCCTCAACTTCGTACTCGTCGACTTCAAGGGCGGTGCGACGTTCCTCGGCATGGAGGGACTCCGGCACGTCTCCGCGATCATCACCAACCTCGAGGACGAGCTCCCACTGGTCGACCGTATGTACGACGCCCTCCATGGTGAGATGGTTCGCCGTCAGGAGTTCCTGCGTGCGACGGGAAACTACGCCTCGCTGCGCGACTACGAGAAGGCTCGCGCCGAAGGCGCGCCACTGCAGCCGATGCCCACCCTTTTCCTGGTGCTGGACGAGTTCTCCGAGCTGCTGTCGGCCAAGCCCGAGTTCGCCGAGCTCTTCGTGATGATCGGACGGCTGGGCCGGTCACTCGGCGTGCACATCCTGCTGGCCTCACAGCGGCTCGAGGAGGGCAAGCTGCGGGGCCTGGACACCCACCTGTCCTACCGGATCGGCCTCCGTACCTTCTCGGCGATGGAGTCGCGCGTCGTGCTCGGCGTGCCGGACGCCTACGAACTGCCGTCCGCGCCCGGCCACGGCTACCTGAAGTTCGGTACCGAGACGATGACCCGCTTCCGGGCCGGGTACGTCTCCGGCCCGGTGGAGGAGGTCCACCAGCCCGAGCAGCATGCGGCCCAGATCGTGCAGCAGGTCGTGCCGTACGTCCCGGACTACATCCGGCCGCGGATGATGGAACAGTCGGAGCCGGACGGCCCGGAGGAGCAGCACAGCTCCGAATCGCTGTTCGACGTCGTCGTGCGCCAGCTGTCCGGGCACGGTCCTGAGCCGCATCAGATCTGGCTGCCGCCACTGGACCAGCCGCCGCCCCTCAACACCCTGATGCCCCCGCTCGCGGCGACCCCGGACAAGGGCCTGACCACGCCGGGATGGGAGGGGCGCGGCCGGCTGCAGGCCGTGGTCGGCATCGTGGACAAGCCGTTCGAGCAGCGGCGCGAGCCGTACTGGCTGGACCTGTCCGGCGGCGCCGGCCACATCGGCATCGCAGGTGGCCCGCAGACCGGGAAGTCCACGATGCTCCGCACCCTCATCGCATCACTTGCGCTGCTGCACACCCCGGCCGAGGTGCAGTTCTACTGCCTCGACTTCGGCGGTGGCACGCTCGCCGCGATGTCCGGCCTGCCGCACATCGGCGGTGTGGCGACCCGGCTCGACGCGGACCGGGTGCGCCGTACGGTCGCCGAGGTCAGCGCGCTCCTCGAAGAGCGCGAACGCGTGTTCACCGAGCGCGGCATCGACTCGATGGCGACCTACCGCCGCATGCGCGCCAACGGCGAGTTCGCCGGCGACGGCTACGGCGACGTGTTCGTCATCGTGGACAACTGGCTCACGCTGCGGCAGGACTACGAGAGCCTCGAGGGGACCATCACGCAGCTGGCCGCCCGCGGTCTCGGCTACGGCATTCACGTCGTCGCCTCCTCCAACAAATGGTCGGAGATGCGCAGCGCCGTCCGTGACCTGTTCGGCACCAAGCTGGAGCTCCGGCTCGGCGACGCCTACGAATCCGAGATCAACCGCAAGATCGCCCAGAACGTCCCCGAAGGCCGGCCCGGGCGGGGCATCACCCGTGAGGGGCAGCACTTCCTCACCGCCCTGCCGAGGATCGACGGCGACCCGTCCGCGGACTCGATCACCGACGGCATCGGCAAGCTGGTGCACGCCCTGCGGGAGTCCTGGCGCGGGCCCGTCGCCCCCAAGGTCCGCATGTTGCCCGACATCCTCCCGATCAGCGCGCTGCCCCCGGTCGCGCAGAGCGGGGCGCGGATCCCCATCGGTATCGACGAGGAGTCCCTGTCGCCGGTGTTCCTGGACTGCGCCACGGACCCGCACTTCATGGTGATCGGTGATACCGAGTGCGGAAAGTCCAACCTGCTCCGCATGATCACCAATGGGATCATCGAGCGGAACACCCCCGACCAGGCGCGGCTCATCTTCATCGACTACGGCCGGTCCCTGCTCGATGTCGCCAACACCGAGCACCAGATCGGCTTCGCCGCGTCCTCGACGGCGGCGAACTCGCTCATCAAGGACATCCATGGCGCGATGATGAGCCGGCTCCCACCGGCCGACCTCACGCCCGATCAACTGCGGTCGCGCTCCTGGTGGACCGGTTCCGACCTGTATCTGATCATCGACGACTACGAGATGGTGGCGACGTCCGACAACCCGTTGCGTCCGCTCGTGGAACTGCTCCCGCAGGCCCGCGACATCGGCCTGCACGTCATCCTCTCCCGGGCCATGGGCGGCGCCGGCCGGGCGATGTTCGACCCCGTGGTGCAGCGAATCAAGGAAATGGGCTCACCTGGGCTGATGATGTCCGGCAACAAGGACGAGGGCGCCCTCCTCGGCAACGTGAAGCCGCACAAGCTGGCGCCAGGCCGTGGCTACTTCGTTGAGCGCCGCACCGGCACCCGGCTCATCCAGACCGCCTACACGGAGGCGACCGGCTCGCAACAGTGAGCGCTGACTGACGACTACACCGACAGGATCCACCCCGGCTACCGGGATCAGCGGGAGCCCGTCAGAGGGCACTTCCTGCCGCGCGGAGGTCTTTTCCCGAGTTCCCTGGCCTGACGCCGGGAATTCCACATCCTGAGGCCACCCAGAGCGCACACCTGGTCTGTGCCGGTCGGCATATCCACCGAGCTCTCTTGAGCGTTCATGTCACCCGTGGTGGCGCCCTCATCTGCACAGAAATCCGCTCCTGGTCACGCCGACGTCTCTCCTCTACCCACGCTGGACTCGACCCGCCTTCTGGGTCGCGCGGCCTACGACGTCGCCGCCGGCCATCGAGCCCTGCCGACGTGGCGCGGTGACCGATCAGAGGCTGGCAGTCTTAACTTGAGGGCTTCTCGACCGCAGGAGCTGCGATTAGCGGCCGCGTATAGTACATTTCTTACGGTCATTTATCATTGCCTCGAACGAGGATTGTTTTATGGAGTTCGACGAGACGCTTCGGCATGGCATCGACGCCAATATGCGCAACGCGAAGGGATACTTCAGCAAGACTCTCGAGGTTCAGGAGCGTCTGTCGGGCCTGGTAGGCCGTGCGGCGTCGGACGACGGCCGGATCAAGGTGGGCTGCACAGGCCAGGGAGGGCTCACCGAATTGGAGATCGACCCTCGTGCGATGAAGGTGGGCTCGTCGGAGCTGGCCGCCACGCTGCTGAAGCTGGCCCGTGAGGCGCAGAACGATCTGAGGCGGCAGAGCCAGGAGATCGTCGCCGAGGCGTACGGGGATCAGGACCCTGCGGAGATGTTCCGCGACCGGGCCAAGTTCGCCGAGAGCCTCAAGACGATGCAGGACGCCTTCTCCGGGACCATGAGCGAGTCCTTGGACTCGCTCAACGAGCTCAAGCGCCGGATGCGAATGTGAGCGGGCTTGCCGATCTGCTGGCCGAGTCGGTGCTGGTGCTGCGGTATGGCGATGGCCGGATGATGGAGTCCGCGTACGACCTGACGAGCCAGGACGGCCGCACCCTGGCGGTGGGCCGCGAGCCCTCACTCGGGGTACTGGGACAGGTCTACAGGCTGACCTCCAAGACTCACCGGGACTTCCGGCGCACTGTGGAGTTCTGCGCTCCGGATGGGACGCGGCTGTTCACCGTGGACAAGGAGCGGTACGTCTATAACCGGCGCACGTGGGTCTTGGACGGCCAGGGGAACCGGGTGGGGCGGATCGACGATGCCTCTCCGCTCCTGTCGACCCGGTATCGGCTGCTGGGCGCCGACCGTCAGGCGCTCGGGCAGATTGAGGGGAGCAGGCGATGGCTGCTCACGGTCGCCGACGCCACCGGGGTGGAGGTGGGGGAGGTGCAGTGGGACCAGCGACGCTGGACGCTGCGCGAAGGGCGGCCCGTCCTCAAGTCGCTGAAGCTCCTGATGATCGCCGGGCTGGTTCTGGCGGATCTGAAGCGGGGCGGGTGACCAGCTACCCCACCTCGGGGCTCTCTTTACCGGTCAGGCCGCCGGTGATCCCGTACGAGGGCGACTCGCCGTAGGAATCACTGCCGCCCTTGAGCCGGCTGCCGCCCACCACCGGCCAGGGGAGCTTGACAAGGCGGCCGGACTGGTCGTACTTCATCCCGTAGCCGGTCAGGTTCCGCTCCATCCGCTGCAGGGCGCCACGCCACGCGGCGTCGAAGGCGGGAACCTGCGCTTGGATCAGGTCGAGAGCGGCACCGGGATTGCCCGACACCATCTGGGCGCCGATGTCGACCACCAGGGTGGTGCCGAGGATCGCCGCGGCCGCGTTCATCACAATGTCGACGTTCTCGGTCACGGTGGTGAACATCGGGACCATCTCCATCTCGATGATCAGGCAGATCTCGCCGACGGCCCCCCAGTACCCGGTGCCCAGCGTGCTCGCCGCGACGATGCCGACGTACACGACCTGGGCCACCAGGATGATCGCGGTGATCATCATGATGACGATGAGGATGTAGAGCACCCAGGCGGCGAACAGCAGAACGTAGTGCGTAACGTCGGCCATCGTGGCCGAAATGCCGACCTGCGCCCTGAAGTCCTTCATCTTGTCTTCGAAGGCCTTGCGGTCCTCGCCGTCCCAGTCGTGCTTGGGGATGTCTGCGATGACCTTCTCCAGTTCCTTCTCCTTCTCATGGAGGGATTTAGCGACGTCGGCCCAGACCTCCGACCCCTTGTGGTAGGCACCCGGATCGCACTGGCACAGGTACATCATCGACACCAGCTCCCACGCCGCTGGGAGGATCACCGCGCAGCCCATGCTTGTGAAAAGGGCTGTCTGGGCCTTGCCGAGGCCGTCTTCGAACATGGAGGCGTCTCCTCGCGTGGGCAAGCAATAGCTTGGGGAAGGGCGTCAGACCGTCTTTAGCGTGCTGGCCTCACCGGCCTGCTTCCAGTTGGCGGCGACCGTGTGCAGCCCGCATTCGATCTCTGCCAGCCGGTCGGTCTTGCTCTTCATGTCCTGAATGAAGAAGGCACTGGCCTCGGTGTAGGCGATCGCCAACTGCACCGTGACCGCGGTGAAGGACACCTCGGCCAGGTTGAGCGAGCCGATCTGTGCCGCGGTCTTCGTGAACGTGGGCCCCATGGTCTCCGAGATCCTCTTGGCCACGTCCTTGATCGCCTCATGGGCGTTCTGGACCTGGCCGCTCCCCGAACCGGACGGCGATGCCGAGGGCGTGGGAGGGGAAGGCGTTCCAGAACCCGACGGCGCCGCGGGTGGGCTCGTGGTGGACGGAGCGGGAGTTCCAGAACCCGACGGCATCGGCGTGGGAGTCGGGCTCGGCGCCGGCGTTGTCGACCGCGCGGGCGTGTTCAGCAGGTCACGGATGCGATTCGGTTCTGAGCTGATCGTCTCCCCTTAGAGTGCGTGTGGGCAGGGGCGCTTCTGTGACCGGCCTGTCCGCCCTGGCGACGAAGCGACGTAGGTCGCCGACAGCGGTGCACAGAAATCCGGAACCGATGAACCTCAGGCAGCACCTGTCCAGGCGGACAGGTATGCGACCTCACATCAGAACCGGTTGAAGTGTAGATCGTTTGTCAGCGCCACACCAGGGAATCGGAAGGAACGGAGGCGGGTACACGTTCGCTCCCTCGGGGTCGCCGAAAGCCGGCCGGGCAGGCGTCTGGTCGACGGCCATGGGATAAAGGATCTCTCTCGCCGGCGAGCCGACGGCCAACGCCGTACTGCACAGCCGTTCGCCGAGATGGCCGGGCCAGGTGCTTATCAAAAGCGTTGCAGCAGTGACGGCCGTCGCACTGCCATTCTGCCCTTGCCCGAACACATGCGGAAGTGCGCCTACGACTCCGATCGCCAACCGCGTGACCGTGCGTGGGTCAATGAGCTGACCGGGATACTCGACCTGACCGCCTAGCCGAAAGGGATGCGGGCCATCGTCGGCACGGAATGTTCTCATCCCGGCGCCCAATTGCGGTTCACCGACGTCGATGGCCACCGCTTCACCTGTTTCGTCACCAACACCCCGGCGCGGACAACTCGCCGACTTCGAACCCCGCCACCAGTTTGGTCGCCCAACCTGAGGCCTCCAGTCACTGGCCGCCGCCGACATTGTTCACCGAAGCAGCGGTACGAAAACGCAGAAGTTATGGATTCACTTACGGTGGTTCATATCGAGCGCCACATCCGGGCCCTCGACCGAGCCGAGATCTGAACCGCCCGCATGATGCGGGCGGATGGTCTCCATGAACCGCCCTCGGCGTTATCAGGACCGGTTCGGCCCCGCCGGACCGGCCGATCCGTTCCGGCGCCGGCCCGCCGGGATGACGGCCCCCGCGACGGCGATCCCGGCGGCGACGACCAGCGCGCCCCCCGCCAGCGACAGCCCGAGGGTCCGGCCGAAGCGGTCACCCTCCGAGGGCTGGGCGATGGAGACCCTGCGGACCGCCGTCTGAGCCGGCACCTGACCCGTCTCGCCGCCCATCACGGCGGTGACCGCGCGCAGCGGGTTCACCTGCCCCGCTCCGGTGCCCTTGACGGTGCCGCCGTCCGCGGTGTGCTCGATACGGTATTTGACCTGCTTGGCCGTGAGCCCGGGGTAGTAGGCGCGCACCAGTGCGGCCGTGCCGGCCACATAGGGGGCCGCGAAGCTCGTGCCGGTGTTGTTGAAATAGGTGCCCTGCGGCCAGGTGCTGATGATGTCCTTGCCCGGCCCCGTGATGGTCACGTGCGTCTGACTGTTGGAGAAGTCTCCGAGGGCGCCGGTCGAGGTCGTGCCGCCGACCGACATCACCCCTGGATAGCTGGCCGGGTAAGCCTCGTGGACGGTTTGGGTCCGCTCGTCCTGGACGTTGCCCGCCGCGGCCACGATCAGGGCGTCCTTGCGCTGCGCGTATTCGACGGCGGCTTTCAGGAACGGGTAGTTGGGGGTCTGCGACGACACGTTGATGACCTTGGCGTGCCGGTCGGCGGCCTGCCTCATCGCCGCCGCGACCCAGTGTGGGTCGTTGTTCTGATCGCTCACCGCACCCTTGATGCTGATCAGCCTGGCTCCGGGCGCGACCCCGAGGAACGGGATGCCGCGCGCGCGCAGATCCTGGGCTCCGATGATGCCCGCGACCTGGGTGCCGTGCCCGACACAGTCCTGAGGGCCCGTCTTGGTCACGTCGTAGCTCTGCACGTGGCCGCGGAGCTGGGGATGAGTGCCGTCCACCCCACTGTCGACCACCGCGACGACGACCCCCTGACCACGGGTCAGCTTCCACGCGTCCGTGAAGTTGAGCCTCTGCTGCGGCCATGGCTCGGATGTCATCTGCGACGCCGGGCTCCCGCTCTGCTGCAGCTGGCATGACGCGGCGGCGAGCCGGCCGGCCGGCAACCGGCCCACGGACCCGGCAAGCGCCGGAGGCGCCCAGGACAACGAGGTGAGCACCATGCAGCCGCCGACCGCCGCGAGGCGAACTCCGCGCATTCCGCGCCTCCCAGGACCTCAGTGGTCTTATCCGGACGACTCTAGACGATGCGCCCGCTGGCACCGCTTGCTTCGACAGAGATGATCAGCCTGTTGCGGCCCGGGCGAGCACCTCTGCGGCGATACGAGTGGTGGCCGCACGGCTTCCGGAGCTGATCCGGGTCACGTCGATCGTGGCACCGGTGGCGAGTTGCCGGTCATAGGGCACATGGACCACGGGGAGCCCGGCCGCACTGAGCATCTGCTGTGCCCGCTCGAGGTCGGAGTCGACGTGCGGCGAATGCGTCACAAGCACGATGACCGTACGGGCGAGGAGAGCGCCGTAGCCGTTCGCGGCCAGCCAGTCCACCGTGCTCTGGGTGCTGTAGGCACCGTCCGCGGTGCCCTGCGCGACCATCACCTGGCCGTGCACGCCACTGAGGATCCCTCGCTGCAGCTCACCGATGCCGGCGCCGCAGTCGATGACCGCCGCGGAGAAGTAGCGGGTGAGGTTGCCCATCGCCGCCCGGAAGGTGTCCACATCCAGATCGGCCGACATCGTCCCCGCCGTGGACCCCGGCAGAACCCACAGACGCTCGGCCGACCTGCCCAGGTAGAGCCCGGCCTCCTCGAGCGAGTTGAGCCGTACCTGCGCCAGGTCGTGCAGGGAGCGCTCCGCCTGCGCGCCGAGCCGCAGGGGCAGTGAGCCGAGTCCGGGATCGGCGTCGACGGCCAGGACCCGGTCGCCCCGGAAGTCGGCGATGGCCCGCGCGACCAGGGCGGAGACCGTCGTCTTGCCCGCCCCGCCGCGGATGCTCGTCACCGCGATCTGCCTGCACGACGGCATCTGCTGGCGGATTCGCTCGATCATCGCCGCCTGCTGCCGTACGTCATGGGCCGCCGATCCGCCCATGGCCCTGCGAACGCCCTGGCCCACACGGCGCATCAGCGGGTCACCATGCACATTGCGGCGTACGAGGTCGTTCGAGCCGGGCGGTTCATTACCGGCGGGTGGCTCACCTGAGCCGGGCGGCGCCTCGGGGGGCGCACCCGTCCCCGGTGGCCAGGCCATGCTCGGCGTACCTGGCGGCGCCTGCCGCTGGTCGCCTCCGTACTGTCCGCCCGGGTGTCCGTACTGAACGCCCGGGTGACCGGACGGCGGTGGGGCGGCGGGCGCGGAATCGGCCTCGCCGGTGGCCGCGCCCTGGGCGGGCTGAGCCGCCGGAGCTCCGGCACCGTACTCGATGGCCGCGCTGAACAACGCGTGGTCCAGCTCCGAGGTGAGGAAGTTGCGGTCCTCGGCCGGCTGTGACCAGGACGTGGCCGGGGACAGCGGCCCGCCTGAGGCGCCGGACGGCTCGGCGATCTCGGTCGCGGGCGTGACCGGTGGCATTCCGGTGTCCCCGCTGCCAGGGACGGCGTTCTCGCCACTGCCAGTGCCGTACCAGGAGGGTCCCTCGGCCGGTACGGGCGGAGCCGGAGGCGAAGCGGCCTGGGCGGCCGGAGGTACGGGCGGGTCTGCGGCGGGCCGGCCCGGTGGGGGCGGTGGAACTTCTGCCTGCGGAGCCGCGTCGGGCGGCGGCGGTGAATAGACCCGGCGGTCACTGGAGGGTTCGACGGCCGGAGGTTCGACGGCGCGTGGTTCGACGCCAGCCGGTGCGAGGGGCGGCATCGGTGCGGGGAGCCGGGCGGGCCCGGTGGGCGCGGCGGCGGGGGCGGCGTCCGGGGCAGGAGCCGGAGCCGGGATCTGTGGCGGGGGCGCCGAAGCCGGATTCGGCGATTCGGGAGTGGCCAGCCCAGCTCCGGAGACCCCGAGTTCTCCTAGGACGGCGTGCTGCCAGTCGTGGCCCGACATCGTGCTCCTCTCCACAACTGGCACAGCAGTACGGACGCTACGGTACCGAAGCCCCTGCGTCTTGACGCCCGATCCTAGCGACCGGCCGCCGGCCGCCCGGCCCTTTCGCGGGTGGGGGGACGGCGACGGACCCTGCTCCCGGGGTCCGGGGGCAGGGTCCGTCGCGGCGCCGTCTCGAGGTCAGATGGAGACCTCCAGGGCGGCGACCATTCCTATCTCGGCCGTGACCGAGGCGTCGACGCTGACTCCGCCGGGAGCCAGGACGCGTACAGTCCAGTCGCCGGGAGCGGCGAAGAACCGGAAGATCCCCTCATCGCTGGTGACGACCTCGCCGGTGAACTCGCCGGTGGAGTCCAGCAGCCGTGCGTACGCACCGGCCACCGGGGTCTCGCCACGGACGACCGTGCCCTGGATGACCGCTTCCTTGGCCAGATCCACTGTTGCCGGGATGTGCGCCGTCTGGGCGGGTGCTGCGCAGCCCTGAGTCATTGTTCCTCCTTCTCCGCCGTGCGGCGGCTGTGTGTCCGCCGAACCAGCGGGTGTTACTTGGCGGCGCCGAGCTCGATCGGCACGCCGACCAGCGAGCCGTACTCGCACCAGGAACCGTCGTAGTTCTTCACATCGGACAGCCCGAGCAGCTCACGGAGCGCGAACCACGAGTGCGAGGAGCGCTCGCCGATCCGGCAGTAGGCGATGGTGGCCTTGCTGAGGTCGACCCCCGCGTCGCTGTAGATCTGACGGAGCTCTTCCTCGGACTTGAAGGTGCCGTCGTCGTTGGCCGCCTTGGACCACGGGATGCTGCGTGCGGTCGGGATGTGACCGCCCCGCTGCGCCTGCTCCTGCGGCAGGTGCGCCGGGGCCAGCAGCTTGCCGCTGAACTCGTCGGGTGAGCGGACGTCGACGAGGTTCTTGGTGCCGATCGCCTCGACGACCTCGTCGCGGAACGCCCGGATGTTGTGGTCCTGGGGCTTGGCCTTGTAGCCGGTGGTGGGCCGCGACGGCACGTCGGTCACCAGCTCGCGGGAGTCGAGCTCCCACTTCTTACGGCCACCGTCGAGGAGCTTGACGTTCTCGTGGCCGTAGAGCTTGAAGTACCAGTACGCGTAGGCCGCGAACCAGTTGTTGTTGCCGCCGTAGAGGATCACCAGGTCGTCGTTGGCGATGCCCTTGCCGGAGAGCAGCTGGTCGAAACCGGTCTGGTCGACGAAGTCGCGGCGTACCGGGTCCTGCAGCTCCGTCTTCCAGTCCATCTTCACAGCGCCACGGATGTGACCCTTGTCGTAGGCGCTTACGTCTTCGTCGACCTCGACGAAGACGAGACCCGGGTCGTCGATGTGGGCCTGGGCCCAGTCGGCGTCCACGAGTACGTCGGAGCGGCTCATGCGGGGACCTCCTTGTTGGAGCGTTTTTGTGGAAGTACGCGGTAGGTCAGCAGATACATCTCACAGCCGAGACAGAACCCGAACGCCGCGTTCAGGAACGCCGCCCCCAAGGCCAAGGCGGTCGCACCGATCCCGAGCCAGGCGATACCCGTGGTGAAGCCCACCACTCCGACGACGGCGAATCCGAGTCCGACGAACTGCGCGAACCTGGGTGGTGCCTCCGCCTCGAGCTCCGTCGGCGGCCCGAGCCGGGGTCGTACCCACCGTTTGTAGATGAGCGCGTACGGCGAGTAGCGCAGTCCGCACACCCCGCTGACCGCGAACACCACGGTCTGGACGGCCAGGACGAACCAGCTCCCGGTCACCAGGACCGCGATCAGAAGGACGCTCGTGACGGTCGCGCCGAATCGCTGTCCACGGGGGTCGATCTGCGTGGATTGCCTCATGGAACATCGCTCCTGAGAGAGCAGAGTGCGTGCGAGCTGCGAAGGGGACGTGCATGAGGGCGGACATCCAGCGGCAGCTCGAGCCGGGCTCGATGCCTCAGGCAGTCGGACAGAGCGAGGTGGCCACGCGGCAGAAGTCCACCGCGCGACGCTTCGTGAGCATCTGCTCTGTCCAATGACGCACGGACTCGATGCTAGGTCCGAATTGGTCCAGTGTCACTTCTGTCTCGCCTTTCGAGATAGTGACAAGTCTCTCGCCGCAGGTCATCGCCATGATCGTCCACCTCCTCTCAGGCGCTCAGCGGCTCGGGGTTCAGGAGACGATCGCCTCGCCGAGCGCGGCGATCACGTCCGCCTTGCGGGGCTGGCCCGAGGCCCGCCGGACGACGCGGCCCGCCTGGTCGAGGACAAAGGAGGTGGGCGTACGCAGGATGTTCAGCCGCCGGACCAGGTCGAGCCGTGCCTCGGCGTCGATCTCGATGTGCGCGACGCCCTCGACCATCGCCGCGACCTCCTCGAGAGTCCGCCTGGTCGCCCGGCACGGTGCGCAGAACGCCGTGGAGAACTGCACCAGGGTCGCCCGCTTCCCGAGCGCGGCTCCGAGGTCCGACGAATCCAGCTCCACAGCACCTCCTGACGGACCTGGGCGCAGCAGGCCGTCACGGCGCCGCCGGGACAGGCCGAACGCCGTGGCGACCGAGATGACGGCCACCGCCACACATGCACCAGTCATATCGGATGCCAACCTGTGCGGAACTGGAAAACTTCCCCGGCCGCATCGCAGAGCCGCGAACCACCGCGAGGTCACGACTGCGGGCGTGGCCGCGGTCAGCCGGGCGGCGGGGACGCGATCGTCAGAAGGCGCCGCCCGTCCACGGTGTCGATCTCGAAAGCCCGCAGCTCGTTACGGGCGATCATCGTCGAGCCCTGGAAGTCGGCGTAGCCCCTGTAGACCACCTGCCAGCCGGCCGCGATGTCGCGTCTGCCGTCCTTGCCCACCGCCATGAGCCGGCAGCGCGTTCCCAGGGGTACGCCCTTGAGGCGGACGGCCACCGCGGTGCCCCAGGCCTTGCCGTCGATGCCCAGCTGTGCCGTCACATGCGTCCGCGGGTCCGTCGCGCTGACCTGTTCGGCGATCGGCTCGGGGGGCGGCGGTGGCACGGGCCGCCAGGCGTCCCCACCGGCCGCCATCCCGCCGAGGACCCCCATGACCAGAATGACCAAAGCCACGGCGGTCTGCGGCATCCAGCGGCGGACCCGCCGCCGGCGCGTCGCCGCGGCCGCGGCGAGCAGCGCGTCGAGCGACTCCTCCGACGGTGCGGGCGCCTGCTGGACCTGGGCCTCGTCGGCCCTGCCGAGAAGCGCGGGCAGGCACGCCAGCCCGGCCAGCTCGTCGCGGCAGTCCGGGCACCGGGTGAGGTGGGCCTCCACCTCGGCCCGTCCGGCCGGATCAATGGCGCCCAGGACGTAGACCCCGAGCAACGTCCGTACCTCCCCGCAGCCGCTCATGGCGCCGACCCCCGCTCCTCCAGTACCAGCTTCAGCGCACGCAGCGCGTAATAGGCCCGGGACGTCACGGTGCCCGGGGGGATGCCCAGCACCTTGGCCGCCTCGGCCACCGACCGGCCGTGGTAGTAGGTCTCGACGATGGCCGCACGGTGGGGCGGGCTGAGATCGCCGAGTGCCTCCGCCACGGTCCAGCACTCCAGTGCCCGCTCGATATCGTCCGCCGCGGCGAGCGCGGCCAACGCCCCCGTACCGTCCTCGATCGGCAGCTGGTCACGGCCCCGCGCGGACCTCGCCCGGTGCGCGTCGGCGACCAGGTTCCGCACCACCGTGAACAGCCACGGCCGGGCCGGCCGGCCGGCCAGCGCCTCGGGGTGCCGCCAGGCGCGGAGCAGCGTCTGCTGGACGACGTCCTCGGCCTGCCGGCGGTCACCGCCGGTCAGCCTGAGGGCATATCCCAGCAGCGGGCCGCTGTGCTCCTTGTAGAGCGCGCGGAGCAATAGCTCGTCCGGGGTTGGTCCCACGCTTGTGACACGTACACGGGTCCTGACGGGTTCACAAGGATCCGGGCCGGACCCGGCGAAGTACAGGACCTGTAGAGGATCGGTCCTTGCGCAGCATCAGGCCTTGGAGAGATTCTCCAGCTTGACGTTGTCGGCCGTGGCCGCGATCCGCAGGCCCGCCGGAGTCACCTCGAGGTTGCTGACCCGGGCCCCCATGGGGAGCAGGTTCCGCACCGGCACGGTGAAGGTGTAGTGCTGCTGCATCACCGCCGCCGGCACCTGCGTGCCGCCGCTGGTGATGGTCTGCGGGGTGACCGCGATGCCTTCGGGGGTGGCCTTGAGTGAAGCGACCAGATCGCCGCTCACCGCGATGCCGAAGAAGGAGCCGGTGACCCTGGCCTGGATGTTCGAGCCCTTGGCGGAGATGGACCGCACGCCCTTCGGGGCGTACTTCTGGACCTCGGAGTAGGGCACCACCGCCGAGGCCGTGGCCGTCCGCACGGTGACCTGCGAACTGTTGCCGTTGATCACGTCCGTGAGGGCGGCGTGCACCCCCGAGAGCCGGAGCTTGGCGTCGTGGACCGTGACGTCCTTCTGCGTCCACTGCCCCAGCGCGACATCGATCTGCTTGTAGTCACCGCCGATGGCCTGGGTGAGGAACGGGAACCCGTGGATGGTGACGGCGGGCTTCTGGTCCAGGTGGTACTGCGCCGCGACCTGCTTGGCGATCTCGTCCTGCGCCCGTCGGACGCCCAGCCGGTCGGCCGCGATGACGCCTCCGACCAACAGCACCAGGATGACGACCAGTACCTTGCGCATCTCACGCCTTTCAGTCAGCCGACCGCGCACACCCTGCGCACCCCGCACAATTGCCCGCGAAGGCCCCAGCGTGCCCAGCCTAGCGACGCCGACACCGGATGGCGTCACACTCCGTATCGAGCCGCGCGTCATCCCCCGGCGAACGGGGGGAGCACCTCGATGGTGCCGCCCTCCGGGAGCGTCACTCCCTCGTGGGCACGGCTACCGACCGGGTGCCCGTCGACGAGGAACGAGCTGCGGGCGACCACTGTGCCGAAGTCCGAGTCGCGTCGGTCCCGGGCCTCGCGAAGGGCCTCGGCCAGCGTCAGAGCGTCATAGGGTTCCTCGCCGACGCCGGCGGCCTGGCGGGCCGCCGCCCAATACCTGATCGTCCCCTTGGCCATGGACACAGGATCTCATCACCGCGCCCGTGAGACAGCCCACGGGCGCCCCCCATTGTGATTGCGGGCCACTCGGATATGCTGCTTGGCAGGGATCCGGGCGATGAGGCCCCCGGGTCCTTGACGTCTTTTCAGGGCTAGGAGGCGTGCCCGTGAGTAGCTTGCTCTTGCTCACCAACGCACTGGAGCCCTCTGACGAGGTGCTTCCCGCATTGGGATTGCTGCTGCACTCAGTCCGTGTAGTGCCCGCGGAGGGATCGGCGCTCATCGACGCGCCGCCCGCGGACATCGTCCTCGTCGACGCCCGCCGCGACCTCGCACAGGCCAAGGGGCTGTGCCGCTTGCTGCGAACCACGGGCCTCGACTGTCCGCTCCTGGCGATCGTGACCGAGGGCGGGCTCGCCGCGCTCAGCGCCGAATGGGGCCTGGACGACGTGCTGCTGCAGACGTCCGGTCCCGCGGAGGTCGAAGCACGGTTGCGGCTGACCATCGGGAGAGTGTCGGCCGGGGAGGCCGAGGACGTCCCGGGAGAGATTCGCAGCGGCGACCTCACCATCGACGAGGCGACCTACACCACCCGTCTGCGCGGGCGGGTCCTGGACCTGACCTTCAAAGAATTCGAACTGCTGAAATACCTCGCGCAGCATCCGGGCCGGGTGTTCACCCGTGCCCAGCTCCTGCAGGAGGTCTGGGGCTATGACTACTTCGGCGGCACTCGCACGGTGGACGTGCATGTACGGCGGCTGCGCGCCAAGCTGGGCGCGGAGTACGAGTCCCTGATCGGCACCGTGCGCAACGTGGGCTACCGCTTCGTGCCCGACCACCGGCCGGGCAGCACCGAAGAGTCCGTCCCCAGCCGCGCCTGACCGATACGCCGTCGCTGGGCGAACGCCCTCGGTGAGCTCAGCTGTCCCCGCTACGCTCCGCTGTCCCCGCTACGCTCTGGCCGGCGCTCGGGCTGCGCCGGGTCGGCCGGTGACTCCTGGGGCGACTGCGCGACCGGCCCGTCGTGCGGCTGCTGGTCGGGCACCTGGCCGTAAGCCTGCTGTGGCGGCTGCTGCTGATAGGGGGCCTGCTGACCGGGCGGACCGTACGGCTGCGAGCCGGAGGGATCCCATCCGGACGGCTGCCCACCCTGCTGCTGGGCCCCGTACTGCTGCGCGCCGAAGCCCTGGCTCCCGTGCTGCTGCTGGCCGTACTGCTGCTGGCCGTACTGCTGCTGACCGTACTGCTGGCCCGGATACTGCTGGCCCGGATACTGCTGGCCCGGATACTGCTGGCCCTGGTACTGCTGACCGCCGTACTGCTGCGGCCCCGGGCCCGCCTGTGGCTTCGACTTCCGGGTGCTCAGCACCACCACGAGAACGACGCCGACCAGCAAAGCCAGCGGCACAAGGATGATCAGAAGCCCCATGATGCTCATTTCGGCATCGTAGCCACCGCATCACGCCACCGCACAGGCCTTCTAATACGCTGGCGAACGTGATCGAGCGAGACATACAGCCTGACGTGGTCATATGCGAGACGCTGTCGGAGCAAGAGATCGCCGCGGTGCGCGAGCTCGTTGACGCGGCCGCCGAGCAGGACGGTGTCCGGCCGCTGTCGGACCAGTCGCTGCTGCATCTGAGCCACGGCGGGGACGGACAGTCACGGAGCCTGATGCTCAGGACCGCCGAGGGGACGCTGACCGGTTACGCGCTCCTCGGCCCTGGCCCCGAGCCGAGCGGCGAGCTGGTCGTCCACCCCGCGCACCGTGGCCAGGGGCATGGCCGCCGCCTCGCGCAGGTGGCGCTGGAGACGGCCGATGGCCCGCTGCGGCTGTGGGCGCACGGCGAGCTGCCGGGCGCCGCCGCACTGGCGAGCTCGCTCGGGCTCGAGCGGGTGCGCTCGCTGTGGCAGATGCGCCGGCCGCTGGCCGAGCCCCTGCCCGAGGTGAAGGCGCCCGAGGACGTACGGATCCGTACGTTCGAGGTCGGCTCGGACGAGCCGGCGTGGCTCCGGCTGAACCGCAAGGCCTTCGCCCACCACCCCGAGCAGGGCGGGTGGACCGCCGACGATCTGCTCAACCGGGAGCAGGAGCCGTGGTTCGATCCGGGCGGTTTCTTCCTCGCCGAGCGGGACGGCTCACTGGCCGGGTTCCACTGGACCAAGGTGCACGACGACGCCACCGGTGAGGTGTACGTCGTCGGGGTCGATCCGGACGCACAGGGTGGCGGGCTCGGTCGTACACTCACGCTCGTCGGGCTGCACCATCTGCGCTCGCAGGGGCTCTCCCAGGTGATGTTGTACGTCGACGAGGACAACTCCGGCGCGGTCCGGCTTTACGAGTCCCTGGGATTCGCCCGCTGGGCCGTGGACGTGATGTGGGCCAGGCCGGGTCGTTCATCTTCCGGCAATACCAAATCGAGACAATCTTTGTAGCCGTGCCTGACGCAGTTCATTGCCCGTTCACCTAGAGCAGTCCGGATGGTCACTTCTGCTCCCTAGCGTCGGCTTCGACGGTGGCCCCACCCTCGCTCTCAGGGGGATCACCGCCCATCGACCAGGAGGAGAACCCCCCTTGAAGAACGGCACTCGGCTGGCCGCCCTCGGCGGCGTAGTCGTCGCGGGCGCGCTCGGACTTTCGGCATGCGGATCCGACAACAACGCAGGCTCGTCAGGCAGCACGGCCCCCGCCGCCGGCAGCATCGACTGCGCCAAGGGCACGGTGAACGCCGCCGGCTCGAGCGCGCAGAAGAATGCGATGAGCGAGTGGACCAAGGCCTACAGCCAGGCCTGCGCCGGCGCCAGCGTGAACTACAACCCCAGCGGTTCGGGCGCCGGCATCCAGGCGTTCAACCAGAACCAGGTGGCCTTCGCCGGCTCCGACTCCGCGCTCAAGCCTGAGGAGGTCGGCCCGGCCAAGCAGCGTTGCCAGGGCAGCCCCGCCCTCAACCTGCCGATGGTCGTCGGCCCGGTGGCGGTCGTCTACAACGTCAACGGCGTGGCCAACCTGCAGCTCTCCCCGAAGACCATCGCCGGCATCTTCGCCGGCAAGATCACCAAGTGGAACGCTCCTGAGATCGCCAAGGAGAACGCGGGCGCGAAGCTGCCCGCCACGGCGATCAAGACGATCCACCGGGCGGACGAGTCGGGCACCACCGACAACTTCACCAAGTTCCTCAAGACCACCGCCCCCGACGTCTGGCAGTGGGCGCCGGCCAAGAAGTGGACCGCGCCGGGCGGCCAGGGCGCGCCGAAGTCCGACGGTGTCACCACTGTCGTGAAGCAGTCCGACGGCGCCATCAGCTACGTCGAGATGTCCTACGCCACCAACGCGAGCCTCAAGACGGCCAAGGTCGCCAACGGCTCCGGTGAGTTCGTGGCCCTGTCCCCCGACAGCGCCTCCAAGGCTGTCGAGGGCGCCCAGGTCGTCGGCACCGGGAACGACCTGGCGCTGAAGATCGACTACGCGACCAAGACGCCGGGCGCCTACCCGATCGTCCTGGTCACCTACGAGGTCGCCTGCGAGAAGGGGCTCCCCGCCGACCAGGCGAAGTTCGTCAAGTCCTTCCTCGGCTACACCTCCAGCGACGCCGGGCAGAAGGCCCTGACCCAGCTGGGCTACGCGCCGCTGCCGGCCAGCGTCGCCACCAAGGTTCGCACCGCTGTGCAGGCCCTGTCCTGACCAGGCATAACCCGCGCCCCGCCACCGGTTTCACGGTGGCGGGGCAAACCTGGGTTCGGAGGTAATCGCGTGACCAGCCAGACCGACATCGACGGTCGGACCATCGCGGCCCCAGCCGGTCGCGGCACTCGTCGCCGGGCGAGCACCGGACGCGTGGGCGACCGTGTGTTCCTCATCGCCACCCGGAGCTCAGGGATCTTCGTGCTCGTCATCATGGCGGCGATCGCGGTGTTCCTGGTCTGGAAGGCCATGCCGGTGCTCAGCGCCAACAAGGCGAACTTCCTGTCGTCTCAGGAGTGGAGTCCCGACTCGACGCCGCCGCGGTTCGGCATCGCGCAGCTGGCGTTCGGGACCGTCCTGTCGTCCTTCATCGCGCTGATCATCGCGACGCCGGTGGCCATCGGCATCGCACTGTTCATCGCGTTCTACGCACCCCGCAAGGTCGCCGGCGCACTCGGCTTCGTGGTGGACCTGCTCGCGGCCGTGCCGAGCATCGTGTACGGCCTCTGGGGACTGCACTTCTTCGTCACCAAGATGGGCGGCGTCGCGGAGTTCCTCAACGGCAACTTCAGCTGGATTCCGCTGTTCGGCGGCGACAGCGTCGGCGGCCGTTCAATCCTCACCGCCTCGGTGGTGCTGGCGATCATGATCCTGCCGATCATCTCCTCCATCTCCCGCGAGGTCTTCCTCCAGGTGCCGCGGGCCAACATCGAGGCCTCGCTGGCGCTCGGTGCCACACGGTGGGAAATGATCCGCCTGTCCGTCCTGCCGTTCGGGCGGTCGGGCATGGTGAGCGCCGCGATGCTGGGACTCGGCCGCGCACTCGGTGAGACGATCGCCGTCGCGATGGTCCTGTCCACCGCGTCCGGGATCACGCTGCACGTCCTCAAGGAGGGCGGCAACACCTTCGCGGCCAACATCGCCAACACCTTCGCGGAGGCCGGAGCCAACGGTCGCGGCGCGCTCATCGCCTCCGGGCTGGTGCTCTTCCTCATCACCATGATCGTCAACATGGCCGCCCGGGCCATCGTGGCCCGCCGCAAGGAGTTCGTGTGATGTCAGGCTCCACGCCGATCTCTCTGACGTCGGTGTCCTTCGGCCGCAGGCTGAAGGACCGGAGCGTCCAGGCCCTCGTCTACGTGGCGTTCGCCCTGGCGGTGATCCCGCTGGTCTCGGTGCTCTGGATGGTGCTCTCCAAGGGACTCGGCCGCTTCGACCTCGCGTTCTTCACGCACTCACAGAACGGCATCGGGCCCCGGGACGCCGGCGGCGGGGCCTACCACGCCATCATCGGCACCGTTGAGCAGGTCGCGCTGACCAGCCTGATCGCGGTGCCGATCGGCATTCTCACCGCCGTCTACCTGGTCGAGTACGGCCAGAACAGCCGGCTGGCCCGGACCATCAGCTTCTTCGTCGACGTCATGACCGGCATCCCCTCCATCGTCGCCGGCCTGTTCGTCCTCGCCTTCTGGCTGCTGCTGCTCGGCTTCTCCTTCTCCGGCCTGGCGGGGTCGCTCTCGCTGGCGATCCTCATGCTGCCCACGGTCGTACGGGCGGCCGAGGAGATGCTCAAGCTGGTGCCGAACGACCTGCGCGAGGCCTCGTACGCCCTCGGGATCCCGCGCTGGCGCACGGTGTGCTTCGTGGTGCTGCCGACCGCCATGACCGGCATGATCACCGGGGTCATGCTGGCGGTCGCGCGCGTGATGGGTGAGACGGCCCCGCTGCTGTTGCTGGTGTTCACCACCGACCTCATCAACACCAACCCGTTGCAGGGCCCGCAGATGGCGTTGCCGGTCTTCATCTGGGGACAGGCGGCCCAGCCCAACGACACCGCCATCGCCCGGGCCTGGACCGGCGCGCTGACCCTGATCCTCATCATCATGCTGCTCAACCTTGCCGCCCGGCTGATCGCCTGGGCGCGCAGGCCCGTCGCCCATTAAGCCCAGGCGGCAGCCGGTGAAGCCCCTCACGCCGTCCAGCCGTCAGCACAGACCTCGCTGAGCGAACAGCCCCCCGAAGGAGTACCCAGCCCCATGGCCAAGCGGATCGAAGTGTCCGGACTGCAGGCCTACTACGGCCAGACCCACGCGATCGAGGACATCTCGATGTCCATCGAGCCACGCTCGGTCACCGCCTTCATCGGCCCGTCCGGGTGCGGCAAGTCCACGTTCCTGCGGACTCTGAACCGGATGCACGAGGTGATCCCCGGTGCCCGGGTCGAGGGCAAGGTCCTCCTCGACAACGAGGATCTGTACGGCTCGGGCGTCGACCCGGTGGCGGTGCGGCGCGTGGTCGGCATGGTGTTCCAGCGGCCCAACCCGTTCCCCACGATGTCCATCTACGAGAACGTCGCGGCCGGTCTCAAGCTCAACGGCGTGCGCGGCAAGGTGCGGCTGGATGAGATCGTCGAGAAGTCGCTGCGCGGAGCCAACCTGTGGAACGAGGTGAAGGACCGCCTCGGCAAGCCGGGCGCGGGGCTGTCCGGTGGTCAGCAGCAGCGGCTGTGCATCGCTCGCGCCATCGCCGTCGAGCCGCAGGTGATGCTGATGGACGAGCCGTGCTCGGCCCTCGACCCGATCTCCACGTTGGCGATCGAGGACCTGGTCTCGCAGCTGAAGGAGAAGTACACGATCGTCATCGTCACGCACAACATGCAGCAGGCCGCCCGGGTCAGCGACCGGACCGCCTTCTTCAACATCGCGGGCACCGGTCAGCCCGGCCGGCTGATCGAGATCGACGAGACGAGCAAGATCTTCACGAACCCGTCGGAGAAGGCGACCGAGGACTACATCACCGGCCGCTTCGGCTGAGCCGGCCTCCCCGGCCCTCAGCGCCGGCAGCGGCGAAAACGCCCTCGGGACGAGTCATCGTCACGAGGGCGTCGCGGTTGTCCAGGGATTCAGGGTCAGGTGGCGGGTTCAGGCGCCGAAGAAGTGGATCACCGTGTAGGTGATGGCGGCGACCAGTCCGGCCATCGGAATGGTCAGGACCCAGGCGACGACGATGTTGCCGGCGACCCCCCAGCGCACCGCTGACAGCCGTTTGGTCGCGCCCACCCCCATGATCGCCGAGGTGATCGTGTGCGTGGTCGAGATGGGCGCCTGCCAGATGAAGGCGGTGGAGTAGAGCACCGCGGACGCGGTGATCTCGGCGGCGAAGCCCTTGGGCGGATCGAGCTCGATGACCTTGCGGCCGAGCGTGCGCATGATCCGCCAGCCGCCCGCGTAGGTCCCGGCGGACAGCGCGCCGGCGCACAGCAGGATGACCCACAGCGGAACACCCTTGCCGGCACTGTGGTGACCCGTGGTAACGAGCGCCAAGACGATGATCCCCATTGTCTTCTGGGCGTCCTGAAGTCCGTGTCCGAGCGCCATCGACGCCGCGGACAGGGACTGCGCGATCCGGAACCTGCGGGTCACCTTGCCCGGGTGGGCGTGGCGGAAGATCCACAGGATGGCCACCATCACCAGGTAGGCCGCGAGGAATCCGACGACCGGCGACACCACCATGGGGACGGCCACCTTGGAGACGACCTTGTCCCAGTTGACCGCCGAGGCCGAGGCGAGTCCGGCGCCGACCGCTCCACCGATGAGAGCGTGTGACGAGGACGACGGCAGGCCGAAGTACCAGGTGACGAGGTTCCACGTGATCGCGCCGAGCAGGCCCGCGCCGACGACGGCCAGCCCGTGCAGCCCCGTCGGCGGCGTGATCACCTCGCTGACGGTCTTGGCCACCTCGGTACCGAGCAGTGCGCCGAGGAGATTCATCACCGCGGCGAGGATCAGCGCCGCTCGTGGCGTCAGTGCCCGGGTGGACACCGAAGTCGCGATGGCGTTCGCGGCGTCGTGGAACCCGTTGGTGTAGTCGAAGACCAGAGCGATCGCGACCACCACGAAGAGCACGGCGAGCTGCGAGCCCATCAGGCGGCTCAGGAGCAGGACCGCGATGACCGCTGCCACGCCGATCGGGACGCCGACGACGAGCAGCCGCCGGGCGACCGAAGGAGGCTGCGCCGCGGGTGGGTCCTTGTGCAGCCGCGGGGCCCGCTCTTGTACGGTGTTCATGATTCCTTGACCGCGATGGTCTCGACCGTGTTCGCCACGTGCTCGAAGACGTCCGCCGCCTCCTCGAGCCGGTCGATGACCTCCTTGAGCTTCATCACGGTCAGCGCGTCATATTCACCGCTGAACAGGTGGGCCAGCAGCTTGCGGTAGACCTGGTCGCCCTGGTTCTCCAGCCGGTTGATCTCGATCCAGTACTCATTGAGCTCCTTCATCGAGCGCAGCCGGGGCATCGCCTCCGCGGTGAGCTCCGCGGCCCGCTCCAGGACCTCCACCTGGTGGACGATGTCCTTGGGGAACTTGTCCACCTTGTACAGGACGACAAGATCGGCCGCCTCTTCCATCTCGTCCATGACGTCGTCGAGGAGTGAGGCGAGCTTGTAGATGTCCTCGCGGTCGAACGGCGTGATGAAGGTTTCGTTCAACCGGCGCATGATCGCGTGAGTGAACTCGTCGCCCGCGTGTTCGCAGGCGCGCATCTTCTCCGCGATGGCTTCCCGGTCCGCGCCTTCGCTGATCAGTTCCACGAGTAGCCTCGCGGCCGTAACCAGGTTGTTCGCGGAGTCCGCGAACATGCCATAGAAGCTGTCCTCACGCGGTGTGAGACGCAAGCGCACGGCGTACTCCTGAGGTGCGGGGATGGTCCGCAGAGGATCGTAGGCGCTTTCGGCCGAAAACCGGAACCGTGACCATCCGTTCGGCAGGCCGCAAGCGTCCTCCCATGCCCCATGCTTGCCCTCGGCCATGCCCGGCACACCCCTGTGCGGCCCCTTTTCGCAGGACCTCCACGGGTCCGACGTCGCGGTCCGCCGCCCTGACGATCACCAATGCACTTTCCGGCGATCGAGCCACATTCGGCCCTTACCGCCCAAGTCCGGCCATTACCCGCCGGGGGTATATGCTCGGAAGGTACGGGAGTTCGGCTGGTAGGAGACCGTCCACGATGAGTGAAATCCGTTACAGCGTGCCCGCCGTGAGCTGCGGCCACTGCGTCAGCGCCATCAGCGACGAGGTCGGCAAGGTCCCCGGCGTGCGGGATGTCGTCGTCGACATCGAGACCAAGCAGGTGACCGTGCGTGGCGAAGGACTCGAGGACGCCGCCCTGCGTGAGGCCATCGACGAGGCCGGCTACGACGCCGTCCCGGCCTGATCGCCCAGGCCCGGCCACGTGACCCGGTCCTGACTCGAGCTCGGACAGGACCCCGGCTCGAACGGACAGGGGGAGCGGCTCGGGGCCGCTCCCCGCAGCGATCACTCTGTCAGGGCGTCAGCTCGCGACGACCGGCTGCGGGACGCACCCCGAGCGCAAGATCGATCTCTGCCGTGGTCAGCGGCCGCTCGGCCTCGGCCACCGCGCTCAGGATCTCCGAGTAGAGCTCGATTTCGTCCAACGCAACGCGGTCGTGGACGCGCAGATCGACATACTGCTGGCGCACCGCGTCCACCTCCGTTCATTCCCCACACCACTGATGAGGCTACGCGTCACCCCTGGCGCGGCACATGACCCAAGAGGACCATTCAATGGCCACTCTCGCAGGTCATGCGCCCCATCACGAGGACCACATGCCTACGGAGAGTCACCCAAATTCGCTCCGGTGGAGGCTCCCGAGCATCCGCTCGAGTGCGGACTCCGGCAGGTCCCGGGCGCTGAGCCGGGAGACCCTCGCGGCGCGGACGTCCGCACCCGCCCGGGCGGCCTGTCTCGCCACGGTCTGCTGGTAGAGCGCGCGTACGGCCCGCGCGTACTCGAAGTCCTCGCTCCCGCGCATCCGGTCGAACCGGGCGAGCAGCTCGACCCGGAGTTCCTCATCCAGCAGGTACAGATCCCGATCGGCCTGCCGCTGGAAGAGCCGGACCAGCTCACGGCCGGAGAGCTCGCCGAACTCCAGGGTCGTGGCGAACCGCGCTCTCAACCGCGGATCGGCGGCCAGGAAGGAGTCGATCTCCTCGGGCCGGCCGATACAGACGATCATGAAGTCGTCGCGCCGCTCCTCGATGTGCCGTAGCAGTGTGGCGACCACGCCGGGTGAGCGCGCGAGCAGGTGTGCCTGCTGGATCAGGAGCACGCCACCCATCGCCTGGTCCACCATCGCGCTCACGCGGGTCTCGGCGCCGGCCGGGTCACGGCCGGTCAGGTGCGCCGAAGGGCACGCCACGAGGTGACCGGAGTCCAGTAGCCCGAGAGCCGCGTAGGCGCCACCGAGCAGGCCGGCGACGGTGGTCTTCCCTACTCCGGGCGGCCCAAGGAAGATGAGGTTGCGGCGGACGTCGCCGGCCGGCAGCCCGTGATGGGCTCGCTCCGCTGCCACCCGGGCCTCGGCCACCAGCCCGTCGACGGTCCGCTTGACATCCTCGAGCCCCACCATCTCGTCGAGCCGCCGCAGGACGTCCTGGACGTCCCCCGGCGGGCGCAGTGCGGGCTCGAGCGCCTCGGCCAGTCCGGTGAGGTCCTCCGGCTCCAGCACCAGCCGGTCCCGCGCCCCGCCGGCCCGGGTGAGGTGCCGCTGGCAGGCCTGCTCGAGGTAGGCCTCCACGAGCCGGGCGTTCACCAGCTCACCGGGACCGCGCAGCCGGGCCAGGTCCTCGGCGGCGACCTTCATGGCCTCCGCGGCCACCGTGACCCGCCGCTCGTCCGCGAGCACGTGCAACAGCGTCAGCCTGCTGTCCGGCTCCGTGAACCCGGGCATCCGGAATACGCGAAACCCCTCCATCAGCTCCGGGTGGTCCCGCGCGAGCCTGTCATGCGCCCGGCGCCCGCAGGTGGCGATCAGTGTCGTCTCGCTGCCGGTGTCCCGGCGCGTCGTCCGTGCGGCCTCGGCCATGGCGGCCGGCTGGGCCGCGCCGAGGATGGCGGCGTCGAAGTCCTCGAAGAGCAGGATGGGGCCGCCCGCCTGGAGCATGGCCGTCATCCGGTCCGCACCGGCTCCCCGTACGTCCTCGGCCGCGGCCGTACGGACGGAGCCGTCGCCCACGCCCGCGTCGGCGAGCGTGAGGGCGATGAGGCGGGCCAGCCGGCGCTGCCCGGTGTGCGGGGCACCGACCAGGAGCACGCTCGGCGCCGAGGCCGGCTCCGGCTCGTCGGCCTCCCGTGTGCCGATGATGCCGCGCAGCTCGTCCAGGAGGACCGCGGGGTCCTCGTCCCCGGACACGAACGACACCCCGAACCGCACCATGACCGGCCGCGGGGCGTCGCCGGGCGGCGGTGCGATCTGGTCGACCGGCTGCTCGGGCACCGGGGTGTCCTGAAGGAACTCGAAGTCCTCGACCATGCTCTCGGACATGACCCGGGTGCGCGGAGGCCGGCTTCGCGCAGCCCCCTGCGGCGGCCCAGGTGCGGGATAGCGCGGCAGCGGATCGTCCACCCGGGTCTCGGCCGGCGGGTCGTCCGGGCCGGAGCCGTCCGGCGGGGACCAGTCCTGGCCGGGGTGGTGTCCTCCGCCCGGCGGCCACGCGTTCGCGGGCCCGCCGGGCGGAGCGACGGCCGGCACGGGGACCGGGCCCTGGCCGGGCCAGGCCGGCTGTCGCACGGGGTGATTCACCGGCTCCTGAGCGGGCGGTAGCTGCACGTACGGCCGGCCGGGCGCGGGTAGGCCGGGGACCTCCGCGCCCATCGCAGGACCGGGTGGCCCCGGCCGGCCAGGTTCCTGCGCCGGGGACCGAGGCCCTTCACCCGGATAGGAGCCGGGCGGACGCCGGGGCCGGGCCGGCGCACCTCCCGGGTCCGCGGCGACCGGCTCCGGCGCGACGGCCGTGGCGCGCTCCACGCCGATGATCTCCGAGATGATCGCTGTCGGCACCGGGAACCCGCGGGGCCGCGCCGGGATGCCCCCGCCGAGCCGGCACCAGGCGAGGTCGACCCCGTACATCGCGGCGAGGAGGGTCTCCTGGGCGTCCCCGCCGAGGCCGCGCAGCGTCTCCGGCGGTGCGGTATCGGGCCACAAGCGGCGCAGCGGGTGACCGCTCTGGCTCAGCACGGCCTGCACGCTGTAGCGGATCTCCGGGTCCAGCCAGGGCACGACCTTGTCCACCACGTCCTGCCGTACGACCGCCAGATCCGCGGCGATGAGCGTGGCCGCCACCAGGCGAGGCTCGATGTAGGCGGGCTCGGCCGGGTCGCCGGCCACCGAGGCGATGGCCTGCGCGAGGTCGTAGTAGGAGTGGCGGAAGTGGTCCCCCGGCGAGCTGTCCATCCGCAGGGCGGGGGCGAGGTTCGGCGGGCAGCGGGCGATCCACTGCTGGACGATCGCCTGGTCGCCGTACGGCAGCGCGCCGTAGTCCACGGTGGGGTTGTTGAGCGTCGAGCCGAGGATGGTCAGCAGGCCGTCCGCACGGGCGCGGAAGCGTATGTCCTCGCGCAGCGCACTGGCGATGGCCCACATGGTCCGCAGTACGACCACCGCGGCGTCGACCCGATCGGAGCGTAGCCGCTCGGCGTACAACCCGACGAGGGCCTCCAGCGGGGGTGGCGTCAGCCAGCGCGGGCCGTCGACCACGGGCAGCGGCCTGGCCCGGTAGGAGTTCCAGACGCCCAGCATCTCGTCGTCGAGTCTTGAGTCGAACACCGGCGCGGCGGCGCACCACAGCATGACTCCCCAGGAGACGGCCACGGCGCTCGGCACGGATGAGGAGAACAGCGGCCACCGGTGCGGGTATTCGGACACCGGCAGCGCGGCGGCGGACTCCACGATCGCGCGGATGCGGGCGGTCAGCTCCGGTGGCAGGTCATGGCGGACGAAGGGCAGGGGGGCCGGCGGGTCGAAGGCGAAGTCGGGTCCGGCCGGCACCACGTGCGGCGGCAGGCCGGGCACCTGGCCTGCCTGCGCCGGGCGGCCCGACATGCGCGTGGCCAGGGCCTGCGGCGGTGGGCAGAGGTGCCACTGCCCGTCCGAAGGCTGCCACCGATACCAGCGGGCCCAGGCGCCGAACAGCCACCACGTCCCGTCGGGCAGCACGAGCACGCGCCCCCCTATCGCGTGCCGGCGCTGCTGGGGAGGGGCGGAGGACCACCATGCCGCGGACACGATCGCATGTGTGTCGCGCTCCGCCGCGGTGAATGGATCCTGAGCCGTCGAGGGGCTCTGCGGCGGTGCGCCGACATAGCCCGGTCCCCACACCACGCCGACATCGTAGTTGCGACCCGCGCCCATCACACTCCCGTCGCCGCGGCCCCCGGCCGGGTGGCCCCGCACGGCCGCGGCTCAGGACCGCGGCGAACTCCACTGGGCCGACGCGTGCCGCCGCGCCTTTTCCACGTAGTTGTCGGGCGTCCGCGCGAAAGTAGCGCGATCTTCAGCGGTCAGCTCACGGATGATCTTTGCCGGGACCCCGGCGACGAGCACACCGGACGGGATCTGCTTGCCCGGCGGGACCAGCGCACCGGCCGCCACCAATGACCCCGCGCCGATCCGGGCGCCGCCGAGGACGATGGCGCCGATGCCGATGAGCGCTCCCGTCTCCACGTAGGCGCCGTGCACCATGGCCTTGTGGCCCAGGCTGACCCGGTCCTCGAGCACGGCGGGCTGGCCCGGGTCCGAGTGCAGACAGCTCAGATCCTGCACGTTGCACTCCTGGCCCACCATGATCTGCTCATCGTCACCGCGCAGGACCGATCCGTACCAGATGTTCGCCGCCCGGCCGAGCGTCACCTTTCCCACCACGACGGCGCCCGGCGCGATCCACGCCTCCGGGTGCACGACCGGCTCATCCGGACCAAGAGACCCTATGTACGTCATGTCCTTGATCGTACGGATGTGGCGGAGTGCTATCGCGAGGCCACCCGGGGCCACGGGCGGGGCCAATTGCGCGCGAAATCTTAGGGAATTGTGCGATATGTCCCTCACCGAAGGTGCGGAAAATCAGTACCGGGACCCGTGTTCCGGTTGCGCGAATGGGGTGGATCGGACGAGAGTCGTCTCTGACGTCCCTCCGAAACCCCTTAGGCTCATGAGCAACGAATCAGAGATTCTCCCGAACCTGCTCCGTGACGAGTCATTCGAGATCGAGATGAGCGGCTACAACCGCCGTCAGGTCGAGGAGTTCATCACCCGGAGTCAGAACCAGATCCGCGACCTCGAGACCCGGCTGGCCCGGGCGCTCGACGATGTCGAACGGACCCGCCGCGAGATGGCCGAGGTCCGTGAGGCGCGTAAACCGACCGGCGACGACCTGAGCGACCGGCTCCGCAAGATCATCAACCTCGCCGAAGACGAGGCCAAGGAGAAGCTGGCCGAGGCTCAGGACGAGGGCGCCCAGATTCGCAAGGATGCGCAGGCCCAGTCCAAGCGCATCCTCGAAGAGGCCCGTAGCAGCGCTGACAAGGATGTGTCGGCCGCGCAGCAGAAGGCCAGCCAGATCCTGATGTCGGCCAAGAAGGAATCCGAGGACGTGCTGGCCAAGGCCAAGCACGAGGCCGAGCAGACAGTGACCAGCGCCCGGCTGGAGGCCGAGCGCACTCTCACGGCGGCAGAGCGCCGCTCCAGTGTGATCAACGAGGGCGCGACGCAGCGACTCGCGCAGCTGACCAGGAACCACTCGCAGGCGCTCCAGAGGTTGTCGGACATCAGCTTGACCCTGAACGCGCTGCTCAAGGGCGAGGACGCCGCCGGGCCGCTGGAGAAGATGGTCGACGACGCGGTCAAGCAGGGCCAGCGGAAGCAGGCCTCCGAGGCCGCCGCCAAGCAGGGGCCGGCTCCCACGGGCAGGCACACCGGTCAGGCTGTCCCGCCTGCGCGCAAGGCACCAGAGTCCGGGCCGGGCGCCGAGGCTCCGGTTCACTCGGCGCGGCAGGCACCACAGTCGGGGCCTGTCCAGCCGGGGGCACAGCCGTCGCCGACGGCCAACGAGCGCGTCGTGCCACCGGCGCGTCCAGCCCCGCCGGCCTCCGCGGCTCCATCCGGTCAGCCGAGCAGGCCCGCGGCGCCGGCTCAGGGTTCGCAGCAGCCGCAGGCCTCGTCCGGCGCCGCAGGCGCGGGACGGGCTGGAGAGCCGGGCAACCCTCGCAACACCGCCCCGCTCCCGGTTCAGCCGCCGGCGCCCAAATCCGACGGCTGAGCCCTTCGGACAGGGCGCGAGACGCACGTTCACGGCGCTCTCCGGCTGAGCTAGCTCAGCCGGAGAGCGCCGTGCCGTTTTTCCCTGGCCATGGCACTGCGATCCCGCATTCGGCGGGCTGAAGCTTTAGTGTCGGCGCATGGACACGCTGGGAAAGGAACGTGGAATCGCGCGGCCGATCCGGGTGCTGGGCGACCCGGTGCTGCGGACCGAGTGCGACCCTGTCCGGTCGTTCGACGCGAACCTCATGCGGCTGATCGAGGACATGTTCGTCTCCATGGAGGCGGCAGAGGGGGTCGGCCTCGCGGCCAACCAGATCGGCGTCTCGCAACGCGTTTTCGTCTACGACTGCGAGGACGACGAAGGCCGCCGCCACGTCGGTCACGTGGTGAACCCGGTGCTCGTCGTGGAGGACGGGGAGACCACCGTCGCCGAGGAGGGTTGCCTCTCGCTGCCCGGGCTGCACTTCCCGACCCCGCGCGCCGGTCACGCGATAGTCGAGGGGGTGGATATGAACGGAGCCCCGCTCCGGATCGAGGGCACCGGCTATTTCGCCCGCTGCCTGCAGCACGAGACCTACCACCTCGGCGGCAAGGTCTATACCGACGTGCTCTCCGGCGACACCCGCAAGGAGGCTCTCCGGGCCATCCGCTCGGCACAGTGGAGCCCGGCGAATCAGTCGTCGTAGCGGCGCGATCGGGTCCGTTTGATATCCGAGCGCCGGCGCTTGTTCTCCAGCCGCCGCTCCTGCATGCCGCGGCTGGGTTTCGTCGGACGCCGGGTCTTCGGCGGTGGAGCGGTCGCCTCGGTGAGCAGGGCACCGAGCCGCGTCCGGGCGGCCTCGCGGTTGCGGAGCTGCGAGCGATGCTCCTCGGCCCGGATGGTGATCACACCGTTGACCAGCCGCCCGGCCAGCCGGGCGAGAGCGCGCTGTTTGAGCGGCTCGGGGACGGAGGGGGAGCCTGCCAGGTCGAAGGACAGCTCGGCAGCGGTGGAACTCGTGTTCACGTGTTGTCCGCCGGGCCCGGATGACCTGGAGAAACGCCAGCTCAACTCGGTGGCGGGGATCACCACCGAGGCCCGCAGGTGAATGGGCCCGGACATGCCCCCATTATCTCCACCCGTACCGATCATGTCGCTTCCATTTCCAGCGCGACCCGGCCGGGGTGCGAGGCGTAGGCCGGCCGCACAGGACGCGCCGGGGTCCCGGTGCGCGGCCACGGGGTCAGGCGTTCGCGTGTGCCTTTCCGGCATCTTTAATGATCTTGGCCGCCGCCTTCTTCGCGGCATTGATCGGAATCGCGAAGCCGACTCCGATGCTCCCGGAGCTGTTATTCGTCGTCGCGATGGCGGTGTTGATGCCGATCACCTGACCGAACGTATCGGCCAATGCGCCGCCGGAGTTGCCGGGGTTGATGGCCGCGTCGGTCTGAATCGCGTTCGGAATCGTGGTGATCGGCTTCGGGGAGCTCGTGCTCGCGCCGTCCTCGTCCCGCTCGGACACCTTCCGGTTCAGAGCGCTCACGATGCCAGACGTCACGGAGCCGTCCAGGCCGAGGGGGCTGCCCACCGCCAGCACCGCGTCGCCGACCGCTAGCCTGCTGCTGTCCCCGAGCCGGGCGGGCGTCAGGCCCGTCACGCCCACCGCTCTGATCAACGCGACATCGGCAGAGCGGGATTTGCCGACCAGCTCGGCCGAAGTGCTCTGACCGGCGTTGAACTTCACACTGATGTGCCGTGCCCCTGCGATGACATGAGCGTTGGTCAGAATCAGGCCATCGGACCGCAATATCACGCCGGATCCGGTGGACATCTGGGTCTCCGTCAGGGCCGTGATGGACACGACGCTGGGCTGTACCGCAGCCGCGATCTTCGCGGTGGTGGATCCGTTCAGCGAGCTGGAGGCCGTGTCGCGTGCCGTTGGGCTCGGGCGGCTCTGGTCACGCCCGGACAGCGCCAGCGCGCCAACGGCACCTCCGGCCCCTGCCGCGATGGCCACGGCGAGCAAGACGATCATCGCCAGGACGCGACGGCGCACCGTCAACCAGGCCCCCGTCCCCGGCGGTGCCATGGCCGGTGCCTCGGCGTAGTCGCGCGGATGGTGGCCTGCGCCTCCTGAGTAGTGTGCGTCCACTGCGGTCCCCTGTCGTCAGCGCCTGGGACTCCGGCCCGACGGATCGGCTGGTTCCCACAGCTGTTAACAAGCCGCTGACCTCGAAAAAGTCCCTTGGACGCCCTGACCTGTGCCCTACTTCCAGGGACGCCCGGACCGAGGATCACGACAGGAATGGCGTGTCCCGGGGCGCACAGGGCACCCGGACACACGGCCCGGGCGCCCTGTTCGCTCAGTGACCCGTCCTGGAGGGTTACTCGCCCTTCCAGACGGGCTTGCGCTTCTCCGCGAAGGCCGTCGCACCCTCGGCCGCGTCCTTGGACACGAACACCGGGTTGATGATGTCGCCCTGCTTGGCGAAGGCCTCCTCACGCGTCCAGTCGATGGACTCGACGACGACGCGCTTGGTCGCCGCCAGCGCCAGCGGAGCGTTCTCGGCCAGCTTGGCGGCCAGCTCCTTGGCTCCGGCGAGCGCCTCGCCCCGCTCGGTGACCCTGTTCACCAGGCCCAGCTCGGCCATCCGGCCGGCCGGATAGTGATCACCCGTCAGGGTCATCTCCATGGCGATGTGGAAGGGGATGCGCTGCGGCAGGCGGAGCAGACCGCCCGCACCCGCGACCAGGCCACGCTTCACCTCAGGTAGCCCGAACTTGGCCTCGGAGGAGGCGACGATCATGTCGCAAGACAGCGCGATCTCGCAGCCACCGGCCAGCGCGTAGCCCTCGACCGCCGCGATGACGGGCTTCGCCGGGGGCTTCTCGGTGATGCCACCGAAGCCGCGGCCACCGGCCATCGGGTTCTCGCCGGTCAGGAACCCCTTGAGGTCCATGCCGGCGCAGAACGAGCCGCCCGCGCCGGTGATGACGATCACCGATACGTCCTTGCGCTCATCGAGCTCGTCCAGCGCGGACGCGACGCCCTGGGCCACGGCGCCGTTGACCGCGTTCTTGGCCTTCGGCCGGTTGATCGTGATGACGGCGACGCCGCCGTCCACCTCGACCAGAACTTCGTCGGACATGTTCAGCGCCTCACTTGGGCTGGAAGCGGATGCCGCCGTCGAAACGGACGGTCTCGCCGTTCATGTAGTCGTTCTCGATCAGCGCGCGCACCAGGTGGGCGAACTCCGAGGCCTTGCCCATGCGCTTGGGGAAGGGCACCGGCGCGGCCAGCTTGGCCTTGAAGGCCTCCGCGGCCTCACCCTCACCGTAGATGGGGGTGTCGATGATGCCCGGGCAGACGGTGTTGACCCGCACGCCGATCGCGGCGAGGTCACGCGCCGCCGGCAGGGTCATGCCCACGATGCCACCCTTGGAGGCCGAGTAGGCGATCTGGCCGGTCTGGCCCTCGAGGGCCGCGACCGAGGCGGTGTTGATGACGACGCCGCGGAGGCCGTCGGCATCGGCCGGGTCCGTCTTGGCGATGGCCGAAGCACCGATCCGCATGAGGTTGAAGGTGCCGATCAGGTTGATCTGGATGACCTTCTGGAAGGACGCCAGGTCGTGCGGGGAACCGTCACGGCCCACGGTCCGGGACGCCCAGCCGATGCCTGCGCTGTTGACGACCACACGGAGCGGAGCACCGGTGTCGACGGCGGCCTGCACTGCGGCCTCGACCTGCGTCTCGTCGGAGACGTCGGTCTTGACGAACACGCCACCCACCTCGTCGGCGAGGGCCTTTCCCTTGTCCTGGTTCAGGTCGGCGATGACGACCTTGGCACCCGCCGCGGCGAGGTTGCGGACGGTGGCCTCACCAAGGCCGCTCGCACCGCCGGATACGACGGCGGAAACTCCGTTCAAGTCCATAAGCAGCACCTTACTCGACAGACCGAATGTGGTTCGGTCGATGGTATCCAGGCGACCTCAGCGTACGGTCACCCGGTCCCGCCACCGGAAGTCCGACCCCGGCAACCGCCGCCTCCTGGCCGTACTGCCGTACTGGCCTATCTAACCGCCTCGGCACTCGCCGTCGCCCGACACCTGGTCGCGCGTGTGCAGCGCCGCGAGGTCGGCGGCCGCGCGGCCCGACATCCAGCCCTCCCGGTCGCCGGCCGACGTCACCGTACGGTCTGCGAGGGTCGGGAACATCGCGCCGACGGCCCGGTCGACGGCCTCGTCCCGGGCGGCCAGCATGGGGAGCAGGTCCGTGGCCGGCGACTCGGCCGAGGCCCGCTGCTGCGCCGCCTCGGTCGCCACGCTCAGTCGCTCGCCGATGCGCTGGGCGTACGCCGTGAGGAACGAGTGCCGGAAAGAGCGCGTACGTGACCGGCCATGGGCGTCGCGCCGCGAGCCCGCCCGTACGAGCGCGGCGGTCGCTTGAGCGAGCAGCGAGGTGAACAGCAGTTCCACCGCGTCCAGGTCGCCGGGGTAGCCGAGGACCGTGCACAGGCCCAGGTTGCGGTGCCACACGACGCGGCACCGGTTGGCCTTCGCCACGACGTCGAGGAGTACGGTCTTCGGCGCCTCATAGGGGTGGTCCACGGCCAGCCGGCGCCCCGACGGCTCGTCGCCATGACCTGACTCGGCGGCGAGGAGAGCATGGTCGATGCTGTGGCGCGCCATCAGCTCCTGTGCCCGGGCGGACAGCGCCTCGGCCTCCTCCGGGAACTCCGTGGACTCGGCCTTGGCCAGCAGTGCGCGTACGCGGCCGAGCATCCGCCGGTCCACGCCCGGCCCCTCCGGGCGGCCCGTCGCAGGCCGGCGGGACTCGCCGGGCAGCGGTCCGAGCCGGGCCATCAAAGGCAGCGTGGCGAGTACGGCCAGCAGCTCGAGGGCACAGCGGACCATGACGGCGCGGTCGAGCCCCTCCCGCTCCGCCCACTCCCCCGGATAGCCGTCGTCGTGGCTCCACCACTGCCGGGCGCCCAGCGCACTGAGCTGCGCCTGCCAGCCCTCGTCCACGGTGGCAGCCGCATAGCGGCGCATCTCGGCGGCGATCACGTCCGTCGCCATCCGGGCGTACCGGCCACCGCGCCGGCGACCGGCCACCGCGACGACGTCGGCGGGCCGCCAGCCGAGGCGCCATGCCGCCGTGACGGCGTCCACCAGGGAGGTGACCAGTTTGCGGTCGACCCCTCGCGGCCATCCGGCCATGTCCGTCCGGTCCGCGGCCAGCCGATCCGCGCACCTGGCGAAGACAGCGGTGTCCGTACGGCTCCACGCGTGCACGGCGTCGGCGATCAACCGGTCGGCGTGCGCCGCGGCAGCCGCCGTTCCGTCCGCATGCCCGTCGTCCACAGTCCTCCTCTGATGGGCCCGCATGCACCTCGCGGGCGACGCGTCCACCGGTCCGCCCGAGAAGCGGCACGGGCCCTCGGGCCGCTGGCGAATACCGGATCCGCATAGATTGCGTCCCCGGCAGCGGTTCGCCGTGAGCCGTTAACCGCAGCCCCCTATTGTGCTGGGTTGTGATGAGCCAAGACCACGCAGGCGCGAGTGCAGGTGGAAACGGCCGAGTCACCTCCTCGCCATTCACCCGCGACGGTAAGCCTGCCACCGTCCGAGCCGCGATCAACGCGCGGTTGGAGGAGCTGCGTTTCCGCAGTGTCATGACCCTGCTCGCCGGAGCCGTCGCGCTGATCGCCGTAGTGGTCATCGGCCTCGGCCTGCCGGTGCACCAGCACCGCGGAGCCGAGAAGGCGCGACCCGAGGCGGTGAGTCCGGCGACGGAGCCGAGCCCGGCACGCCCGCCCGCGTCCGCGGGCCCGACACACGGTGTCCCCGTACCGGCCGTGGCCCCCAAGCACCCGAGCGGGCCGAAGACGGCCGTCGCCCCACCGTCCCAGCCGAAGGGGAAGGCCACGGCAAAGCCGAAGAACAAGCCTGACCGGGGATGGACCTGGCAGTACAGATGGTGGGATCGGCGCCACCGTGACGACTCGAACGGCCGGCGCGGTCACGACCACGGGCCGCGGAGCCATCCCTGACGTAGGCCTTATTCGGTGGAGCGCCGGCTCACCCTGGCCGCGAACACCTCTCGGTCGTTGCTACGGGGGAACGGCTCGTCAGGTACCGGCACGCCGAGAAAACCGCACAGTGGCCCCCAGCCCTGACTGACCTCGAACACCAGAAGCCGGTGGGCCGGGATCGCTTGGCGCACCGCCTCGTTGTGCTCGTTGAAGACCTTGATGGCGTGCTTCGCGTCCCCGGCGCGACCACCGAACTCACCGTCCCAGATCAGTTGATGGGTCACGCGCCGCATCTGACGGATGGCGGCGTCGGCTTCCGGGGCCGGCGCCGAGCCGGCGCGGAAGATGGTGTCAGCGGCGCTTTCGTACCAGCGCTGCGGGTCACGGACCGTGAGGATCACCTTGGCGTGGGGACAATGCGCGGTGAGTTCGCGCCAGAACCGCGCGCCCGGCCAGTCGACGGTCGCCCGGTAACCGCGGTAGATCTCCTCCCAGTCCACGGTCCCGTCCTGTGCGACCTGCTCCCACAGCGCAACCTGGCCGGGATTCTCGAAGAGTTCGAGCATGTGGTGACAGGGCCCGAAGCCGAGTCGTTCCAGGGCCAACTTCAGCGACAGCGTGCCAGTACGTCCGAATCCAGCTCCGATGACCTCGAGCAAGAGGACTCCTCCCTGTGCTGTTCTGGTTGGACCCATCCTCATCCACCCTAAAACACCGAAAGCCCCCCAGACCGGGTTGAAGGCGCATCGCGGACGCCCCGTCCGGTCGCTGGATTCTCGAGTCGCGGGCGGTTGGTCCGGTCAGCGGGTCGCCGCGGAGCATCTTCGAGCGGCATCTATCGGCCGGTGAGCTCATCGAGCGGCTGATCGGGGTCGGCCAATCGCCGCGGGTCGATGGCCTGCCTAGAGTGGATCAGCGCTCTGATCTGCTCCGTGACGTGCCAGGTGTTGACGTTCATGCCCGCCAGGACGTGGTTGTCGTTGCACCAGAACGCGGTGAACCGCCGGGCGGCCACGTCGCCGCGGAAGATGACCTGGTCATATCCGCCCTGTCGCACGTGGCCGGTGTATTCCATGCCCAGGTCGTACTGATCAGTGAAAAAGTAGGGCAGCCGGTCATAGGCGGCCTGGCGTCCGAGCATGGTCGCTGCCGCGGTGGCGGGCTGGTTGAGGGCGTTGGCCCAGTGCTCGACCCGGATATGTGTGCCCAGTACGGGATGGGCGGCGTTGGCGACGTCTCCTACGGCGCAGATGCCGGGGTCGCTGGTGGCCAATGTGGCGTCGACGACGATGCCGTTGTCGACCTTCAGGCCGGCGTTGGCGGCCAGTTGTGTGTTCGGCTTGATCCCGACTCCGACGATCACGGCGTCGGCGCTGATGGTGGTGCCGTCGGCCAGCCGCACGCCGCTGGCTTTGCCGTGGTCGGTGGTGATGGCCGTGATCTCTGTGCCGCAGCGCAGGTCGACGCCCTGGTCACGGTGCAGGTCGGCGAAAACCTGGGCGACTTTGGGGCCGAGCACGCCCAGCAGCGGCAGTTCGGCGGCCTCCAGGAGGACGACCCCGGCGCCGGCCTGCCGGGCCGCGGCGGCCACCTCCAGGCCGATCCAGCCGCCGCCGATCACCGCGACCCGCGAGGCGGTGGCCAGCGTGTCCTTGATCTGTTCGCTGTCTTCGATCCGCCGCAGGTGATGCACCCCGTCGGCGTCGGCGCCGGGCAAGGGCAGCCTGCGCGGGCTGGCTCCGGTGGCCAGCAGGAGCTTGTCGTAGCCGACGTGGCTGCCGTCGGCCAGCGTGACCTGGCGGACCCCCCGGTCGATAGCGGTCACCGCCTGGCCTGCCCGCAGATCGACGTGGTGTTCGCCGTACCATGCGGCCGGGTGGACGAACACCTGCTCGCGTTCGCTCTTGCCGGTCAGGTAGTCCTTCGACAACGGGGGCCGTTCATACGGGCGGTGCGGCTCATCGCCGAGCAGCACGATCCGCCCGTCGAAGCCTTGATCGCGCAGGGCTTCGGCGGCCTTGGCGCCGGCCAGACCGGCACCGACGATCACAAACGTCGCAGCGGGTGCCACAGCGCACGTCCTCCCTTTGGGCATTGGTCGCTTCTGGGTTCGGGTTCTGGCTCTAGAGGCCGAAAGCAGGTGCTGCTTCAGGGGTTGACGCCGGTCAGGGCGAAGAACTCGGTGCGCGAGCGGGGGTCCTCGCGCAGCGTGCCGAGCAGCGTGGAGGTGACGGTGGACGAGCCGGCGGCCTGGACGCCGCGCAGGGTCATGCAGGTGTGCTCCGCCTCGATCACCACACCGACGCCCTTGGGGGCCAGATGTTCAGCGAGCCAGTCGGCAATCTGCTTGGTCAGCCGTTCTTGCACCTGAGGCCGGTAGGCGAAGTGCTCGGCGACACGCGCCAGCTTCGACAGGCCGAGGATCCGCTCGGCCGGCAGATAACCGATATGGACCGTACCGGCGAACGGCAGCAGGTGATGCTCGCAAACCGACCGCAGCGGGATGCCACGGGCCAGGACGAGTTCGTCATAGCCCTCATCGTTGGGGAAAGTGGTCAGGTCGAACGGGCGGGGGCTGAACAGGTCGGCATACGCCCGGGCCATCCGGCCCGGGGTGCCGCGCAGGCTCTCGGAATCGGTCGAGACCCCCAAGGCCCGCAGGAAGTCACCGGCGGCCCGTTCGGCCGCCGCGAGATCAACGCGGTCGGCTTCCTGCAGGACGCGCAACGCCGAGCTGGATCGCACCGACGTCTCCTTTCCATTGATGAGGGCAGCAGAACCGGTCGCAACCCACGTCAGCGCGTGGGCGCACGTCAGCTCCCGCCGACGCCCAGCGCGGTCAACAGCACCAAGACCAGCGTGAGGACGGCGAACAAGCCGTGGCCTATGACGACCGGCAGGGGGAAGCTCCGTTCGGCGGGCACCGCGGGCTCCTGCGCCGTAGTGGCCGTGGTCGAGCCGACGGCGCGCACGGTGTGGGCGGGGGTGCCGGCCCGGTAGAGGGGGATCCACCGGGCCAGCATGGTGAAGCCGAGCAGCGCGACGGGCAACAAGATGATGAACGCAGCCCAGGCCAGGGCCTTGGTGTCGGCGGCGACGTAAATGATCCATACGACAAGGCCGGCGGCGGCGAGCAGGAAATGCCCGAGGATCACCGGTGCTGGGAATCGGGTCGTCTTGGTCTGCTGCTGGCGTACGCCGCCGCGTGCCAGCCAGGTGCCCAGCAGGTAGAACCCGCCGAGCGCGGTGATGAGCCAGGTGATCAAAGCAGCGATACTCATGATCGGTCTCCTGTGCGGGTGCGGGTTGCCCGGCCGGACGGGGTGCGGTGGGCGAAGCCCTCGGCCTGGGTGGTCTCATCAGCGACGCGGACGCCGTAGCGGTAAGTCAGCTTGCCTCCCAGGAATCCCGAGACCGCCAGCACGGCCAGGCAGGCCGCTGACAGCACGATCTTCAAGACCGGCACGCCGGCCGGATCGTGATAGTCGCCGAGCCGCCACACCAAGCCGGTCGTGTAGGCGGCGGTGACGGCCAGGTTCAGGCTCATGTGCACCAGCGCCGTGCCGAACGCGCGAGTGCCGGTCGGGATGGCGAACAGGTCCAAGAACCCGGCGCCGGCCGCGGCCAGGGCCCCGAGCACACCGATCGCGATCAGCCACAGCGACCCCTGGGCCAAGAAGCCGGGTTGATGGACGAGGTGTGAGGCCACATCGAAGACCAGGCTGGTCACCCAGGCGCCGATGGGCACCGTCACGAGGATCGGGTGTAGCGGGTGGCCGTAGGTGCCGGCGAGCAGGCTCACCGGCCGTTTGGCCTGATGCAGCGGATCGTCCATGACCCACCTCCTATTTCACCAACGAGTGTTGGTCATATGGGAAGTGAAAGTCAACAGACCACTAAAAATTGGATGGGTCGTCCTGTTTTCACCCACGATTCTGGGCGTTAACCTGAGAGATGTGACTTCGGATGCCTCCACGATCGCGGCGGTCGCCGTGCTACACGACGATCTGCGCAGGCGCATGTACGCCTTCATCCGCCGCTCTGACGGGCCCGTCACCCGCGACGAGGCGGCCGCCAGCGTCGGCATCTCCCGCAAACTCGCCGCGTTCCACCTCGACAAGCTGGTGGCGGCAGGACTGCTGAAGGCCGGCTACGCCAACCTGTCCGGCATCCGCCGGGTCGGCCGTGCCCCGAAGGTCTACGAGCCCACCGACGTGGACGTCCGAGTGAGCATCCCGCAACGCGAGCACGGCATCCTCGCCGAGATCCTGATCGACGCCGTACTGGCCGAGACCATAGACGAGAGCGCCCGCCAAGCCGCGCTCCGCGTCGCCGCCGACCGCGGCCGCCGGCTCGGTGAAAGCGAACGCGGCCAGACCGGGCCCGGCCGCCTCGGCGCCGAACGCGCACTCACCTGCGCAGGCGAAACTCTGGAACGGCACGGCTTCGAACCGATCCGCGATGCCCCGACCCTGCTACGCCTGCGCAACTGCCCCTTCCACCCCCTCGCGGCCAAAGCGCCCGACCTGGTCTGCGCTATCAACCACGCCTTCCTCAGCGGCCTTTTGGCCGGCCTGAACGCCAGCACCGTCCATGCCACCTTGACCCCACGTCCCGACGCGTGCTGCGTCGAACTCGGCGCAGAAAGCAACGCCTCCTCGAAGCGGCCGAACTCGCGCTAGACGACGCTCAGGATCCCGAGCCTGGCGGCCCGCCCGCGCCGGTCCTCCCCGCTGATCCCCTGAGGTCGGCTGGGTTCTTGATTGCAGCGTGGTCGGCCGGTTTCCCTGGGGACTGCAAGGTCGATGGTCATGGGTTGTAGCGGCCGAGGGCTCGGCGGGCGCGGAAGACGAACTGTTTTCCGTGTGCGGGTCCATTAGGACGCCGCACCGCCACAGCTCGCCGTCGTCGCTGCTGCCGGGCCGCGGGGACGGCTCCACCGGGACGGGCCGCGTCCGGGCGCTGGGGTCGAGGAAGCCGCACTCCGAGTCGCACCGGCCGGGCCGGTCGGGGAGCGCGTCCAAGTGCTCCAGCGCGTCCTGGCCACGCTGTGACGCCACAAAGCGACGAGCCGGCATCCTCGGATCACCGAGAGCGCCCAGGTCAGACAGGGTGGGCCGCCTGGGACTCGAACCCAGAACCGACGGATTAAAAGTCCGGAGCTCTGCCAATTGAGCTAACGGCCCGCAGACAGAAGAGTACCGAGATCGTGGAGCCCTTCGCACGGCGGTAACGCGACAATTGATCTAGCTGATGCAGGCGTGGCAGGCGCTGCTGGGCGGCTCGCCGTGATGGCCACGGCAGGGTACGGGGAGGCTCCGAGGAGGACCCTGCCGGCCCGGGGGCAGATCTCTGGTCACACGGGGTCGGCTGCCAATACGGTCGAGCAATGCTCAAGCCTGACTATCCGATCCGGACGCAACGGCTCCTCCTCCGGCCTTATGCGGTCGAGGACCTAGAGGACCTCTACGACATCCAGTCACGGCCTGAAGTGACCCGTTACCTCTACTTCGGGGCGCGTGATCGGGATCAGGTGCGCGACGCACTGAAGGAATGCATCGCGGCGGCGGCACTGGACGATGAGGGCGCGCGTCTCATCCTCGCCGTGGTGCTCCCGGAGACCGGCACGGTCATCGGAGACGTCATGCTGCTCTGGACGAGCAGAGAACACCGCCAAGGCGAGGTCGGCTATATCTTCCATCCGGACCACGGCGGCAAGGGATACGCCACCGAGGCAGCTCGGGTGATGCTGCGCCTCGGCTTCGAGGAACTCCGGTTGCACCGCATCGTCGGCCGTATCGACGCCCGGAACTCCGCCTCCGGCCGGGTGCTCGAACGCCTGGACATGCGGCGCGAAGCCCATTTGCTGCACGCCGAGCGGGTCAAGGGCGAATGGACGGACGAGATCGTGTACGCGATGCTCGAAGACGAGTGGCACGCACGCTCATCCGCACAGCCTGAGACCACCCGCTGACTCGATCATGAGGCTGGCAAGTGCAGGAGCTACGGGATGGCAGGGACCGGTTCATCCTCCGCTGCCTGCCCCCATGGGAATCCCACCCCGGCGCGGTCGGTCGCCGGGTTGGAGAGACTTGGGGCCAAGGAGGTACGGCATGTCAACTCGTACGGATTCGGTGACTGTGGCGGACGGGTCATTCGACCTGAACATCTGGCTGCCCGAGAGCGGACGCGGGCCCGGGATCCTGCTGATCCAGGAGATCTTCGGAGTGGGCCCGTACATCCATTCGGTGGCCGAGGACCTGGCCGCGCTCGGCTACGTGGTGGCAGCCCCCGACCTGTTCTGGCGGGTGCGGCCGGGATTCGTGGCCGGCCATGGCGAGGAGGGTCTCAAAGAGGCGATGTCCACGGCATCGCAGTTCGACGCGGACCAGGGCGCCGCCGACCTCGAGGCGGCACACGACCATCTCGCCGCTCTGCCGGAGATCACCGGCGGGATCGGTGCGCTCGGATTCTGCCTCGGCGGATCTTTGAGCTACGCCCTGGCCGCACGGACGAAGCTCGACGCGGTCGTGTCGTTCTATGGCTCCAACGTTCCCGCGACCCTGGGCCTACTGGACGACATCAGTTCGCCGGTGCAGTTCCACTTCGGCGGTGCCGACCCGTACATCCCCCGCGACCAGGTCTCGGCGGTGGAGGCCGCGGTGGCAGAGCGGCCCGACGTGGAGATCCACGTCCAGGAGGACGGCGGCCACGCCTTCCACAACCACACGTCCGAGATGTTCCACCAGCCGGAGCCGGCCGCGCGGGCGTGGGGTCTGACCGAGGACTTCCTCGCCCGGCACCTGCGGGTCTAGGTGCCCCGAGAGTCGCGGACGAGCGGCCGGGATCAGCCGGGCCGTGCTCCGGCGGGTGTCCCCAGTGCCGCTTCCGGCCGCGGTCCCCTCCCACGGCCTGTACGGACGGCGAGGAGGAGGCCCGCGACGGTGGAGCCCATCAGGCCCATGGCCTCGTCGCCGAGGGTGTCGCGGTAGATCCCCACCGATTCGGGCGTATTGAGGATGAACGCGCCATACTCCGCGATCTCCCAGACAATGGCAGTGATGGCGCCTATGCCCGAGCACATCAGGGCCAGCGCCCAGCGCGGCAGGCCGGCGCCGCGCCGCAGCGCCACGCCTACGGCCCCGACCAGCAGCGCCCAGTTGCCGAAGTGACAGAGGTCATCGAACCAGGTCACCGTGTCGTAGAGGTCCAGCGCGTTACCCGCCACATCGATGACGAACGGCGAGACCAGCAGGGCGTCGACGTCCCAGGCGTACGGCACCGGCCGGCCCATCCGGCGACGCACCCACCAGACCAGGGGCACGAGCAGCGCCGCGAGCGGATAGGCCACAGCGCGGGCGACCATCGCCTTGTCCGCGAACCGGGGCCAGTCCTGGTGCGTGAGGGCGAACAGCAGCAAAACGACGAGCGCGACCTTCAGGGTCCACGCGGCCGCCCGCCAACCGCGCCGTCCCCGGCCGTCCTGGTCCCCCGGCATGGCGGCTCCTGTCCTTTGTCCCGGCCATCCCATCCACCACAGTGTGGAGCCGACACCCGGCAGCTGTCAACGAAGGTTGACACCCAACGAATGTCAACCTATGTTGACGGCATGAACGAAGGAGTGCAGCTCGCGCAGGACGCGAGCAGCCGGGACCCGGCAGTGGGCCTACGGGCCGTACGGGCGTTGCGGGACCTCACCGAGCGGCTGGAGACGCTCCAGGTGAGCAACGCCCGCGACCTCGGCTGGTCCTGGCAGGAGATCGCCGCGGTCCTCGGCGTGAGCCGTCAGGCCGTCCACAAGAAGCACGCGCGTACGCGGGTACGCAGGCAGGAGCGCTGACGAATGTTCGAACGCTTCCACAAGGATGCCCGCCAAGCGGTGGTCACGGCCCAGGAGGAGGCCCGGGCCCTCGGGCACAACCGGATCGGCACCGTGCATCTGCTGCTCGGCCTCATCAATGACCAGGAGGGGACTGCGGGCGAAGCACTGCGTGAGCACGGGCTGCGCGCCGGCGACCTGAGGGAGCGCGTCCGCCGGGTCGCCTGGGCCGATCACACTGCGGATCCGATCGACCGCCAGGCCCTCGCGAGCATCGGTATCGACCTCGACGCGGTGCGCCGCAGTGTCGAGGCCAGCTTCGGTGAAGGCGCGCTCGAGAGCGGCCGCAGGACCAAGGGGCATCTGCCCTTCACGCCTCAGGCGAAGAAGTCCCTGGAGTTGTCGCTGCGGTCGGCGATCGCGCTAAAGCAGAAGCACATAGAGAGCGGGCACGTGCTGCTGGGAGTGCTCCGCGCCACGGGGGACGACAACCTGGCCCTGCAGGTCCTCACCGACGCACAGGTGGACCTCGACGGCCTCCGGTCTACGGCCACCAGGCTGCTTCGGTCCGACGCCGCCTGAGGCACGGCCGGGAGTGCACGGCCGGGCCAGGACTCAAAGAGACATGATCAGGTCGGCCACGATCTGCGCGGCGGGGGCGGCGGAGGCCATGCGGAACGACGTCCCCGCCCAGAGCGCCATGGAGTGGGCATCGCCCTGCGCGGCGGCCGCCTTGCGCAATGGCGAGGTCACGTGATGAACCTGCGGATAGGCGGCCGGCGCATGCGGGCCGTGCTGGGCCAGGAACCGGTTCACCAGTCCACGCGCGGGTCTTCCGCTGAACGCCCGGGTCACCGCGGTGCTGGTGAACCGGGGGTCGGCGAGCGCGTCCTTGTGCACCGGGCTGGCACCGCTCTCCGGCGCGCGCAGGAAGGCGGTGCCGAGCTGAGCCGCTCGCGCCCCCAGCGCGAGGACCTCGGCGACGTGCCGGCCGTTGCCCAGGCCCCCGGCCGCGATCAGCGGCTGGTCCGTGACCTCCCGTAGGCCCCGCAGCAGGTCGCGCACCCCCAGAGCGTTCTGCCCGGCCTCCCGCACCTCCGTACCCAGCTCGGCGGTGTTGCGGAACGACCCGCGGTGCGCGCCGGCCTCGATGCCTTGTACGCACAGTGCGTCGGCCGCCGACGCCGCCTCGGCCTCCGCCACGGACGTCACGGTGACCACCACCACGGCGCCACGGCCCTGGAAGGCTGCGATGACCTCGTGCGACGGGCAGCCGAAGGTGAAGCCCACGACCGGCGGCGGGTCCGCGAGCAGGTCGGCCACCTTGGCGTCCCAGTTGTCGTCGCCTCCGGCCGGCTCACCGAGAGCCACGCCCAGCCGGGCCGCCTCGGGCTCCAGCCGCTTACGGTAGGCCGCGACCGCCTCGGCGTCGACGGGGCCGGGCGAGGGCACGAAGACGTTGACCCCGAACGGCCGCGGGGTCAGCCGCCGGGTCTCGGTGATCTCCTCCCGCACCTGCGCGGCGGTTTTGTATCCGGCGGCGAGGAACCCCAGCCCGCCGGCGCCGGAGACCGCGGCCGCCAGAGCCGGCCGCGAGGCCCCACCCGCCATCGGCGCCTGCACGATCGGATGGTCCATCAGGCCGGACCACGTGACTGTGCTCATGAGGCACCCCCTCTGCTGTGCGGACTTCGAAAGCGGTCCGCGAGGATCGCGGCGACGCGGATGAAACACTCAGCGGGCGGCTGACCAGCGCACCACCACGGCGGCATTGCGAATCCTCCTAACCCACGTCCCAAAGGCGCTGATCCTGGGGGTCGGCGGCGACGGACGCGTGAGGTCAGCGGTAGGCGGACAGGCCGGTGATGGCCTCGCCGAGCACCAGGGTGTGAATCTCCTGGGTGCCCTCGTAGGTCAGCACCGACTCGAGGTTGTTCATGTGCCGGATCACCGGGTATTCGAGCGTGATCCCGTTGGCGCCGAGGATCGTACGGGCCTGTCGCGCCACGTCCAGGGCCGCCCGTACATTGGCCAGCTTGCCGAAGGAGACCTGCTGCGGGGTCGCGGTCCCGGCCTCCTTGAGCCGGCCTACGTGCAGGGCCACCAAGGCGGCCCGGCCGAGCTCGATCTCCATCCAGGCCAGCTTCTCCTGCGTCAGCTGGAAGGCCCCGATCGGCTTGCCGAACTGCTCGCGGGTCTTGGCGTACGACACCGCGGCCTCATAGCAGGACCGGCCGGCTCCGATCGAGCCCCAGAGGATCCCGTACCGCGCCTCGGACAGGCAGCCGAGCGGTGCCCGCAGCCCGGATGCGTCGGGGAGCATCGCCGCCGCCGGGACCCGTACGTCCTCGAGGACGAGCTCGGCGGTCACGGACGCGCGTAGCGAGAGCTTGCGGTGGATCTCGGAGGCGGTGAAGCCCGGGGTCCCCGCGGGGACGAGGAAGCCGCGAACGCCCTCGTCGGTGCGGGCCCACACGACCGCGATATCGGCCACCGAGCCGTTGGTAATCCACATCTTGGTGCCGTTGAGGATCCAGTCCGAGCCGTCGCGGCGGGCGCGGGTCAGCATCCCGCCGGGGTCGGAGCCGTGGTCGGGCTCGGTGAGGCCGAAGCAGCCGAGCGCCTCGCCTGCCGCCATGCGCGGCAGCCATTCCAGCTTCTGCTCCTGCGAGCCGTACTTGTGGATCGCCGTCATGGCGAGCGAACCCTGAACGGAGACGAAGCTGCGCAACCCGGAGTCCACGGCCTCGAGCTCCCGACAGGCCACGCCGTAGGCGACCGCACCCGCACCGGCACACCCGTACCCGGACAGGTGCATCCCCAGGAACCCGAGCTTGCCCAGCTCTGGGCCAAGCTCCCGTGCGGGGAAAGTCCCGGCCTCGAACCACTCGGCGACGTACGGCTCGACGCGCGAGGCCGCGAACTCGCGGGCCGTGTCGCGGATCAGCCGCTCCTCGTCGGTGAACTGGTCGTCGATGCGCAACAGGTCCATGACGGTCCTCTCGTCAGAGCCCGAGCGGGCTGCCGGGGTGCTCGGGAGCCGGTGCCGGGGGGCCGGGAAGGCCAAGCGTACGTCCCGGACCCGTGGCCTCCAGGCCCCGGGGCCTTCGGTCAGGCGACGGGGATCTCGGCCTCGTCCTTGTCCGTGAGTGAGGCCGTGATGATCTCGCCGCGTACCTGTGTCCAGGTCAGGGTCAGGATGCTCGCCGCCGACAGCCCCGCCACGCCGGCCAGCGCGACGACCGCCTCAGGGCCGAGCAGCTGCGCGGCCGCGCCCCCGAGCAGGATGCCCAGGCCCTGGCCGGCCAGGATCCCCGACTGCGCAAGGCCGAATGCCTGCCCCCGCCCGGCCGCCGGCACGGCGGCGACGAAGGCGGCGTTGGCCCCGAGCTGGTAGGCGCTCCCGGCGCCGGACACTGCCCACAGCACCACGACGGCCCACAGCGGGGGATGCAGACCCGACCCGATCAGCGGCGCGCAGGCCAGCATCGACATCCAGCCCATCGAGCGGATGCGGTCCGACGGCCGCACGAACTTGCTGAACAAGAACACGCCGATGATCATGCCGACGGGCATCGCGGACATGAGGAGCCCCACGACCACGGGGCTCCCGCCGAAGGTGTTGGCGTAGGGTGCGGCCAGGCCCTCGGGGATCACGTAGAAGCCGCACAGCCAGGCGAAGGACACGAGGGAGCGCAGCGTCGGGTCGCCGAAGACCAGCCTCGCACCGGCCCGCGTGTTGCGCCACAGCGAGACCGGCTCCTGGACGTTGCCCGCGGGCGCCGCACGGGGGCGGACCCCGGCGAGCAGGATCACCGCCGAGATGGCGAACGTGATCGCGTCGATGGCGAGCGCCTGCCGGGTGCCCATCGCCGCGACGATCGCGCCTCCCGCCAGGAACCCGACGACCTGTGTCGCCTGGTGGGTGATGTTGTTGATGGCCGAGCCGGCTACGTACTTGTCACCTTTCAGTACGTCCGGCAGCAGCGCGGCGCGGGCCGCAGTGAAGGGCGCGCCAAGCAGCACACTAAGGAAGACGAGCCCGCACAACGCCACAAAAGGCATGCTCTTGAGGGCCATGAGGCCGAGGATCCCTGCACGCAGCACATCGCAGACGACCATGAGCGTACGGCGGGGGAACAGATCGGCGAGCCCCGACAGGATCGGCCCGCCGACGATGGGCGGCAGATAGGTGAGCGCGTAGGTGATGGCGGTCAACAGCGGCGAGCCCGTGGCGTAGTAGACCAGCACGGCAAGGGCGACCTGAGCCAGCTGGTCACCGACGTACGACAGTGCCGTCGCGGCCCACAATGCGCGGAACTCACCGACGGCGAACACCTCGCGGTACGTCGCCCGTTCCTCCGGCGGTCGTCGATGCCTTCCCGACACACCTGCTCCCACTCCACATCCGCTCGGGCCGAGCGGTTACCACACATTAACTCACGCTGCGTGGCAGTTATGTGACCTACCGTACCCAATGCGATCGGTTGACGGTTCAATCACCAGCCGAGCTGGTCGAGGCGCTCGTCATCGATGCCGAAGTGGTGGGCGATCTCGTGTACGACCGTGATCCGAATCTCGTCGACAATCTCGTCGAAGGTGCCGCAGACACGGAGGATCTCGCGGCGGTAGATCGAGATGTGGTCGGGCAGAACCCCTGCGTACCAGTCGCCCCGGTCGGTCAGCGGCACGCCTTGATAGAGGCCGAGCAGCCCCGGCTCGGGCGCGTCGTCCTCGACGACCACCACCACATTGGTCATGACTTCGGCCAGCTCAGGTGGAATGGAGTCGAGGGCCTCGGAGACAAGTTCCTCGAAGTCTTCACGAGATAGCTCGATCACAACCACCATTGTGCGTGAGACAGGAGGCGATGTGGCGCTAGCGAGTGTCCGGGAACGGATCTCCGTGTTCAGTCGCTTGCGGATGCCGGCGGCGACAACAGGGTGGGGGCGGACATTGCGGCTCCTGGCCGTGGTCGTCGTCGGTCTCGTGGGCGGCCTGATCGGGATCCTGCTCGGCGGCCGGGTGGAAACGCCCGTAGGTCCCGTGAACGTCGCGATGTCCGTACATCCGTCGTGGAACGGCGGGACCACGATCGAGGTACCGCCGCTGGGGACGCTCCGGATGGACACCCACTGGGGGCCGCTGCGGCTGCGGGCGCAGGTCGCCGAGATCCGCTCCCAGGACGCGCGCCAGCTGATTCAGGCCACCGGCCAGGTGGACCGCCTGGCCAATCAGATCAGCGGACAGGTACGGCACGGTGTGATCGTGCTCGCCGTCCGGGCCATGGCCTTCGCGCTGGTCTTCGGAGCGCTGGCCGGGCTGCTGGTGTTCCGCTCCTGGCGCAGCGCCCTGTGGTCGGGGCTCACGGCGCTCCTCGCCTACGGGCTCGTCGGCGCGATCGCCGTGGCGACGTTCAACCCCCAATCGGTGGCCGAGCCCCGCTATACCGGACTACTGACGAGCGCGCCGCAGGTCGTCGGTGACGCGAGATCGATCGCCCGGCGTTTCTCCGAGTACCGCGCCCAGCTCGCGCGTCTGGTGGGCAACGTCTCGCGGCTCTACGCGGCGACCTCCAGCCTGCCGACGTACGAGCCCGATCCCACGACGATCCGGGTCCTGCACGTCTCGGACATCCACCTGAACCCGGTGGCGTTCAGCGTGATCCGCTCGGTCGCCAAGCAGTTCCAGGTCCAACTCATCGTCGACAGCGGCGACCTGACCGATCACGGGAGCAAGGCCGAGGAGAAGTTCACCGACGAGATCGAGACGGTGAAGGTGCCGTACGTCTTCATCCGCGGCAACCACGACTCACGCGCCATCCAGCGGGCGGTCGCCCGGCACAAGAACGCGGTAGTGCTCGACGGCCAGACCAAGGACGTCGGCGGGCTGCGCATCTATGGTGCCGGAGATCCGCGGTTCACCCCTGACAAGAGCACCCGGGACGACACCGTCGGTGCCGCGGCGATGGCCGCCCAGGGCCGCCGGCTCGCCGAGGAACTGCGCCGCTCGAGGACCATGCCGGACCTCGCGGTCATCCACGATCCCGACGAGGGACAGGCCTTCGACGGCGTGACGCCTCTCGTGCTGTCGGGCCACGTGCACCAGCGGTCCACCCGGCTGCTTCCCGGCGGGACCCGGCTCTTCGTCCAGGGGTCCACCGGCGGAGCCGGGCTGCGCGGCCTGGAGGGCGAGGAGCCGACCCCGGTCGAGCTCTCGATCCTCTACTTCAACCGTAAGACCCACCGGCTGCAGGGCTGGGATGACTTCCGGCTGGGCGGGCTCGGGCAGACGTCGGCGCAGATCGAACGCAAGCTCGAGCCCGACCAGAACCGGCCGATCACCCCGCCGGCTCCGCGGACGCCGTCCCCCGGCTCCCCATCGGAGTCGGCAGGTGCCCCTTCGGGCCCACCCGAATCCGGATCGCCGACTCCGCAGTCCCTGCCCATGGCGCCGTCCGGGGCGGCTCTGGTGCCGTTCACGTGGGGCGGACCGCCTCGAAGATCGCGATGAGCCGCAATCGTTTTAGTGTCCGGGTCGCTTGTCCCCTATGCTTGGCAGGTCCGGTGACGGCCGTAGGCCGTCGCGGCGGTCGCCCCCATCGTCTAGCGGCCGAGGACGCCGCCCTTTCAAGGCGGTAGCACGGGTTCGAATCCCGTTGGGGGTACATCACACAAAGGCCCAGGTCAGAGAAACATTAGGTGCCTGGGCCTCGTCCGTTGAAGGGCGGCCGCGGGTCGCACCCGTCCGGTCCCGCCGCCTACCCGGTCGCGGCAGCCGGCAGGAAGGATGCCAGGCCGCCCAGATG